>JBDRBI010000001.1:0-2758 GCA_043822885.1 Candidatus Omnitrophota bacterium
GTGGGACAAGAATATTCCGAAAGAGCCGGCATAGAGATAAGACTCATTATCGCTACACTTTTGAAAAATGAAAATACGCCATGGCATGACTTAAACGCTATGCTTGACGAGAGTTATACAAAAAGCATGGAAAAGAAAAGACGCATAGTAACATTAGCCGCTCCTCCAAAAATAGGGGAAGATGGGAATAGAAGGAAAGCCATAGAAATAACGCTAAAAATTGACGAAGATCTTAATTCTGAAGGAACGGATGAACAGATCAAGCTGCGCGTATATTGCAAGAAAAGTGAAGAGGGTCAATTGGAAATAATGGCAATAGTGAAAATCGGTAAAGAAAGAGGCGAAAACGTAAAGAAAGAAGGAAACGATAAAAACATTTCGCTTAGAGATGTCGGCCTTAATTGTTCTATTCCGATAAAAAATAAAGAAGGCTTTGAACTGGATTATGTTGTAAGGCAGAACGGGAAAGTCTTTGCATTGAGGCATCTTGAACATGAAATACGGGAAGGAGGATACCCATATAAGATCAGAGATTTTGTTGTGTACGAAGTCTCCGAAAAAGGAGAAGAAGTTTTTATCGGGGGGTTATATTACGTTATCCCTCCCATGTCAGGGAATACAGCTTTCTCTTCGACAGACTATAACTATGGTGCGCTTACAAAAGATATCAGCCCATATGTTTTTTATGTGAAAGAGGATTATGCGGGACAAAAATTTGGAAAACTTCTTTTATCTGCGGCAGTAAAATACATGATAAAAAAGGATGAAGTAAAAGAATATGAATATGTGTGGCCTACAGGGAATAGCATCTACGTTTTAGAAAGCGTTTTACCCGATTATACCGAGAAAACTGGAACAAGCGCTTTTCTTAACGAACAAAGCGGCGCAATTTTCAAAGAATTCCGAAAAGAGACCCAGACAATAACGATCGCGGACTGGCTACGTGATGAAGAAGGGAAAGATATAAACAAAAAAACAACGGATAAAAACGTTTCACTTGAAGAATTCGGCTTTAGTTGTTCTATCCCGATAAAAAATAAAGAAGGCTTTGAACTGGATTATGTTGTAAGGCAGAACAAGAAAGTCTTTGCATTGAGGCATCTGGAAACAAAAAAAGACACGGGCATAGAAGAATTTAATGTCAGGGATTTCGGGGCATATGAGATCACTAAAGAAGGGGAAGAGATTTTTGTAGGAGGGATATATTACGTTATATTTCTTTTGGACGAAAAAACAGCGATTACGTCTGTGGAGTATGACTACGGAAATCTCAAGAATAACATGAAGGCACAGGCTTTTTACGTGGAAGACGCATACCGAGGGCAGCTTTTAGGAACGCTCCTTTTGTCCTTGGCGGTAAGATATATGAAAAAAAAGGATAAAGTGAGGACATACAGATATGAGATGCCGATGGGGAAGAGCGAAGATATTTTAGGAATAGTTCTGCCTGATTATAATGCTAAAAGCGAGGTAAGCGTGTTTGCCGGAGAAAAAAGCGACGAGATCTTCAAAAGATTTCAACAAGAGACCCAGACAATAACGATCGCGGACTGGCTGCGTGATGAAGAAGAAAAAGGCGTTGAGGAAAAAGAAGGAGAAACCAACCCGTGGGGTTCTATCCGGGTAAATGGGTTTCAAGTGTTCGCGAAAGTGACCGACAATCCGGCAGAGATCACAAAAACTTTGGACAAATGGTTTGAAAACGCAGAAAAAAGAAGTTTTCCCAGAAACAAATGGGAAATTGCCATTGAGGAAGCGGCAATAAAAAGGAAGAAAGGATTCCTCGCGATCCTGGAGACCGAAGGAGGGAAAATATTGGGAATATCGTATTGTCATAAGGGAATATTTCCTTTTGAAGAGGGCGATCAAAGCGTTTACATGGGAGATTACAGCGAAATATCCGAAGAGCATAGAGGGAAAGGGTTAGGAGAGATCCTTTTAGCTAAAAGACTGGAGAGGATCCTCGATGAATACAAAGAAGGAACAAATAGGGAAGAAATTTGTGTGATCCATCCGGCGGAAGATAAAGAGTATGCCCCTGAAGAGAAAAGGGCCGAAAAGTTTTTTTATAAACACTCTTTTGATGAAATATCTTTCCCCGGATTCGAGCTCTTTACGGAAGAAGCAAAAGAATCAAACCGGTGCCTCGCGATTACTGCATATAGCGCGCAGAGGATGGTTGACAAGACAAAAGAAAAGATCGAAAGACCCAGGGGAAAAATGCCTGGAAAACAAATGAGCCTTTTCCCTCAAGTGCCTAAGCAGATGAACTTTTTCCCGGAACAGGAATCTCTGACAAAAAAAGATATCGAGACAATAAGAAAGCAAAGGAATAAAAAGAAAACCCCGAAAAAGGAAACAAAGAAAGAACAGTTATCCCTTTTTGGAGAAAAAGAGGGAGAGAAGGAAGAGAAGATCTCAAAAGAAGATCTAGAAAAAGAAAAGGAAATAATAGAAAACACTAATCTCAGGGGGAAGAATGTACTTAACTGTGCGGGAACATATTTTAAGAATATAAACATCAAAGAACCCGTCGATATAGTCATCGACACTACTCTGATCCCCCGGGAAGATCTTGAGGACAACACAAAGATCTGGGCGGGTCTTATCCGTTCATGCAAGGATCTAAAAAACGTGAATTTTATATTTGCTCTTCCAAATTTTGATGGAAAGGGAACCGTCCCTAGAATAATGACAAACGATTTTGAAAGAGCGCCCCCCGTAGCCGAGATTATGAAGGGGTTGGAAAAGGAGATGA
>JBDRBI010000002.1:0-4428 GCA_043822885.1 Candidatus Omnitrophota bacterium
GAGGCGGGGACATCTAATGTCCTTGCCGTAGGCGAAGAAGCAAAACGCATGCTGGGAAGAACTCCCGGAAACATCGTTGCTATAAGGCCGATGCGTGACGGTGTTATCGCTGATTTTGAAATAACGGAAAGTATGCTGCGATATTTTATAAAGAAGGTGCATAATTCGAGAAGATTAGTACGTCCGAGAGTTATCATTGCCATACCTTCGGGAATAACAGAAGTCGAAAAGCGCGCTGTAAAGGATTCAGCTCTTCATGCCGGCGCAAGAGAAGTCTTTATGCTGGAGGAACCCGTAGCGGCTGCCATAGGTGTGGGGCTTCCGATACAGGAACCGTCGGGAAATATGATAATAGACATCGGGGGAGGGACTACCGAAATGGCTGTTATCTCTTTGGCGGGAGTTGTGTTCTCAAAGTCCATACGTATAGGCGGAGATGAAATGGATGACGCGATAATCAATTATCTTAAGCGCACCTATAATCTCATGATCGGGGAAAGAACAGCGGAAGAGATAAAAATAACCATAGGTTCGGGATATCCGATGGATGAAGAAATGACCATGGAAGTACGTGGCCGGGATCTTGTAGCGGGTCTACCCAAAAGGATCACCATAAGCAGTGAAGAGGTCAGAGAAGCTTTAGCCGAGCCCATAGCGCAGATAATCGAAGCGGTCAGGATAACTTTAGAAAGAACGCCTCCGGAACTTTCGGCTGATCTTATAGAAAAAGGACTTATTCTCGCGGGAGGCGGGGCGCTCTTAAGAGGATTAGATAAATTGGTCTCCGAAGAAACCGGTCTTCCTGTGCATATCGCGGATGATCCTTTGACCGCGGTCGTTCTCGGAACAGGAAAAGTTTTAAGTGAGCTCAAGTATCTCAAAAGATTAACTGTTGCACGCAGTCTGCAGCAATAGACCGATAATTAATCGATGTGCCTAGATTCTATAACAGAGAAAAAAAGTGGATATTCACCGCGATTCTGATCGCGGGTATGGTGATCCTTTCTTTCCTTCCTCCTGTAAGATCCGCAATAAAGAACGTAGCTGTTACAATAGCGACTTCTCCGGTAAGGTGCTGGACGAACGCGGGTCGTTATTTCCGCAAAAAACTCGAGCTTATTCAAGAAAATGACTCCCTAAGAAAAGAAGCGGCGGATCTTTCTTTAAAAATTGAACAGTTCAAAGAGCTAAGAAAAGAAAACGCAAGGCTTAGAGATCTTTTGGATTTTAAAAAAAGATCGGAATTTGAAACCGTGGCCGCGGGTATAATAGCAAGAGACCCTAATACTTGGGTAGGATCATTTATTATCGACAAAGGCAGGCAGGACGGCCTGGAAAAAGATTCGGCGGTATGCTCCGCGCAGGGGCTCTTAGGGAAGATCGCGGAACTTTCGGAGAAGACCTCATCCGTTATTTTGGTCAGCCATCCTACTTTCAGATCCGGCGGAAAAATCAAGAACACTTATATCAACGGTATTATCGTGGGGTTAGGAAAAGGCAGGGCGAGAATGCTGTACCTTCCCATTGATGCCGACATCCGGAGAAATTCTATTGTAATGACGTCGGACTACAGTCGAATATTCCCGAAAGGGATCATCGTGGGACGCATAATAGATGTCGGTAAAAGTAAAACGGGTCTTTATAAATACGCTGATATTAAACCATCCGCGGATCCGTTGGCCCAGGAAGAAATTCTTTGCGTAAAATAATAGGCGCGCGCATCTAAAATGAAAAAGCTTGCATTCATATACTTTCTCTTATTGTTATCGGTTGTTTTTCAGATTCAATTGGCGGGCAAAACCGCGTGGATGCCGGACATCATTCTTTTGATGATAGTTTTCGAAGGGATCTTTCGCGCGGGAAAAGAAGCTGTAATATTCGCGTTTATTGCCGGGCTGATAAGAGGGAGTCTATCTTTCGGTACATTTCCTGTTGACATATTCATGTTCCCCGTTATCGGAGCCTTGGGTTTTTTTGAGGGAAGGATATTTTATAGACATAATCCTATAGCACAGGCATTAATAACCGCGGTAGCCGCTTGTTTGGTGATGTTCGTTCATACCGTTTATTTAACCGCGTCCGACGCGGACTCGATCGGTCCGTTTATTATCTTTATCCATAATTGGAGAACGTTAGCGGGGACGGTAGCTGCCGCGCCGATATTCTTTTTTCTGATGAGCAAATTGTTTCGTCTGGAAGAATAGGAAAGCTGGACATTTCTATGAGGGTCAAAGTATTTTCGCTTATTATAGGTTCCTTTATTATCTCACTTCTTGCGGGACTGGGGTATGTCCAGATAGTCCAACACGAGAAATATCGTTTGATGTCGGAAGAAAACAGGTTAAAATTGGCCCCCCTTATGGCTCCCAGGGGAACTATATCGGACCGTAGAGGAAGGCCTATAGCAAAGGACCTATTGTCATTCAGTGTGTTTGTTATTTACAGCCGTGTAAAAGATGAAGAGGCTTTAACGGAGATCGTCAGCTCTGTGACCGAGAAGTCCAAAGAAGAAATACGTTCTCGAATGAAAGAAGCGAAAAAAAATCCGTACGTCCCGATAAACATCATCCAGGGTATTGATATAAAAAAAGCTATATCGATGGAAGAGCTGAGGGGGAGTCATCCCGGCCTCTTGGTAGAAGTGTCGTCAGAACGGGAATATCTGTACGGAAAGACCGCTTCATCGTTATTGGGACACATAGGGGACATTAACCGTAACGAATTAGATAAACTTAGATCATACGGATACCGTATAGATGATCGGATGGGAAGGAGTGGGATCGAAAAATTTTATGATGATTATTTGAGAGGGCGGAATGGAGGTAAACAGATAGAAGTCGACCATGTCGGGCGTGAAGTAAATGTTTTGAGTTTCAAAGAGCCTGTGCCGGGCAAAGACCTGGAATTGACCATAGATATAGGTCTTCAACAATTTTGCGATGAACTTCTTGAAGAAAAAAAAGGAGCTATAGTTGTCATGGATCCCGCGACAGGCGAAATAATCGCTATGTCAAGCGCGCCTGCTTATGATCCTAATGTATTCATAGATCAATTTCGGGATGATGAGGTTAGAGCTATTTTAACCTCTGAAGATTATCCTTTGATAAACCGGGCTATAACGGGTGTTTATCCTCCCGGATCTGTTTTTAAGACCGTGATCGCGGCGGGCGCTTTGGAGAAGAATATAATCTTACCCGATCAAGAGTTCTTATGTTCCGGTAAATTTAATTTAGGGAAAACAGTTTTTCATTGCTGGAGAACGAACGGGCATGGTCCGGTGGCATTGACCGATGCGATCAAGGGGTCATGTAATGTATATTTTTTTAATGTGGGTCTTGCCTGCGGGGCGGATATCATATCGGAATATTCCGAGAAAATGGGTTTTGGAAAGAGGACGGGGATAGATCTTCCCGGGGAGAGAGCGGGGACGGTTCCTTCTCCCGCCTGGAAAAAGAAAAAATTTAAAGAAGCATGGTATAAAGGCGACACAGTAAATTTTTCTATAGGACAAGGATATCTTCTGTGTTCACCTATTCAGATCGCGTGTATGGTGTCGGTTTTCGCGAACAAAGGATATTTGCCTAAGCCTTATCTTGTGAAAAAAATAGAAGGGATAGAGATAAATAGTCCGAAGATGGAATATCTGGGATTTTCTGACAGAACTATAGATAAAGTTAGAGAAGGCATGGAAAAAGCCGTTAATGATAAACGTGGTACAGGAATAAAAGCCAAGCTCGAAGAAATATCGGTTGCCGGTAAGACCGGGACCGCGCAGACATCACGCGGAAAGAGTCATGGATGGTTTATGGGTTTCGCTCCGTTTGAAAACGCAAAATTATCTGTCGTTGTTTTTGACGAATACGGAGGAAAAGGCGGGTACTACGCCGCGGAGACGGCCGGGAAAGTTTTTAAAAGAGCGATCGAGCTTGGGATTTTGTAGGTAGTAGGTAGAGGGTAGAAGATAGAAGGTAGAGGGCAGAAGGTAGAAGTTAGACGATTGACTGATGTAAAAAAATAAGCTCAATTAATGTTTCTTTTGAGGAAAAGAGGAGGGAGGACGGAGGCAAAAAGAGGAGGGAAAGCTAATTAGTTTCTAACTTCTAACATCTCTCTTCTAACTTCTATTTTTATGGTTACAAATACTTTTACGGGGCGGATAGATAAAGTGCTTTTGGGCGCGGTTATTATGATCGCGCTTCTGGGAATAGTTTATATATATTCCGCTACACACAGTCTAGATGGTCAAAGCGCGAAGATGAGCATGCTTGTTATGAAACAGGCGGCGTGGGTGCTTTTGGGAATGCTTATTCTTTTTGTCCTGGCCAATACGGATTATTTGCGTATATTGAACTACGCGTATTTCGCGTATGGACTGAATATAGCGGCTCTTATTTTTCTTTTATTGTTCGGAGGAGAAAGATACGGAGC
>JBDRBI010000003.1:0-6371 GCA_043822885.1 Candidatus Omnitrophota bacterium
TACTTTTTACGCGTTCCTTCAAATAGTGATATTAGGGATACGGAACATTGAGATAGTCAAAGACACTAAAAAACTTCAAGAATCGCTTTTTAAGATAGAAAGAGATTTCAGTAATTTTTATAAAAAGTTCGAGAATATCGGCAATAATCTTGAAAAGGCTCAAGAGGCATACCGTGTAGGAGAAGGGCACGTTCTAAGATTTAAAGGAAATCTTGAGTCGACGTTGAAACTTGACGAGAAGATCATGTTAGAAGCGGACGAAGCGCCTCAAAAAAATACGGACGCGTAAGAATAAAATCCCATTTTTATGTTTAAAGAAGCTGTTCTATGGAAAGAGCTTGAGGAAAAAGGCGCTCTTTGCTGTCTATGCGCTCATCGATGCATTATTCCCCCCGAAGGATACGGAAAATGCGGGATGCGTAAAAATATTGACGGTATACTTTTTACCTTCGCGTACGGGAAGGTTATAGCAGAGCATGTCGATCCGATAGAAAAAAAACCTTTGTATCATTTTTTGCCGGGATCGAACACTTATTCTATAGCGACTTTGGGATGTAATCTAAAGTGTTCTTTTTGTCAGAATTGGAGCATCTCTCAGGTAAGAGCGATAGAAAAAGATGATATAGATGGGAAAGAAATGTCTCCCGCGGAAATAGTCAGAAAAGCGAAAGAAACTTTTTGCTATAATATTTCTTATACGTATACCGAGCCCACTGTATTTTTTGAATATGCGTATGATATCGCCAAGATCGCGCATGAGAACGGGATAAAGAACAGTTTTATTACGAACGGGTTCATGACAAAGGAGGCGTTGGAGGCGATCTCTCCGTATTTGGACGCGGCCAATGTCGATCTTAAGTTCTTTAAGGATAGTACATATAAAAAAATGTGCGAGGGCAGTCTGGGTCCTGTTCTTGAGACCATAAGGCGCATGAAAGAGGCCGGGATATGGATAGAGGTTACCACGTTAATAATTCCGGGAGAGAACGATTCCGATGAAGAACTACGGGATATAGCGCGTTTTTTGGCGGGCATTGATGTCAATATTCCATGGCATTTAAGTCGTTTTCATCCGAACTATAAAGAGAAAAAGATAGCTTTTACCCCTTCCGAAAGCATTAAAAAAGCTATGGCAATAGGGAAAAAAGAAGGGCTTTTATATGTTTATCCCGGAAACACAGAGTTCTCGGCGGATACGGTTTGTCCCGGATGCGGGAGGACTTTGATAGAAAGACAGGGTTTCCACTCATCCGTCACCGGGCATTTTGATGAGAGAGGTCAATGTAAGATGTGCGAGATTCGAATAAGCGGAGTTTGGGAGTAAGCGGGAAAAGGAGAGACAAAAAAATGAAAAAGATCCTTATAGGGCTGGTTGTCCTTGTTTTGGCAGCGGGCATATTTGTGTACGCGAACTTACAGAATATATTGCAGGTTTCGACAAAAACTATACTGAAACGCAGTTTGCCCTCATATATAACAGTCGAGGATGTTGTCTTTGACATCGAAAACGGTATTCTAAATTTAAAAGGTCTGAAGATAAAGAACCCGAAAGGCTATCAAAATGAGTTTTTAGTTGATAGAGGAAATATTTCCTGCCGATATGAAATGCGCGGGAAAACCATATTTAACGGAATAGAAATAAGCGAGATACTCGCGGACGGTATTAACGCTAAAATAGACCGCAGATCGGACGGCAGATTAAATATCCGTGATATGGAAAAAGTGACGAAAGGGAAGAATAAAAGTCCGGCGGAAGAAAAAACGGGAAGAACGTCTCCCGAGAAAGAAAAAAGCGGATCTAAAATAAAACTGAACATGGCGGATCTTGTGAGCCTGCCGGACGTAATAAAGATCAGGAACGGAAGTATAGAATTTTCCGACACAAAAGTAATGAGATCACCGTATTTTCTGACCTTAGATGAAATATATTCGGACGTAAAACTCGATCTGAGCGGAGACCAGACAAAGGTGTTAGGGGTGGGAACCGAAGGTCAGGGAATACTGAACGGAAATAGGGATCAAAAAATAGACTGGAAAGTTTTTCTTGATATCGGACAAAAAGATCTGACGATGTCCGGCAGATACGAGGTCAGAGATCTGGACTTAGATCTGTTCCGGCCGTATTACGATAAATATGTTCCTATTGTTGTTTCCGAAGGAACTTTTTCGGGAACACTTGTTTTTGATCTTGATCATGGTAATATTGGTTCGACAAACACTTTGATACTTAAAGGATTAAAGTTCAGGGAGAAAGGAACAAATGATGGCTCCGGCGCGTGGAAGGATAATGTTTTACCCGAGATATTAAAATATCTGGATACGGCTCCCAATGAAGTGGTTTTTGACTTTAAGATAAAAGGGACGATGGAAAACCCCGAGTTCTATCCCGGACCACGTTTGAAAGAAGCTATCCAGGGCATGGTCGTGAATAAAATAACCGACGCTTTGAGAGGGCTAAGGGGTGACGGAGATGCTCAAGCCGTGGGGGAAAAAAGTGATGTTGATAGGGTTGTAGACATTATGCGAGGTTTTTTGAAGAACTAAAAAAGGAGGCACATATGGTTTTGATAGTAAAGATAGTTTCGGTTATCATTCTGATCTATGGATGCGTTCTGGTATTAAAACCCAAAACATTGAAAAGGTTAGTGGATGCGGTAAAAAAGGAAAAAAGATTTCAACTGGTCAACGGCATAAAAACCGTTGTAGCCGCGCTCTTGGTATTAGCGGCTCCTTCCTGCGGGATACCGTGGATAGTCTTTTTAGTGGGAGGATTAGGGGTTTTAGGAGGCATTATAGTCTTTATTATGAAAGATAAAATAAAAGAACGCTTTTTCTCTTGGGTCGAAGAACTACCGAACAAAAAAATAGTTGTTATAGGTATAGCCGCAGCCGTTATAGGCGCTCTTCTGTCGTTAGCCGCGTAGGGTTATGGTGAAGGGGAGACGAGAAGCCTCCTCCGTCATTGCGAGCGAACGAAGAGAGCGAAGCAATCTAAGAAACAGTGGATAGAAAGAGATTGCTTCGTCGTCCTTCGGACTTCTCGCAAAGACAGAGTCTCTCCCCGCCATGCGCCATGCCCTATGCCCTTTGCGCTAACTTTTAGATATGAAGGAACGAAGATGAGATTGTATGGTAAAAATCCGGTGATCGAACGCGTAAAAGCTGACCCTGGATCGATAAAAAAACTGGTCCTGCAGAAACAGGTCTATCTTTCCGATATCGTGAGAGAGACTAAGAAGGCGGGGCTTACATTCGAATCTCTGGATAAGAAAGAATTCAACAGTTTAGCGGGCGATGTGCACGCGCAGGGAGTATTTGCCGAAGTTGACGATTTTCGGTACGCGCCTTTCGAATCCATTGTAAAAAAATGCATGCAAGAGAAGACCATACCTCTTTTTCTTGACGGTATAACCGATCCTCAAAATCTGGGATCAATAATCCGCACACTAGCTTGTATGGGAGGGTTTTCGCTGGTATTGCCGGAACATTCCTCCGCGGAAGTCAATGAGACGGTTTTAAGAGTAGCCTCAGGCGGAGAAAATTATGTCGAGATAGGCAAGGTCATCAACATAGCGACGTCCGTACAGAACATCAAGAAAAAAGGTATAAAAGTTTTCGGAGCGGCTATTGAAGGAAAAAAAGGGGATATCCCGGAGATAATGACAAAAGGGGCGATCGCTCTTGTCGTGGGAAGCGAAGGCAAGGGGATACGTCCCGGAGTAAAAAAAGTATTGGACGGAATGGTCGCCCTTAGTATGGATGGGGCGCAGCTTTCGTATAACGCGTCTATTGCGGCCGCGATTTTTTGCTACCAGATCAAGAGGGCAAGGTAAATATATGTCTTTACGGAAAAAGAAAAAGAAGAATGAAGTGGAAGACCTGTTGAATTTTATCGCCGAAGCGGGACTGCTTAAAAGGGTAAAGCGCAGCGGATGGTGGGTATTGGGTGTCCCTCAGGAAGAAAGTGTCGCGGAACACAGCTTTAGATGCGCGGTTATAGGTTATGTTCTCTCCAAAATGGAAGGAGTTGATCCGTATAGAGTGCTTTTAATGACGCTTTTTAACGATATTCAGGAAGCGCGTATAAACGATTCGCATAAGATGGCGCACAAATATATAGACGTACGAAGCGCCGAAAAAGAAGCCTTTAAAGAACAGGTGAGGACCCTTCCGCCGGGAACAAAGAACGAACTCACGGCCATGAGAAAAGAACATGATGAGCAGGAAACAAAAGAAAGCCTTATAGCCAGGGACGCGGATATATTAGAGTGTCTTATTCAGGCTAAAGAATACGTTGATATGGGGGTGCATAACGCGGCAAAATTCTTTAAAGAAGCCCCAAAACATTTAAAAACCAAAAGCGGCCGGAAAATGTGGAAAGAGACCAAGACTTGGGACAGCGGAAAATGGTGGGAGGAGATAGTTAAGTTTGAGAGGTGAAGGTCTTAAGTAAATGCAAGGTGGGGACACCCTTCCTGTCGGGGGGGGTAATCTGGGGTTGAAGGATGTCCCCGATTTTTATTGTTACTTATCTTGCGGGATATAATCATCATGAAAAAGGCTGCCAAAACTGAATTGAAAGAGATACGTGAGCTCTTGCGGGATAAAAAGAGCAGGGATAGAACCGATCTTTTTGTCGCGGAAGGGTTAAAAATAGTAAGGGACATATTTAAAAAGGGACATAGCCTTAAAAAAATAATTGTATCCGAAAGCTTTGCGCGGGAGAACGCGGACTTTATAGAGAGGATACAAAAAAAAGACGTTCCTATCGCAATCGGTAATGATACCGACATTCGAAAAACTTCTTCATTACATCATCCGGAAGGGATATTGGCAATAGTAGAGAGACCCGTCAGAAACGCAAGGACTTCAAAAAAGAACACACTAAAGGTGCTTTTGGATAATGTTCAGGATCCCGGGAATGTCGGCGCGATCATACGTATATCAGTCGCGTTCGGAGTGAAGGAAATGCTTTTTTTCGGGGACTGCGCGGATATTTATAATCCCAAGACCATAAGGGCGTCTGTGGGAACAATAATGGATATTAATATCCGGGAATATGATCTGGAAGACTTGATAGCGCTTAAAGAGGGTGGAGACGTATTTTTTGCTATGGAGGCCTCGGGGAAAGATATCGAGAAAGCGAAAAATATCATACAAAAAGGAACTTCCGCGATCTTAATGTTCGGAAATGAGGGTAGAGGGATGGCGAGATCTTTGCTCGACATAGCTCAAGGATCTTTTGCGGTGCCTATGAACAGCGCCGTAGAATCCCTTAATGTAATTTCCGCCGCCGCTATCGCTCTTTATGTTTTCGCTAAAAACCGCGATCTAATATCAAAAAACTAAAAACCTTTCTACGGGAGCATAATGGAAAAACTTTATATGATCTATGTGCCGGTCTCGAGTAAAAAAGAAGCGGAGAGAATAGCGGAGGGTGTGATCTCGAAACGTCTGGCGGCATGCGCGAATATCATAGAGAATATCGGTTCTGTGTATTGGTGGGAAGGAACGATAAAAAAAGATAAAGAAACCCTGCTTATCTTTAAAACAAAAGGATCCCTTCTCGATAGGGCCGAAAAGGAAATAAAAAAACTGCATAGTTATGAATGCCCGTGTATCGCTTGTTTGCCGATAGATAGAGTGAACGAAGAGTACGCGGAATGGGTGGAGAAGAGCGTACAGGGTTCAGGGGATAGGGGACGGAAAAAAGTTTAAAGGTTAAAGAGTCTAAAGGTTAAAAAGTCTAAAGTCTTAAAATATAACTTTGGGTGATGTGTATGGGAAATGGTACAAGTGGATATTGGAGCGCATCGCAATTTTAGCTTTTTTTATAACTTTTTAGGGGAATATTGTTAAATGCTGTTCGAGCCCGAACTCCTATAAAAAACAGTGAGGGCGAGTTCATTTAACACCCCTAAAAAGTTATAAAAAAAGCGTTAAGAAATTGCGCACAAGCGAAAAGATTCACTTGTACCATTGTAGAGGGAAGGGAGAAAGTCCATGGTTGATAGTTCATGGTTCGTAGTGAACGACTGTGAGTTGATCGATACGAGTTATCTGGGTATAGCTAAAACTGTATGCCTGAATGAACAGTTGCGGTATTTTAGTATTTTTATAACTTTTTAAGGGAAAGAGTGTAAAATACTGTCTGAGTCCACCTAAGGCGGACGAGTTTATTTTACACCCCTTAAAAAGTTAGAAAAATACTAAAATACCGCTGTGAATGAAGGTATATAGTTTTAGCATGTGTATGGCGTACAAGCGCAATGACGAAATTGGTGCGGGGACAGAGAGAGATGTACGGTTAAAATGTCAGACGTGTAGGGGGTGTTTGAGCACTGGAGGGATTTGCCGCCAACGGGTAAAAA
>JBDRBI010000004.1:0-5340 GCA_043822885.1 Candidatus Omnitrophota bacterium
CTGAAACTGTACGGAGGAATACCATGGAGTCTTATCTTTGTGAGTTTGGTGCTGATCCCCATGATACTTTATCCCGTGATAAGGATAGGGAAAAGGCTGCGGAAAATAAGTCAAAACTCGCAGGAAAAGATAGGCAACATCAATAATATGCTGCTCGAGACGATAACCGGTATAAAACTCGTAAAATCTTTCGGCATGGAAGAATACGAATCTAAAAACTTTGAGAAACATAACCAATCTTTCTATAAGCTAAGCATGAAATCCATAAAAAGGATGAAAATAGTAAGCCCCATGACCGAGATCATGGGGGTAGCCTGTGTGGCGGTAATAATGTGGATGACCGGCAAAAGTATAGTAACAGGTGAACTTTCCGCGGGCATCTTTACGGCGTTTTTAGTAGCTCTTTTTTCCCTAATGAAACCCGTGAAAAAGCTGAGCAATGTGTATGGTATCAACCAGCAGGCATTAGCGGCAACGGAACGCATCTTCAATCTTTTAGATGAACCCATCACGATAAAAGAGGCGGAAAACCCAGTCGAGATAAAAGGTTTTAAGGAAAAGATAATTTTTAAAGACGTTTTTTTTAAGTATGATAAGGATAATGTCCTAAAAAAGATCGATCTTACTATAAAAAAAGGAGAAATAGTCGCGCTTGTGGGGCCGTCAGGCGGAGGCAAGAGCACTTTGGTCAATCTTATCACGCGGTTTTATGACCCTTCTTCCGGATCGGTACAGATAGACGGTATAGATCTTAAAGATGTGTCCATATCCTCTCTTAGGGATCTAATAGGGCTAGTCACCCAGGAAACCCTCCTATTCAATGATACGGTAAAGGCCAATATCAGTTACGGGCATGAAGAGATAGATAAAGAACAATTGATCAAAGTAGCTACCGCGGCAAACGCGCATCGTTTTATTAAGGATTTCCCCAAAGGATACGACTCGATCATAGGGGAACGGGGGCTTAAAATATCGGGAGGGCAAAGACAGCGTATTGCCATAGCCCGGGCAGTTTACAAGAACCCGCCCATACTTATATTCGACGAAGCGACTTCACAGCTTGATACCGAAAGCGAGAAATTGGTTCAGGAAGCCATTAACAATCTTATGAAGGGCAGGACCGTAATAGTTATCGCGCATAGACTTAGCACGATCAAACACGCGGACAAGATCATAGTCATAGATAACGGAGAGATAACCGAAAGCGGCAGGCATGACGAGCTTTTGGACAGAAGTCCTTTATACAGAAAACTTTACGAGATGCAGTTCTCCGTGTAAAAATACTTGCAATTATACCTAATTTCTATATAATAGTCGTTCAGTATCGGCAAAGGCCGGGGCATTTAATGTTAAAGCGTTTAGACCGAGCGTGTGATGAGCTATGTATGTGGCATAAGCTTTTTAATCGCGCGATATCTCGGAGCTTAAAACGCGCAGGAGGAGGAGAGTTAAAATGAGTATAGCGTCACAGGTGATAAGGGATCTGTTGGAAAACGGTGTGCATTTCGGACATCAGACCAACAAATGGAACCCGAAAATGAAAAAATACATTTTCGGTGCAAAAAGCGGTATTTACATTATCGACCTTAAGAAAACGGAAGAAGCCTTAAGAAAAGCTACCGAGTTCATATATGAGCTCGCGGGGCAAGGTAAGATCGTGCTTTTCGCGGGAACAAAAAAACAGGCAAAACAGATAATAAGAGAAGAAGCCCAAAGATGCGGCATGTTTTTCATAGACGAAAGATGGCTGGGAGGATGCCTCACAAATTTCACTACTATACGGAAAAGTGTGGATAGACTTAATCAGCTTCAGGAAAGGAAAAAAGAAGAAGTATACGAAAACCTCGCGAAGAAAGAAAAAGCGCGCGTAGAAAAAGAAGAGTATAAACTCCTTAAAAATCTGGAAGGAATAAGAGATATGAACGTTCTTCCGGATTGTCTGGTGGTTGTTGATACCGAATCCGAGAACATCGCCATAAAAGAAGCAAAAAAGATCGGCATTCCCGTCATAGCACTTATAGACACAAATTGTGATCCGGATATGGTGGATTTCCCTATACCCGGTAACGATGACGCTATCCGTTCTATAAAATATATACTCGGCACATTAGCTGACGCGGTAGAGAAGGGAAGAAGCGAATTCATGGGAACGACTCTAAAGATAAAAAAAGCGGAAGATAAAGAAGAAACACCTGTTCCTGAAGAAAAAACTGAAACTGAAGAAACAGCTAAAGTGGCTCCGGTAGAGATAAAAGAAGAAATTAAAACAAAAGAAGAACCGAAAGAAGCAAAACCAAAAGAAGCAACTGAAGCAAAAGAAATAGTAGAAGAAGAGCTAGAAGGCGATATAAGCATATAGTACAATTTTTATTATGATGACACTATGCGCTGTGCTCTATGCGCTATGCTGAGCGAAGCGAACAAAAAAATAGGAGTTGAGGAAAATGAGTATGATGGACGCGGTAAAAACATTGAGGTTTAAAACATCCGCCGGTATGATGGAGTGTAAGGAAGCGCTTAAAGAATCGGGCGGAAATATAGATAAAGCCATTGATATATTAAGAAAAAAGGGAATTACAAAAGCCGCTAAAAAGGCTTCGCGTATAGCCGGACAGGGGACAATAGAAGCCTATATACATACGGGCGGAAGAATAGGAGTGATCCTCGAAGTGAATTGTGAGACAGATTTTGTGGCCAGAAATGACACGTTCACATCTCTCACTAAGGACCTGGCTATGCAGGTAGCCGCGGCCAACCCTTCATATGTTTCGAGAGAAGACGTTCCCGAAGATGTGATAAAAAAAGAAAAAGAAATATTCGCGACACAAATAAAAGATAAACCGGCGAATGTGGTAGAGAAAATAGTCGAAGGAAAACTTGATAAATATTTTTCCGAAGCATGTCTTTTAGAACAACCGTTCATAAAAGATCCTGACAGAAAGATAAACGAGCTTGTAACCCAGGTTATAGCGACATTAGGTGAAAATGTCGTAGTGAAACGATTTGTGAGATTTGAAGTAGGCGAAGAAATTTAAACCGGGGCCAGTGAACCGTGAACCGCCTGCCCCCGAGCTCAGAGTGCGAAGAAATCTGCAGGGGGGGAACAGTGAACAGTGAAGCGGGCAGAAAGCTTATGGCTATTAAAGAGAAGAAAAGAAAAAGGGTCTTGCTTAAAATAAGCGGTGAAGCGCTTATGGGTAGTCTAAAATTCGGCATAGACCCCAAAGTAAATAATTCGATAGCCAAGCAGATAAAAGAAGTAAAGAAAAGCGGCACGGAACTCGCGATAGTCATAGGAGGCGGAAACATTTTCCGGGGATTGACGGCGGCAAGCAAGGGCATGGATAGAGCCACCGCGGACTATATGGGGATGTTAGCCACTATGCTGAACGGCCTGGCGCTCCAGGATGCTTTGGAGACAGCGGGCGTGCATACCCGTATTTCAACGGCTATCGAAATGCAGGAACTGGCCGAGCCTTATATAAGACGCAGGGCCATAAGGCATTTAGAAAAAGGGCGTGTAGTTATTTTCGTGTGCGGTACGGGTAACCCTTATTTTACTACGGATACGGCCGCGGCGCTGAGAGCCATAGAGATCGGGGCCGAAATGATCCTGAAAGCGACAAAAGTGGACGGGGTTTACTCTAAAGATCCCATGAAACACAAAGACGCCAAGAGATACACATCGCTTACTTATATGGAAGTTCTTCGGAAAAAACTGAAAGTAATGGATTCTACGGCAATAAGTCTGTGCATGGAAAATAATGTTCCGATAGTGGTCTTTGATATGATGAGAAAGGGAAACATAAAAAAAGCCGTTCAAGGAAAAAAGATAGGAACGGTCATTAACTAAGGGGTGATCTTTATGGTTCAGACAGAAGTAGATAGGATCATAAAAGAGACGGAAAAAAAGATGAGAATGGCGGTTGATTCTATAAAACACCAGTTTTCGACCATAAGGACCGGCAGAGCTCATCCCAGTTTAGTAGAAGGCGTAAAAGTGGATTATTACGGAACGAAGACCCCGATAAAACAGCTGGCGAGTATATCCACTCCGGAACCCAGATCCATAGTGATCCAGCCTTGGGATAAGGCTTCGATGGAGATGATAGAGAAAGCCATAATGGCTTCGGAAATAGGCATCACTCCGACGAACGACGGAAAGCTGATACGGCTGACCATGCCGCAGCTTACTCAGGAAAGAAGGGACGAACTTATTAAAGTCCTGCACAGGATAGCCGAAGAAGGAAAAGTATCGATACGCAACACGCGTCATCACGCGAACGACGAAGCCGCGAAGATGGAAAAAGAAAAAAAGATGACGGAAGACGATAAGTTCGAGACCAAAGATAAAGTACAGAAAATAACGAACGAATACACAAAAAACATAGAAGAAGTACTCGAAGAGAAAGAAAAAGAAATAAGAGCGTAGAAACGGAAGCGCGGGCCGCTAGCTCATCCGGTAGAGCAACGCCCTTTTAAGGCGTGGGTGCTTGGTTCGAGTCCAAGGCGGCTCACCAAATTCAAAGGCCGAAGGAATTATCCTTCGGCCTTTTTGTTTGATGCACGGAGGCCTTTGAATTTGGTGACTAACGTGGTGAAGGGGAATAAGCTCTTGCTATAATACCCCGAGTCCGACCGAGGACGAAATGTCCGAGGAAGTGCAGAAACCTCCCGGTTTCTGCCAAGGCGGCTCACCACTTATAAAAGCCTCGCAGCATGAAAATGTTACGGGGCTTTTTGATTCTACATATACCCCGCATACCCCCACGTCCTAAAGACCTACGCGACTATTACTCCCGCCTCACCGTCATTGCGATCCGCCTTAGGCGGAGAAGCAATCCCATATGCGAACTAGCTTGTCTCTTTATCTCTAAAAGCCCCTATATTTAGTGCCCGCTATTTAATCCTTCGACCGCTCATTTCATTCGCTCGCTCAGGATCAAGTCAGAACTTCGTTTTGCCTTGGGGCGGCATTAAATGGAATTGGCGCTATTGTAGTGGCGGTTTATCTCACTTTATCTCTAAGACGGCCTTTAGTTAACTATTCCAGGACAATTGTCTATTTACTGCAGACTTTGGGTAAATCATCCATAAAGATGCATTATGCTCAAATAATATGGTAAAATAAATATTTACACTTGTTGTTATATCATAACGTTTTAGCAAGGGGGAATTTCATGGCCGTTAAGAAAAAAACCGATACTTCTTATACAAGGGTGATGATAGAAAAGGTTTCGCCGGAAATAGACGGGGGTGCGTTTCCGGTCAAAAGGGTTGAGGGAGAACAGGTTGTTGTAAGAGCCAACATATTCACCGACGGGCATGACGCCATAGCCG
>JBDRBI010000005.1:0-4712 GCA_043822885.1 Candidatus Omnitrophota bacterium
TTTATCCTCCGCCTGCCCCCTGAGGGGGGTGATTCGGGATCCGTAATCCGTAAAAAAATCGTCATCCCGGATCCTCCTCTGGAGGAATCCGGGACCCAATAAAAATTATCCATTAGAAAGTCCCGTTCCGCCCTTTCACTATTTATCTTTTTCCCCAAAAACTTCCGCGGTGAATGTGTATATGTCGCACTCTCCGGTTCTCCAGGAGTTTTGAGGTATCCCGGCTTTCTGCGCGCATAAACTGTCCATGAACTGTTCTTTATTCCATCCCGTCTCATCCGCGACTTGCGGCAGATAAACTCCGCTATTCCTCCCTCTTTGCACCATAACACCGTGTTTCCCTATCTCTATATCATTGTGATCATCATTTTTTTTCATAGGTGTCAGAACCGATATTTCTATGTCTATATCGTCCAATTCGCCGATCGTCACGGAGGGAAACCTCAGGTCTTCGGTAGCGGAAGCAACCGCCATATCTCTTACCGCTAAATAAAGAGGTTCCCGGGCGATCATACTCCCGATACATCCTCTCAATCTCCCGTCCTTGTGCAGGGTGACAAAAGCTCCCATATTTTTTTTGAGTTCTTCATCTTCGGTATTAACTTCCAAATATCCCCCTTCGGTAAGTCTGTAACGTATTGTATCTCGGGCTATTTTTAAAAGCTCTTCTCTTTGCGTTTTATTCAGCATATTATTTCCTCCTTCTTCCCCTTTGTCCGCTTTGACAAAAACAGCGCTCAGATACCCCACAACTCTATCTTTCATTCCGGAGGTATCTCCTGAATTCGCGTATTTCAAAACCCGCACTCTATCCGCGCCGAGCTTTTTGCTGGCTTCCATTACCGCGCATACAGCTCCGTACCCGCACATAAGACCGTGCCGGTCTTTCATGCTGCCTTCATAGAGACCGTCAGGGGACATCGCCTCGATCATCTCCAAAGTTTTTCGATCTTTTTTATTAGCTTCCTCATACGTAAGATAATGCGACATATCGGTAGAAGCGATAATCACAAAATCTTTTTCGTCTTTCATAATACTGTATATAGCCTCCGCTAAGAACTTATAATTGCCGGAACTTTGATCGGTCATAGCCAGGATTATCAGCTTCGCGTTTTTCGCTGCCGCTTGAATGAACGGGATCTGTATCTCAATAGAGTTCTCGGAAACGAACGCCTCCGGATCTTCTTCTATATTCCCGCCATATTCCAGAAAACGGTTTGTAATGTCTTTCTCTATCGCCATCTTTCCCAGAGGTGTTGAAAAATACTCATCGGTAAAAACAGCTATTTTGTTTTCTCTAAACCTGTGATGAGTAAATCCCACCAAGATTATCTTGTCCGGGTTCTTCTTTTGTATGGCTCTGTACGAATACCCGGCGATCGGGCCGGAATATCCTATGCCGGCGTGAGGGGCGATAGCTCCTATAACCTCTCCGTCCAACGAGTCCAAATAGCTGTTTTCCAGATATCCGTCTATCTCTTTTTTCAGCTCTTCGGGTGATGATGGATACCATTGGCCGGCAAGATCCGCGTTCTTCGCTCCCGCATTCAGAGTTAAAAAGGCCGTTACCGCGGCAAACAGAAGACAGATCTTCCTTAGAATAATTAAACGCATCTTTTACCGTCCTTTATTTGGACATCATTACAATAAAAGCAAGCATTACAAGAACAACGACTACCGTTACAACCATCCACTGAGTTGAATACCTCATCTTACCCAGCGTCCCGACCCCCCGCTGCAGATTTTCCCCGCAATATAGACACAACAAGGCGTCATCATCATATATAGGTTTTTCGCAATGAGGACAAAAATATTCTTCGGACATCTTCCACCTTTTCGTTAAAGAGAGAACTCCGCACCTTAACCCTGTCTTCGCGAGAAGTCGTACTTAACTCTCCGTCATTGCGAGAAGTCGTACTTAACTCTCCGTCATTGCGAGAAGGCCGCAGGCCGACGAAGCAATCTCATCACCTATGGTACAAGCGGATCTTTTCGCTTGTGCGCCGCGCACACGCTAAAACTGTATACCTTCATTCACAGCGGTATTTTTTAACGTATTTTTCTAACTTTTTAAGGGGTGTAAAATAAACTCGTCCTGTACCAGGAGCGGTACAGGACTCAGACAATATTTTACACTCTTTCCCTTAAAAAGTTATAAAAATACTAAAATACCGCAACTGTTCATTCAGGCATACAGTTTTAGCTATAACGATATCCCCTCGTACCTTTCTCATAACACATTACACAAGCTCGCCACCATTCACCATTAATTTGCACATCGGTCAATTCCCGAACCTTTTAAACCTTTAAACTGTTCCGCACACCGGTCAAATCAGTTATGAGTTCGGCGATTATTTTGTTATTACTTCTTCGAACTCCGAACTCATAACTCCCAACTCAATCGCACATCAGCCGATCACTACGAACTCATAACTCTGAACTTTTTTGCTTTTTGCTTTTTGCTTTTGATTTTTTCTGCTATAATACTTTCTCCCAAAGTGGGGCTGTAGCTCAGTTGGAAGAGCGCCTGGTTCGCAATCAGGAGGTCAGGGGTTCGAGACCCCTCAGCTCCACCATTTCCAAAGGGCTCGAAGAGAACATCTGAGCCTCTAATCCAACGAAGTATCCGAGCTGGCGAGGATACGAGCTCCAACGAAGATGTGACTGGCCGACCGGAGTACCCGCAGTTTTGTGACGTTTCGAGCGCTAGCGAGAAACCAAAACAAAACTTGTTGCGGGGACGTAGGCGCCGAGACCCCTCAGCTCCACCAACCTTCGCCGACCCATTTGTATATTATTTGGCTACGGTTGGCTTCGCCCCAAAATAAAGGCGAAGGTTGTCCTCCGAAGCCTAATACGATAAAATGATTTGGCGAAGGAGGACCTTATGTTTTATGTGTATTTTTTAATCTCCCAAAATAATCCCACTAAAAGCTATCTCGGTTATACGCCTAATCTGGAAGAAAGAATAAAATCCCATAATTCCGGACAATCTGATTACACCTCAAAGTACAAGCCATGGAAGTTGATTTTCTATTCTGCCTTCTCTAAAAAAGAAAAAGCAAAATATTTTGAAAAGTATCTTAAATCTGGATCTGGGAAAACATTCATAAAAAGACACTTTTTATAATTTCGTGGGCGTCAACCCCCCTATCCCACTCCTCCAAAGACCTTAGACCTTCAGACTTTAAACTTTAGACTTTTTAACCTTTAAACCTTTTAACTTTTAAACTGTCTTTCCCCCGTCTCTTCTCCCCATAACTTCCGCATCTCGGACAAACGGATATCTCTTCACTCTTACTGTCTACATAGGTGAACGCGCAGATCGAGCAATGCCATATATTTTTTTCATCGGAAGAAAACGTTTTAAGCTTTGTCCCGAAATCGAAAAATGACCATATTATCAGCGTAAAAACCGTAGTTGCGAGTAAATACAAAAAAAGCGCCATCGCGATATCGACTTTTATCATAAGTCCTCTCCCGAGACCAATATAATTTCTGCCTCTAGTATTTGGTCCTCAAAGCGTCCTTGTGTATCCGGCTCAAATATCCATTCTTTAGCGAATTCCGTCGCGAGATTATCGATCTCAGGAAGACCGGTGGTGCTCACAGGTTCTGTTTTTTTAACTTTTCCGTCTTGGTCTATGACCATCCTTACTACCACTCTGTATTCTTTTTCTTTCCCGTATAGTTTGTCATCTAAATAAGGTTTCTGTGGGCGGTATCTGACATTTCTATCCGCATAGGGATCGTTCCCCCGTGACACCTTCCCATCCTTTTTAAAGGTATCCGCGATACGTACGATATTCGGCGCTATCTTTTTTCCGGTCAAAAATTCTGAAAGCAATATGTCCAGAACACTGTCGAAACGTTCTAAGGAACTATAGTCCGCGGGATCGATCCTGGTAAGCCCTTCGTCCAGATATAAACTTTCAACATCTACCAAAGTTTCGTCATACGATCCTAAGGGAACATTTCCGGTATCTTCCAGCATTATGTCAAACGCCGCTTTTCTGAGTATTGATCCCAAAAAATCAATACGCGTGTACGGATACATCCTTCCCCCGTCTTGGGGAGGGACAATAGATACCGCTGACATGCCCAAGACATGAACACTAAGCGCTATTAAGAATGCTATTCCCAGGTTTCTATTGATCATAAAAATCCAAAATCCAAAAGACAAAATCAAAAAATAAAAATCAAAAATCCGAAGGCTAAAATCTCAAGTCCTGAAAAAATGACCAGGAACTTTTAACTAGTCACCTAGTCACCAGTCACCTGGTCACCAGTTAATAGAAGCGAGAGGATAGAGAGAGTCACAAAGTCATCATTCGCTTCGCTCATTAGAGTCATCGTTCGCTTCGCTCTCTAGAGTCAATATTTTGCCACTGCCTCTCTGACGCTACTCCCGTATCGGTCCAACCTGACTCGATGGCTCTCTTGTCCCGCCTGTCCCGAGCGAAGTCGAGGGGAGCGAAGCCGAGGGGTTGACTCTCTGACTTTTATTCCCCGCATCAGTCAATTTCTCCGAATCAACTGGTGACTAGGTGACTGTTTTCTCGCTTCTAGCCTACTGTGTCGTCGCTATATTTATCTGTTTAACATCAAGCTGACGGCAAATATCCCAAACTTCTATGATCTTCCCCAGGTCGGATTTTTTGTCGGCCCTTATAAGAAGCGGCTGCCCGTCTTTTGCCGCTACCGTCAGACGA
>JBDRBI010000006.1:0-2282 GCA_043822885.1 Candidatus Omnitrophota bacterium
TTTCTCTATAATGACATTTCATTAGCACTCTTCATGGAGGAGTGCTAAGATGAAAAAAAACAGATTTTAGTGAATATAAAATCAAAACAATGGAGGGGAAGAGATGAAAGTGAAACCGCTTTACGACAGGATCTTGGTCGAAGTACTTGAAGCTGAAGAAAAGACCAAGGGAGGCATTTTGCTTCCGGACAATGCGAAAGAAAAACCGCAGCAGGCAAAGGTTGTGGCTGTGGGGAAAGGCAGAGTTTCAGATGAAGGGAAACTTATAGAGCTCGAAGTAAAAACAGGAGATGTGATATTGTTCGGAAAATATTCCGGAACGGAATTAAAGATAGACGGTAAAGAACTTATGATGTTAAAAGAAGAAGATGTACTTGGTATAGTGAGCAAATAACCGTTGATACGCGTTATTTGTTATTGTTTTTAAGGAGGAAAAATGGCAAAACAGATAGAATTCGGAGAAGATGCCCGTAAGGCCATCTTAAGAGGTGTACAGAAGTTAGCAAGGGCAGTTAAGGTAACATTAGGACCAAAAGGAAGAAACGTAGTTATAGAGAAAAAGTTCGGAGCACCTACGATAACTAAAGACGGAGTAACAGTCGCTAAAGAGATAGAACTGGAAGACCCGTATGAAAATCTGGGCGCTGAAATGGTAAAAGAAGTTGCGTCAAAGACCAGTGATATCGCCGGCGATGGTACGACCACAGCTACGGTACTTGCCGAAGCGATATTCAAGGAAGGGCTTAAAAATGTGACAGCCGGCGCTAATCCTATGCAGCTAAAAAGAGGTATAGAAAAAGCGGTTCAAGCGGTAGTAGCGGAACTCAAAAAAATATCCACAGAGACCAAAGAAACCGAAAAAATAGCTCAGGTAGCCACTATTGCCGCTAATAACGATAAAGTAATAGGAGATCGTATAGCGGAAGCGATGGAAAAAGTAGGAGCGGAAGGAGTTATACAGGTAGAGGAAGGAAAAACCTTGGAGACAAGTCTGAAACTTGTTGAAGGAATGCAGTTTGACCAAGGGTATCTTTCCCCGTATTTTGTTTCGGATACGGATAGGATGGAATGTGTATTGGAAAATCCTTACATACTCATACATGAAAAGAAGATATCCAGCATGAAAACATTGCTGCCGCTTCTTGAAAAAGTTGCTCAGTCCAGTAGGCCTTTCCTTATCATCTCGGAAGATACCGAAGGAGAAGCTTTAGCCACGCTTGTTGTCAATAAGATCAGAGGGACTTTCAGCTGCTGTGCGGTAAAGGCTCCGGGCTACGGCGACAGAAGAAAGGCCATGTTGGGAGACATAGCGGTTCTTACCGGCGGAAGAGCGATAACGGAAGACTTAGGGATACAGCTTGAGAACATTACACTGGAAGAGCTTGGTCAGGCCAAAAGAGTGACCATTGACAAAGAAAATACCACCGTTGTCGAAGGATCGGGAAAAGAGACAGAAGTAAAGTCAAGAATACAGCAGATAAAGAACGAAATTGAGAAAAGTGACTCGGATTACGACAAAGAAAAATTACAGGAACGTCTGGCTAAGCTTGCCGGCGGTATAGCGATAATCAGCGTAGGTGCCGCTACCGAAGTGGAAATGAAAGAAAAAAAGGCGAGAATAGAAGACGCGCTTCACGCGACAAGAGCCGCTGTTGAGGAAGGTATTGTCCCCGGAGGAGGGGTAGCGTTTCTAAGAGCGAGCACTAAACTTGATGACGTCATTAAAGGGGTCACAGGTGACGAGAAAGTCGGCGTTGAGATAATAAAACGCGCCTTAAAAGAGCCTCTAAGCATGATCGTGACAAACGCCGGTCAAATTGGCGCCATTATCATAGATAAATTGCTTCAGAGTAAAAATACTAACGAAGGCTATGACGCAGAGAATGATATGTATGTGGATATGGTAAAAAAGGGTATTATTGACCCTACCAAAGTGACACGTACGGCGCTTCAGAACGCGGCAAGTATAGCGGCACTTATGTTGACCACCGAAGCGGTAATATGCGATAAACCCGATAAAGACGGAGCCGGCGGAATGCCAGGCGGAATGCCAGGCATGGGCGGAATGCCGGGCATGATGTAAATGAGCAAATAATTTATGCGACTGAAAGGAGCATAAGTTATATTGCGAATTTATCCCGAGTGAACCCGAGCCTAGCGAGGGAGAACCGAGGGATCTCAACGAACGAAGTGAGTGAGTATAGGAAGTAATAATGTAAGAGATTGCTTCACTGTGTTCGCAATGACGGACTTGGTTTTACCCGAGCCTAGCGAGGGAGAAC
>JBDRBI010000007.1:0-16795 GCA_043822885.1 Candidatus Omnitrophota bacterium
CCTCTCAGCTGAAAACTATACACGCGCCTTACGAAAACTTCTCAGGGCGCGAAGGATCTGGCCGGAATATTTTGGTACGGATTTTCTTATAGCGCTTGTTTATGAAGGTCAAGGAGATTACAATACGGCAGCCCGTTATTACAAAGGATATTTGACAAAATTAAAAACTTTCGAAGCCGGGGAATACCCTATCTCGGGAAGAGTAATACGTAGCATTATCACAAGCGAAGCGGATAAGTATGACCTAGCGTCCGATCTTGTAGAGGATTATCTTGCTTCCCTAAATATAGATATTGATGATGTGACCATACCTTTTTCCGCCCCTCTCTCTCTTATCTTGTTTGTGATCTTCGCCTTTTTTTGCTCAGTGACATATGCGGCAGTCCATTATTTCATTGCGCCTTATATCAAAAAACAAAAAAGAATAAAAACTATCATAACGGGATACTGGATCTGCAAGAACTGCGGTACCGCCAACCTAACTCTGATCACCGAATGCGAAGAATGCGGGAATAAAAAATAGCATTATCAATTCACGTCTTCTTTTCAATTACGCATTACTTAAGAAGGTCTGGATATTTTCATGGAGTATACGCAAGGCATGAAGAGGCATATTTGTTATCGGAGGCAAGGCAAGTATTACGGCAAGATTCATTCGTACCGTGGCGTCGGAATATACCATGTTTTTTAGCGTGTTTTCGGTGATTTTGATTTTACCGTCAAAAATAATATCATAAAGGTTCTGGAGGCGCACTATCAGATTAGTATCTTCTATAAGGTTCCGGATTTTTTCATCTTCCGCCTCTTCTATTCCGTTCCCTTTCCATTTTGCGATAGCCAGGGCGGATTTAACCAGACCTATTGCCAGGGCAGCTTCAAAATTTCTCAAAGAATAGCCCTTTTTGTTCCTGGTGGGTCCTTCCATAATTACCGGATACTGGTTCAAGTCAAGAGTTTTGTCTCTGCTTTTTAACCAGGAAAACCATTCTTTAGAAGATATCAGGATCTCAAAGGAGTGTCCTTCTCTGGGAACATTGATCCTGTTACTAAAAAGTTTTTCTACATCAACCTCTTTTAACCCGTAACTATCCGCGGCGTCATCAATCTTTTCTCTTAAAAGAGATAACATTTCTTTCTCTCTCGGGGCATTCTCAATCTCGGCGGACAATATCTTCGGCATCATTAAGTTCAAATCTCTCTCCTTAAATATAAAATTGACGTTTTTAAGTTTTTCGGATAAAAGTATTAACTGCGCCCAGGTTGACGCGTTATTTTCCGCGTCTGATCGATCTATAAGCGACAGGTCTACAATGATATCCACAACAGGGGAACCCTCTCCCGTTTTTCCGGACTCGATCATGCTTATAAAATATTTTTTTACACCGGAGAATAGCAGCTGAAAATATCTGTTGTTATCGTCTATCTGACCAAAAATCTCGTCCATCTCTTCTAATAGCGACTCATCAATTACTTCCTTTTTCTCAGGCAAGGAACGCAAGATATCAAAAGCATGTTTAACAATCGCTTTTTTCAGCGGTTCGGTGTTCTCAATATCTATTTCAACGCCTTCAGGGAGACCGGATCCGCCGAAAAACGCGTCCGCGAACGCAGCTAAAGCGCTATTTTTTACATCTTTATATTCTTTGCCGGATAGATTCAATATCATTTCCAGGTTACTGATCCAATTTTCTATAGCTCTTTTCAGATTTTTTTTATCGTTTTTGTCAATTTTCCAAAAATCGCCAAGATCCGCGACTTGACCGAAAATGTCGGAATCTATCAAAGAGCCGTGCCTGCTTTCCATTATGCGTGTTTTAACCAGCCCTCTTAAGTTCTTTCCATAATTCCCGGAAAGGATCAGCAGGTATTTTTCTCTGGTTAACTCTAAATCATCAAGAATTTTATTGAAAACCGTTTCTTTTGCGTACCCAAAAGGGACTCTAAGCAAGTTATTAAGACGTCTGTAATCTCCTACAGGTGCACGTAAAGCTACACTGTATAGGTTCTCCAGATCTATATCTGCCGCAAGGGTCCAGCGTGTCAGTTGACCACCCTGACTTAGCAAGGCCGCTTCTCTTTGAAGCGACATTCCAGAGCCGGTTGTTAACCCTACAGGACTCTTTGAATCTAGCTGGTACCACCAATCAAGAAAAATACCGGGCTTGCCTACATGTTCCTGATATATTGTGGGGTCAAACATATTGTTTCTATTATGCGCTGTATATGCAGCTATGCCTGCCCCCTTAAATTCAAGACCGAAGATATGATGTTTATTTAAAGTCTTTGATTTAAGATCACTTCTTTCTCTAACGATCTTTATTCCCTTCCCGTCTGGTACGGTAGCGATCATATAAAATACCGGCAACAATAAAGCGCGACCACTTATACCAAGAGCGGGCATATCCAGGGGCTGGTTGTCTTGAGTATATACTCTTCGTAAGTTGAATCTCCTGTAAACTTCTTCGTCGGTAAGGGGCCTGATATTACTATTATCAGGCGATCCTTCCTTTTTCACATAGAACGGGCCGCAAGTTAAAATCATTGCTCCCTCTTTTGTATTGATTATATCCCGCAGGTTTTGAGGAAGTTCAATGCCGGAGGGAAGGTCCCATGACTTGCCTTCCCGTATGTAAACATGTGCCTTGAGAGGGATCATAGGTTTGCCTTGTGTGTAATATCGTTTTTCACCCGTTTCCGGATCGGCATAGATACTGGCTGCTCCGGCTTTTACAGCATTATCAACTTCTGTTTTCGCTTCCTTCTGTAGGGTGTAGAACTCTTCAGTCGCGATGAACGGGGAAAACCCGGATTCCGTGCTTGAGATAGTCCCGTTTTCAATTTTTTCAGAAAATTCCTTTGTTTCCTCGTTCACTTTAAGCAGCACAAAATTCGCGATCGTACCGGGTGTTGTAGAACTTAATTCCTCGATCGTGTCGCTCTTATGCTCTTCAGAATAGGCATTTTGTGCTTTTTCCAGCAGTGAGAGTTCTATCCCTCTAACCATGCTCAGATACCTGTCCATGCTCCGCTGACTCCACCTGTGCCATATCCGCGTGTCAAGGTCTCTCACTTTCTCTGCCTGTTCGGCTGTGAGGATTGACGCGTCAAGTCCCCCGAATATATCAAAAACGGCACGCATATCCCCGTCAAAATCCATGTATGTCTTTGCTCCCCAGCTTTCAAACAGTTTGATAAGTTTGTTCTGCCCGAAGTTCGCGGCTATACCTACATCTTCTTTTTTCGTTCTTTCCTTTGCCCACAAAACTAAATATTTAGTTTTTACGATAAAATGTCCCATATTGCGGCCCTTGTAGATATTGCGATCTTTCACTCCGGAAGAGTTTCTTTTCGATTTCGCGATCTCTTCCGGTGGCGCTGTGCCGTCCGAAGAAGGAATTCTCATCGTTACTGTGTTGTTCCTGTCTAAAGTGAACTCGTATTCTGTTTTTCCCTGCTCGGTCTCTTTTATCCACCGTGTACGCTTATTTTTGCCCAATAGCTCGAAAATATCGAACCGGTAAACTTCCGAAAGATAGAACAGGTCAGCTATGTGTTCGGGAGCTAAACACGCGTAGATATATTGCTCATCACGGATCCATTCACGTCCGCTGTCAAACAGTTCTTTGACCAGGGAAACATACTTCTCATAAAACACGTGCAATCGTTTAACAGCGGCTTCATCCAGGGCTATATTCCTTTCGACCAGACCGCGGATGCGGGCCACTTCGATCAATTTGACGATCTTAGAGACGGTATCCTCAAGAGTCTCTCCGGTACTGTCTACTATCACGGCGTTCTTCGGTTCGGTAGCCGGCATATGATCCCTTTTTTTATCCAGATCATCCCTTTCAGTAATGCTGTCCGCGACTTTTTTGACCAATTTTTTAAAGAGTTCCTCCTCGCCGTCTTCCATGAGCAGCTTGCATTCTCTTTCAGATAATCCGAATTTCTGACGGCAGGTCTCCTCAAACCCGTCCTTTTTTATCATCTGACGCGCCCTTCTCTCGGCCCTCTCGTTTATGTCCGCGTTAAGATATATCTTTATATCCGCGTCAGGCGCGATCTCGGTGCCAGTCACCCGGCCTTCTAGTATAAAGGATATCCCGGCCTCCCTTAAGCTTTTTATCATGTCCCTGACCTTTCTCGCGGCTATCCTGCGTATCTCGGGGATAGCGGATACAAAGGCCACTTTACCGCTTATGTTTTCAGAATAAAATATGTCGGTAATGTCATCTTCCTCATATAAATATCGTGCAAGCCCGTTATCTTCCCTAGTTTTAAACAGTGCCAGATCAAACTCTTTGGCCATTGCCGACAGACGGTCGACGGTTTCGGGATCGATCTTTTTGCTCAGTTTTATCCCCTTTTTCAGAGCGAACCACGTTATCAGGCGATATATCTTGCCGTACGAGAAGTGGACCGCACCCAGTCTTTTAGCGGCCTCAGACGCCGAGGAAGATTTCCCTGTCCCCGAAGGCCCGTCGATAGTAGCTACAAAACTATCGTTCAATATGGGCTGCCTGGCCAGCATGGGCTCGACGTACATATTGTGCTCTATTCCCATGTCCACACGGGCCCTTCTGATAAATTCCCCTTTTCCGGGTCTCCTCTCTTTTTTGATGACAGATTCTCCGAACAGTGTGGTCCACAGATTTTCACCGTCATATGTTAACGGAGTTGTCGTCAGAAAACTTCTTCCTTCTTCCCGGGGAACATCCTTAGAGACCTCTTTTACCATTTCCCAAATGAGATTTCTCCCAATTTTTCTCCCGCGAGCCGGTCGGAACACATACTGAAAATAACTCATGTACTGATCTTCTTCGGTCTTACCGTAGGAAATAAAACCAAGCACTGAGCCATTGAGTTCCCGTATGACGATCATCTCGTCTTTTGACCTGTCTATGCCGTCGGCATAATCCACCGTATAATCATAGGTATCTTGTTCATACGCGCTAATTACCTCTTCTATGAGCCTTTCTCTTTGCGCCCTGTCCTTTATCCTGCCCGTAAAAATGATCTCAGCGGCAGACCTCTGACGCGCTTTGCCTATTTCCATCGGCACCAGCTTTGTGTCCCATTTTTCTTGCGGAGAGGGTTTATCGTCGATAAAGAGAAGCTCCAGATTGGCGTCGTCCGCTTGCATATCAGCCGGACTTTTGCAGGAAGATATTACTTTTACTCTTCGGCCCTTGTGTGGCCCCCTAAAAACCTTTAACTCGATCGATGTCAGATCTCCCTCTCTGTATGACGCGGAGGGAACAACGTCCATCATCCTTTCCCTGCCTTCAAAAGAGCTGTACCATTTATCCAATTCGGCATTGATATCATGAAACGGCATGTTTCCCGACCTTAGAACCATCGCCAAGACCACGGCTGCCTCTATTCGAAGAGTGTCTATCGGGCTGAATATGGACCGGACCTGGAGACTATCCTTTACGGGGACCTCGGCAAGCAGCGGCGAAGGCCAGGATACCGTGTAAGCGGAAAACTGACACATTATGACCACAGTTACTATGAGTCTTAAGATAATTCTGTGTCGCTTTGAATTATTGTTCATTACGCCCTTTTATTAAAACGCCTGACTTTAGCATGGGAACATCCTATTTTAGCTATGATTATAACAACTATACTTAATTAGTGCAAGATAAAGTTAGCAAATATTGTATTTCTAACAAAAAAAAACGCATTCAAAGTTTTTTAAACCCTAAATGCGCAATATATAGCGCTAATCCTAAATTCTAACCAGGTTAGCTAGCTAACCTGGTTAGATCTGTCAGGTTAGAATTTGGGATCAAGCGGCTATTATCTGTCTTTTGGATTTTTGCTTTTGGATTTTGGATCTGATAACTCTGTCATAGTTGTAGTTCTGGTTTGATGAAGTTAGCGGGATCAATGATATCCCATTGTCCATTTCTCTTAATAAGGACCGATTGATGATGCTTTCCCAGCTTTAAAAGCTTCCGTAACTCAAGTTTGTCAAGAAAGTAAGTACAAATGGATCTCATTCGCTTTTTTGATATAACTCTGTCAATTTCTTCTTCATAGTAAGAAAAATTTAGCCAATGGTCTTCCAGCGCCCAAGTACCGTCTCCAGTTACACGCATTCCGTTAAATCCTTGTTCCAAAATTTCTTTCTCTTTTTTAACCCAAAATTCTAATGCTTCAAAGGAAACAAAGACCTCGGTTTTGAGGTAATAATTCTTATAATCTCCTATTTCCAGCTGTCCTTTTTCGATATAACGGTCTAAATTTTCAACCGCTTTACCCAAAGCTGTTTTTATGTTATTTATCTCCGAAGGTTCTGAAGCAGCCCATAGACAAAATTCATTATTTTCTAACCCTTCTTTAAAAAAAGGCACCAAAACTTCAAACATCTCATCTTTGGATTTGTAAAATAAACAGGTATGTTTATGAAATAGCGTAGGGGTTAATTTTTTAAATCCTTCGATTATTTTTTCACTCATCTTAATTCCCCTATAGTTAAAAGCAAAAAGAAAAGGCCCTCTTTTGTTTACAATAGTCCTTCCGACTGGAAAAATCAAGAGAGAAAACTAACATTTATACTTTTAACAATTTAGGGGAATAATTAGCAAAAAGGTAGTCTAAAGGTTTAAATTAGGTCGGAGTTTTGGCTATCCCGCTCTTCTACAATTTTGGCTTTTTGCTTTTGACTTTTAGATTTTATTCGCCCTTAAGTTCAGGCCTTTTACCAAAAAAATTATTCACTGTTGATATATAGCTATCAGCTGTCCTTGTCCTTGTGATCTTGTAGAAGACTTTGTCCCCTCCCTCAAACGCCTCCGCCCAATATCTCCATACTTCTTTCATTTTACCGATAAGATGCGCGGAACCGCTGAGTTTTTTTTGATATGCCGTAAAAACGGCATTATGAAAAGATAAAAAACGATCCAATTTTTCCTTATAGGTACAGTGAGTAAGGGCTTTTATCTCTTCCGGTAAAAAAGGATCGGTGACCCCTCCCCGGCCGATCATCCATCTGCTTATCTCAGGAAAACGTTTTGAAAGAGCTTTGAAGGTTTTGACCGATTTTATATCTCCGTTGTATACAATTGGATGCTTTGTCAGAGAAAGAGCCTCTTGAAAAGCGTCAAGATTCGCATCGCCTTCATACATTTGTTTGCCGGTACGAGGATGTATGATGATCTCTTTGAGCGGAATATCATTAAGACGCGGCAGGAGCCTCGCGAGATCCCGAGGACTTTCTGAACCTAAGCGAACTTTTATGGACAAATGATTCGGTATCTCGGGCACGACTTTATCCAAAAACTTCACGATATCATCCGCTAAGGGCAGCATTCCCGAGCCCCGCCCCTTATTCCTGACCATTGCCAAAGGACATCCAAGGTTCCAATTTAACGTATCATATCCCAGATCAAATATAGCCTTTGCTAAAGGAACGAAATCATCTGGATCTTTATCCAGCACCTGCGGAATTATTTTAAAACTCGTATCGTTGTTTTTAGGCAGAATATCTTTAAGAGTCGATCGCCTGCCTTTACTGCTTTTTATAAAAGGGGTAACAGCATGATCATATCCGTCAAAAAAACGTGAATATTCATTCCTGTATAAAGCTCCCGTAATACCAAGTATAGGAGCCATGTATAGTATAGTTTTTGTATTCATTATTGAAATTCAAAAGTAAAAAGCAAAAAGCAAAAATTGAGGAAGAATGGGATATGAAGGGTTTAAATCCAAAAGTTAAAATCCAAAAGAAAAAAGTCAAAAGCAAAAAGATGAAATGTTGGAACGGCACCTTCTAAATACTTCTCCTTATGTATTTTATGAGGTCTTCTCCTTTGAATGGTTTTATGATGTAATCCGTTGCTCCTAGGCTCTGCGCTTTAAGCATCGCTTGTGTGGCTCCCTGCGCGGTCAACATTATGATCGGAATGCTTTTAGTTTCGGGATTGAGTTTCAGTTTCGCTAACACTTCAAAACCGCTGATGCCCGGCATTGTAACATCGAGCAAGATCAGGTCCGGCTTTTCTTCTCTCGCTTTCCTCAGCCCTTCTTCTCCGTTGAGCGCGGAAATTACTTCATAGTTAACTGACTTTAACCGTGATCTTATCATCATGATGATGTTAGGCTCATCGTCAATTATCAATATTTTCTCTTTTTTCATATCCGCCCCCTAAAGAAAATCATTCGTCTCGCTTCTACCTTCTCTTTTCTCGCCCCATGCCAGGTTCTACGTTCCCACCATGCAACAAATATTATACCCTTAAAACAAAGATTTGTCTGTTAAGAAGAGTAAGTTAAGAATCAAAAACCAGAAAGTCAAAATGGCGGAAGGCTGGGACAGAACAAAAAGAAAAAGCGTCATGCCGGAATTGCCGATGAAGTTCGTCGGCCTACCCTCCTGCACCAATCTCTTAGGATGTTATACGGCTCGGCGGACAGGGCGGAGGAGACGCAGAATGACAAGAGGTGCGGTCCCTACTCTGGATCTTCATTCAAATAAAAATTTTGAAAAAGCGGACAATTCTTTTCTTTGCATTGATCATCCTGGGATAAACAGTCCTTATATGTATCTTTTGGGTTCAAAGAATCAGCATCATCGGTTGCTACTGAACACAGCATAAGAACCGTTCTATTTGTTTTATCGCAGAATTTTTCGATTGTTTCCATATCTTATCGCCCTGTATAGTTGCTAATCATCATTACTATTTCTGTTTTTCTTCGATTTTTAATGTTATGACAAATTTAGCTCCGTTTTCTTTTGAATTTGCAACTGATATCAGGCCTTTATGCATATCCACTATGCTTTTTGATACGGTTAACCCTAACCCTGTTCCTTGTTTTGGATCTTTTGTAGTAAAAAATGGATCGAATATCTTTCCGATATTTTTTTCGTCTACCCCCGAGCCCGTATCTTCGATCTCGACCGTTACACCTCTTTCGTCTATTCCAAAGTAGTCTTCTTCGCGTCGGCCTATCCTCTTGCTGGGATATTTGAATTGAGTAAGGAACGTCCTCAATATAATTTTATTTTTACCGGGACCCATTGCCTGTATAGCGTTAAGAAACAAATTAACTAAGACCTGTTCCATTCTTTTCTGGTCGATCATAGCATGAGGAAGATCTTCTGAAAACTCTTTGACCAATTCAACGTCGTGGGTCCTAAAATGACATTGCGTCAGGGAAATAGAACTTTCAATTACATCATGCACATTCATGGGAAGAAGATTGAACTCTGAATTTCTGGAAAAATCCATAAGGGTAGACAATATTTTATTGGCTTTATCCAGGCTCCTTTTGATCGCAGAAAAACTACTGTTTACGTCTTCGTCAGAATTTTGTGAAAGCATTTTTTCCTCCAGGTATGTGGTCGCCAGACTAATTATCCCAAGAGGATTTCTTACTTCATGCACTATACCGCTTGCCATTGTCCCTATCGCTTCACTTTTCTCTGCCTGAATGAGTTGATTTTGCGTCTCTTTCAGTTTACAATACGATTCTTCCAGTTCAAGGATCTTTGCCTGAAGATCGTTTCTTAATTGCTGATTTTTTAGATACAACCGATGACTATGAACCGCTTTTCTTATGGGATTGATTATGTCGTCAATGTTTTCTAGAGGTTTTAACAGATAATCTGAAGCGTTCAGCTTGACCGCCTCTCTTGCCGATTCCAAATTGGCATATCCTGTTAGTAAGATAACGGGCAACATTTCATGGGTCTTTCTTACTTCTGCCAGAAATTCCATGCCGTCAAGTTTGGGCAGTCTTATATCCGACAGAACAGCGTCAAAAAAATTTTTACCAAGTATTTCCAGTGCTTCCTCGGCCGAAAAGGCCGGGGTAACTTCAAAATTTCTTTTTTTAAAACGCGCTCTCATTGCCTCATTAAAATCTTTGTCATCTTCGACAAAAAGCAGTTTAATCGAAGAAGGGTCATTATAATCCAGAGGTTCTTCAATGTAGATCATATGTATCTGTATCCTTTTTGTTGTATTTTACAAGTCTAATTTTCAACAACAACCGGTAAGGTTATAAGAAAAGCCGATCCCTGCCCCTCTTCACTTTTGACCTGTATGTTTCCATTGAATCTGTTTATTATGTTGTAGCTGATAGCAAGTCCCAGACCTGTACCTTTGCCCGGAGGCTTTGTCGTGAAAAATGGATCAAATATCTTGGTTTGTATATCTTTAGAAATACCTGTTCCTGTGTCGGTGATCTCGATTAAAAGATTGGGACCGTTGGAGGAAGTTTTAATATTGATCGCGCCCTCCTCCTCTATGGCATCTGCCGCGTTCATAATTATATTCATCAAAACCTGCTTGATCTGGGGGCCATCAACTCTGACCCGGGGCAAAGCCGGGGTCAGTTCGTTAATTATTACGATTTTGGGATTTGATATTCCTTCTTTAGCGTGTGTAATAAGCGATTCGATAATGACATTAATGTCCGTTGCTTCCCCTTCGTAGCTTTCTCTTGCGAAAGTAAGCAGCTCACTAACAATTTTTCGGCACCTCCAGGTGGCCTTTTCAGCGCTTTTTATGCGTTCCCAGCGAGGATCATCTTTTTTTGTGTCTTCTAAAATATCCTGTAAATAATTTCTGATGGCGCCTACCGGGTTATTAAGTTCATGCGCCATACCCGCGGCTAATTGGCCCACTGAAGCCATTTTTTCTGATTGTATTAGCTGCTCCTGACTTTCTTTTAACTTTGTAAGAGCCATTTTTAACTCTTCATTGCTGGCATTTAATTCTTCGGTCCTTTTTTCGACCTTCCCCTGAAGTTCAATGTTCAACTTTTCAATGGTCAGAAGGGATTCTAAAAGATCCTTACTTTCCTCTTCATTTGCATTTAAATTTTCGCTTAAGACCTTTTTATAGGCCATATTTTTCCCGATAAATAATCCGACAATCGGTAATAAGCTTAACAGCGTAAAAAGAGATTCATTGAAAAAATACAATTTTACCGAAGCCAAAGCAACGAGACCCGCTAAGAACCCTAGGATTCCAAAAAGATGAGAAGGCTTATTTTTCCAAGTCACTTTATAGACACAAGCCTCTTTTCCGTCGGCAGAACATTCTTCTTCTTTAACTTTAGCCTGCGGCAGATTCCACAATAATGGTATAGACGCGAATGTCCCTTGAAGGTTGAGACAATTGTTTTTATCCTGCTTGTAACCTTTGTTCATACGCAGGGTTATGGTACAACTGTTTCTTTTTAGATCAGAAATACTAAATGTATCCATTTTTGCGTACATCGGGGACACTTCAACTGTCAGCTTGTACATGCTCCTGGGAGAGCCGAACCTGCTGGCAATATTGGATAATGCTCCGAACGTTTTTACTTTACAGGTATAAATTCCCGCATTATAGGGAGCCTTAGGATCGCCGGTATATTCGACTAAACTTTTTAGCAATCTGCAAAAATAATCAAAACTTATCCAATTATGGGGATCCTCCAGATAATCAAGGCTCATTTGCGTTTTGTATACAAAATTTTCTAATTCTTGTTGACCGTAAATATTGCCGAAATATAGGATAATAGCTTTTACTGCCCGGCAGTTCAATTCTACCCTGGTATCGTCCACGGAAACTTTTGAAAGCGGATATATCTTTTTAGTCATCATCTTTAAAGACCTTTCTCGGACCGGTGTTATCCTGCGGAGTCATCATGTTGAACAATTTTGGTATAATTTTACTAAGTAAAAAATGATCATATTTCATGTACATGTAGAGAGTACAAATTTTTGCTCCAAGGTCTTTCTTTGGAACAAGAGTAGTTATCCCCATGTCTATATCCTCTATTCCTTTTTCGATACCCATTTTAACAGTTTCATAAAGAAGATTGAAGTATAAAAAGTTCTCTTTATTGTAGGAGTAGTCCAGCCCATAATACATAGAAGTAAGGGTCTTTTCATCTAGAAGCAGTAAAGCGCACCCTATCGGAATGCCCTCCTTTTTCAATAATATTGCCTGTGACCGTTCCTCCATATATTTATCAATATTTCTGAAGAATTCCGTAGTCAGCCTTTCCCGGCAGTATTCCTTTGCGTTTTTGTTTACGTTTTCCCATAAACTCATAAGGTTATCGGCATACTTGGAAAATTTTTCGACTTTTGCGACAACAATCCCTTTTTCTCTGCACTTCTCCATGCGCTTTATTATTTTCCTTCTGTAATTGCTTTTCATGGAGTTCAGATATTCATCGAAGGTTTTCCACTTTATCTCTATATTTGTATTTTGGAGGTTATGTATCCTTACATATCCGCTCTCCGTAAATTTATCGAAAAAATCAATTTCCTGATCATAAAAATCTCTAAAAAGTATCATTTTGACGCCGAGTCTCTTCGCTATTCCTTCGATCTCTTTACACATAAGATCCAAAGCCTTAATTTTGTCTATTTCTTCGGCAAAAGAGATTGTGTTTCCTATTTTTACCGGAGTTCCGCACTCGATGGATCTCATAACAAGAAAATTTTTCCATTTACGTCTTATAAAATTCACTACATTCTTGATAGCTCCCTGGGCGAAGAGATCTAATTCTGTTCTTATCAGGTATGCAGACGTGTGTGCGACTATTTTTCCGTCCTTGTACACCACGGGATAATAATAAACGCAATTATTTATGTCCGATTTCTCCACTGCTTCGAGATAGCTATGATCACACATAATATTGTTCTTTTCGACTATTGAGTTCCACTCATCCTTATCGATATGCGTTATGCTGGTATATGTTTTTACTTTCATAAGTCATCTCCGCTAAAGTGTCATATAATTCTGAATGCTTTCCCTACCTTTTTCATAACATTCAAGGTTTCATCCAGATCTTCCTGTGTATGTGTTGCCATAAGGCTTAATCTGAAACGCACCTTGTTCTTCGGGACAGCCGGAAAAGGAACAGCATTGGTGTATATTCCCTCCTCATGCACTTTTTTACTCATCTGGCGGAGTTTAACTTCATCTCCTATGTTTATGATCATTATCGCTGATTCCGGAGGAGACGGAAAAACATCGAACCCCATAGACTTTAGATTATCGTGCATATAATGGATATTTTTCCAAAGTTTTTCCCTCAGTTCCGGTTCCTCTTCTATGACTTCAAATCCCGCCAAAACTGATGCCAGAACCGCCGGTGTGGGCGCGGCTGAAAAGGTATATGAACGCGCGTAATACCTTAGATAATTAACCACTTCTTTAGTGGACGCTATAAATCCGCCTGTAGACGCAAGTGTTTTACTGAAAGTGCCCATTATGACGTCTATCTCCCCTTCTAAGGCGAAATAATCGCTAGTGCCGCCTCCGTGGCTTCCGATAACACCTGTTGCGTGCGCATCATCTACAATAACTCTTGCATTGTACTTTTTAGCTAAACTCACGATCTCAGGCACTTTTGCCATATTTCCGTCCATACTAAAAATACCGTCGATAACGATCAGTTTTCCCATAAACTCCTCATCACATTTTATCAGCAGTTTTTCCAGGCTGTACATATCGTTGTGCTTATACGTTTTAAATTTGCCGCCTGCTAATCTGCAACCGTCAATTATGCTGGCATGATCCAATCTATCTATCAGGATAACATCCCCGGGTCTTATCAAGCCTGATATAGCGCCGACATTAGCGGAATAGCCGGTTGTAAAGACCATCGCGTCCTCTGTTCCTTTGAACTCGGCGATTTTTTTCTCAAGTTTTCTGGTAAGATCCAAAGTCCCGCTCAACATCGGGGCTCCGGATAGCCCTGTGCCGTATTTTCGCACAGCCTCCGTTGCGGCTTTAACAGTTCGCGGATGAGTAGAAAGGCCAAGATAATTGTTTGATGCCATCATGATCATCTCTTTTTCGGTCCCGGACAGTTCATCAAATATGACAACACGATTCTGGCAAGGCGAAAGAAGCGGACGTTGATGCTGATGAGTTCCTTTACTTTTCCAATCCTGTACATATTTAAAACAAAACGCTGTTTTGGCGAACAGGTCTTTATCCTTATATTCCATAAAATCCGCTAAAGTATAATCATCTGAATCGATAGGAACGTCCCGAGAAATCGTTTCAATTGCGTTAACACTTTTCTGTACCATAAGTTTCTCCTTTTAAAATTTGTAAGTAACACTTGCGGCAAACACTAAAGCAATATTTTTATAATCACCGTCAATACTGGATGAGGTGGTTGCTTCATTGTTGTCTACATTGTTATCAATCGTTCTATCCTCGTACAAAATAACCTGTGAGCCCACATCGACCATGAATTTACCCATGTCCCATCCAAACCCGGAACACAAAAAGTGTGTAGTTGTATCCGGAAGGCTCGGTTTCCAGTTGCGTTCCGGAACGGCCGGTTCGTTATAAATGTATCCCACGCGCAATTTAAACTGTTCGGTAAGAGCGTATTCCGTTCCGATCTTATAGGCGAACGTATTCTCATACTCATACTCATACACAACATCCGATACCGAATCCGGAACAAAATCCACAATTATGTTCTTTAAAGATTCCCATCTGGTCCAATCCAGATCAAATTCAATTTTCATTTTTTCCGTAGGGTAATACGCATACCCGAAATTTACTACCGCGGGAAAATTTATCTTTGCTTTTAACATGGTATCCGCGGCCGAACCCAAACCCAACGCCACGGGAATATCGGTAATTTTAGAGGTTCCGGTGTATTTGATCGCATAAGGGCTTTTGAAGGTCACAGCGAACTTATTCTTTTCGTTAAGTTCATATATCAGTCCCGCATTATACCCCCATCCGTAACCTTTCCCGGATAAATGGCTTTTCGCGTCAAACATTCCGGGAGATCCTAACAACACACCGTAGTCGAGCCTGCCGTCTAAGGTTACTTCCGAGTAGTAATAACTTAATCCGGCGCCTATCATAATATTTTCATTAAGCCTGCACCCAAAGGAGGGGTTAATATCAAGCACACGCAGATCTGAAAAAGTTGAAACATATCGAGCGAAGCCCGTATCGCTCCAGGTTGAAGAAAGTCCATTGGGAAGGGTTATCCCCAACCCAGCTGCCATATCCCTTAAACCAAGATCTGATGTAATAAAAAAGTTGGGGACATACTGCCATCTATCAAGTATCCTTTCCTCGACTCCGGAGGGGCTTGTGTTTTCGACCCATCCATTGGTCATAGTTATCCCGTTTGTTATTTGTGTTCCTCTTAGTTGCGCCAATCCGGCAGGATTAAACGCAATGGCGGAAGGATCATCTGCTTGAGCAATGAACGCTTCACCCATAGCTGTGGCTTTAACGCTTTTTACACCAAGTATTTTAAATCCGTTAGCGAAAGCAGGCGAATGAATAGCAACAAAGACTGCTAATACGGTTAAATTTTTTAAAAGAATTTTTAAAGAATAGACTTTTTTCATTATGTGTCTTTCTGCTCACACGTGACTAAGTAATCCTTGAGGTAGTATGGTGGGATGCCCACTTATTGTCAACCTGAAGAAAATGTGTATAATGCATGCACAGCTAATACATGTATTAGCTTTTTTGCTCTTAACAAGAGTTTTTTGTCTAAATTTTTTGATGGGAAATTACAAATTTTGCAGGAAAGAAACAAGATTTACATCTTTGTTTACAATATTAAGCTTTCTGCGGATATTGTTTCTATGCCGTTCCACGGTTTGATTGGAGAGATTAAGGAACTGAGATATCTCTTTGCTGATAAGCCCGTTTCGGATCATATTGCATATCTCGATCTCACGAGGACTTAGACTAAGGCTTTCTTCGGTTATTTTACGGCCAAAGGATAAAGCCAATTCGTCTAAATTCTTTCGCAACAGCTTGATATGTTTAATCTCTAAAGAAGTTGCTCTTTTCTCCAATTTCATAAGAATCGGCATAACCAATTTATCAAGATTCAGATGGATATCATTTTTGATGCGCTCCTTTTCTATCTCAATTTGTTCCAGAAGCTCTCTAAGGGCACTGTTTTTTTGTTCTAAACTAAGTTTTTGTACGCGCAACTCTTCTCCGGAGGCCTCTAATTCTTTAATCTTGGAGCGTAATGTGTCCGTTAAATGTTTGTTTTTACGAGATAAATCATATCCATGTAGTGCTTTATGAATAGGATTCAATAGTTCATCGATCCCTTCAAGGGGTTTTAACAAATAATCAGCGGCGTTCAATTTAATCGCTTCAGCGGCAGATTCTATATTCGCGTATCCGGTTAAAAGAATGACCGGAATATCGTTATTTTTTTCGCGTATACAGGATAAAAATTCCAGGCCATTCATCCCCGGCAATTTAATATCCGCTACAATTATATCAAAATTTTCTTTTTCTGACAGCGCTAATGCTTTTTCCGCAGAAAGCGCCGTCACAACTTCAAACCCATTTTTTATCAATCTTAAAAACAACGCGTTCCCGAAATCCTCATCATCTTCGACTAAAAGCAATCGTATCTTTTCTGTCTCCATTGTTTTCACAATACCTCTGTTTGCTAATGCCTTCCAATAACTCAGTTATAACGGCGGCCCTATAAAGGCTGTATTGATCAAATGTAATCAGGAGAGCCATATTTTGTGAAAAGCCCTTTATCACTGTGGATGTATCTTTGCACCTGTACATGCTTTGGCGGCTGCGCGGCCCTCAGCCACTTCCAGGCATGCTCGATCTCTTGGGGTTTAAAATATAAGGTTGGAGCACCTGAAAAAATGGATTCGGCAAGGATCTCGCTCATGACCTTTGTCCACGAATGCGCGCCTACAATCGCTATAAGCTGAACGTCTTTTATATGTTTCTTCAAAAACTCAAAGATCTCCCATTCTGATTTAATGTTCGCCCCATGCATCTTGGTAACATCAACTAAA
>JBDRBI010000008.1:0-3897 GCA_043822885.1 Candidatus Omnitrophota bacterium
GGGGCGGGTGAAATTTTCGGATACCGCGTTTTATGGGAAGGGTTCACAAATTGGATAGTCATGATACTCCCGGCGGGCGCGTTCATTACGTTAGGGCTTTTAGTGGGGATATTCAATATAGTGGATAAGAAAATAAAAGCGGTAAAATAATTTGTTTGAAGGAAAGAGATTGCTTCACCCCTTCGGGGTTCGCAATGACAGAACACGACTCCGTCATTGCGCCTGTGTCGCAATGTCATTGCGAGCGAACGTAGTGAGCGCGGCAATCCCCTTGGAGTGGATATACGCGATTTATTGGGAGTATATATTCACTATAGAGATTGCTTCACCCCTTCGGGGTTCGCAATGACAGAACACGACTCCGTCATTGCGCCTGTCCTCCGAAGCTTTAGCGAAGGTGGAAGCAATCTCTTAAAGGTTGAAATGAATGAACTTGTAATAATATTTATTGCGGCCAGCATAACGAACAATTTCGTGCTTACATATTTTTTGGGAATATGCCCGTTCATCGGCGTTTCCAACAAGATAGAGAGCGCCGTAGGGCTGGGAATGGCAACAACTTTTGTAATGACCATGGCGGCAGCCTTCACGTGGATCATATACCATTATTTATTGGTTCCTTACAACCTTGTATTCCTGCAGTACGTGACATTTATCATAGTGATCGCGAGTTTTGTGCAATTTGTGGAGATGTTCATACGCAAGACCTCCCCGGCGCTTTATAAAACACTCGGGATCTTCTTGCCGCTCATAACTACTAACTGCGCGATCTTAGGGCTTACACTGTTTATGGTATTAAGGAATTATACTTTTCCGGAAGCTGTCATATTCGGGCTGGGAGCCGGTGTAGGATTTACTCTGGCGCTTGTGATAATGGCGGGGATAAGAGAAGAACTTGAGTTTAGTGATATTCCGGAAAGCTTAAAAGGAGCCGGCATCACATTGATAGTCGCCGGGATGCTGGCGCTTGCTTTTATGGGATTCGGCGGACTGATCAGCGGGTAAAAAACATGAATGATCTAACAGTATTATCAGTAGGCATAATGGGAGCTCTTGCGGTAGTTTTTGCTGCGGTACTTGCTTTTGCCGATAAAAAACTTAAAGTCAAGGAAGATCCTAAAGTCGAGGAGTTAAACCGTCTTTTGCCGGGAGTTAACTGCGGCGCATGCGGGTTTCTTAGCTGCCGTGATTTTGCCGAAAAAATTGTGACAGGCGAAGCGGATCCGGCTAAATGCCGCGTTGTGGATGAAGAAACCGCCAAGAAAATATTTGCGATCACGGGAAGAAGCAAAGGAAAAGTGTATCCGAAACTTCCATTGGTGTACTGCGCGGCGGAAGAAGAGAACAAGAAGCCTTTAGCGGAATATCTGGGAGTGCGGACATGTAATGCCGCTAAACTTATTTTTGGCGGAGGAATGGAATGCCAATACGGATGTATGGGTTTCGGTGATTGCGTTGAGGTGTGTTCTTTTGATGCTCTCATAATGGTCAAAGGTTTGCCGAGAGTGGATATAAAAAAATGCACGGGATGCGCCAAATGCGTAAAAGCTTGTCCCCGCAACATAATAGAGATGGCGGAAAAGAAGAACGAAAAATTGTTTTATGTAGCGTGTTCAAGCCATGACAACGCTTTAAGGGTCCGTAAGATATGCGGTGTAGGCTGTATTGCCTGCGGTATTTGTGAAAAGCTTTCTTCCGAAAAATTCTTTGTAATGAAAGAAAATCTTTCGAGAAGGGACGCCGCTAAACATAATAAAAAAGATAAACAGGAAGAGATCGAGAAGATAGCCGGCAAATGTCCGACTAAGGTTATAAAACACTTAACATAGCAGAAAAAAATGAAAATAGCGGTATTCGCCTCAGGAAACGGCACTAATTTGGAAGCTCTCATCAAAGCGGAAAGAGAGGAGCGGCTCATTACAGGAAAGATCACGTTAGTCGTAAGCGACAAAAGCGGCGCGTATGCTTTAAAAAGGGCGGAGAGATACGGGATCAAGACATTTGTGCTGGAAGCGCAAGGGTTCGCATCAAGAGAAGAATACGACGAAAGACTTATTGAAGAGCTGAAAAAAGAAAAAATAGAACTTGTAGTTCTTGCCGGATTTATGCGCATACTGTCGAAACCTTTTGTTGAAGCGTATGATGGAAAGATACTTAACATACATCCGTCAAAGCTTCCCGCGTTCAAGGGAGCCCACGCTATAAGCGACGCGTATAATGACGCGACCGTTAGCGCGACCGGAGTGACCGTTCATTTCGTGACGGAAAAGCTGGACGCGGGACCGATGATACTGCAGGAAGAAGTTGAAATAACAAACGAGGATACACTGACGACTTTGGAAGAAAAAATTCACAAAGTGGAACATAAAGTTTATCCGGAAGCCGTTAGACTAGTGATCAGCGGTCATATTAAAAAAGAAGGGGGATAAGAATGTCGACCAAGATAAAAGCAATAAAAGCGCGTGAGATATTAGATTCAAGAGGGAATCCTACCGTAGAAGTGGACGTTACGCTCGAAGACGGTTCATTCGGCCGAGCCGCGGTACCAAGCGGAGCATCTACCGGCGAACACGAAGCGGTAGAGCTGAGAGACGGTGACAATAAACGTTATATGGGCAAAGGTACTACAAAAGCGGTTAGTAACGTTAACGGGGAGATCGCAGAAAATATTATAGGAATGGACGCGACCCGTCAAAAAGAGTTGGACAGGCGCCTTATAGAACTTGACGGAACGCCCAATAAAGGAAGACTAGGCGCTAATGCTATTCTTGGAGTATCTATGGCCGCTGCCAAAGCCGCCGCAGCGTCCAAAAAAGTATCGCTTTTCAAATATCTCGGCGGTGATAACGCGAATATTCTTCCCATCCCGATGATGAACATAATTAACGGCGGACAGCATGCTGACAACAATGTTGATCTCCAGGAATTCATGGTAATGCCGGTGGGAGCTGTATCTTTTAAGGAGGCTCTAAGGATGGGGGTGGAAGTTTTTCATAATCTTAAAAAGATACTTTCTTCCAAAAAACTGTCGATCGCTGTCGGGGATGAAGGCGGGTTCGCGCCGGATCTCAGTTCTAACGAAGAAGCGGTGGAAGTGATAATGGAAGCCATAAAAAAAGCAGGGTACGAGCCCGGTAAGGATATATCGATCGCGCTGGATCCCGCATCAAGTGAATTTTTTGAGAACGGACAATATGTTCTGAAAGCCGAAAAAGATCAGAACAAAACTTCCGCGCAGATGTCGGATTTTTATGCTTCATGGCTGGCAAAGTACCCAATAGTTTCCATAGAGGACGGGTTAGCTGAAGACGATTGGGATGGATGGAAGACGCTTACGGAAAAAATAGGCAGTAAAGTACAGCTTGTAGGAGATGATCTTTTCGTGACTAATACAAAAAGACTTTCAGAAGGGATAAACAAAGGTATAGCCAACTCAATACTGATAAAAGTCAATCAGATCGGGACACTTACCGAAACATTAGAAGCGATCGATATGGCCAAGAAAGCGGGATATACCGCTGTTATTTCTCATAGGTCAGGAGAGACGGAAGATACTACGATAGCGCACTTAGCCGTCGCAACGGGTGCCGGGCAGATAAAGACGGGATCCGCTTGCCGTACGGACCGTATGTGTAAATATAATGAACTCTTAAGAATAGAAGAAGAACTTGGGAGTAAAGCTGTTTACGGCAGTACAATATGGAAAGAAAAAAAGTAATTATCCAAATACTGATCATAACGGGAATAACAATAGGTATATTGATCCCGGGGCACTTGCGTCTTAAAGAGCTCAGAGAGGAGAACGAAAGGTATAAAACCCGTATCGGTCTTCTTGAAAAACAAAATGATGTTTTGGAAAAAGAACTTGTGGCAACAAAGGAAGACCCTAACTACATA
>JBDRBI010000009.1:0-20411 GCA_043822885.1 Candidatus Omnitrophota bacterium
CAACTCTGGCTTGTTTTTCTACCAGACGTCTTGCCCCTGCTTCACTTGGAGTTAGTTCTTGTACTATTTTTTCTTTTGGCATCACTAACTTTTTCAAGCGCCACAGAACATTTTTTATAGACGATATATTGCTGATCATCAGATATCCGCTCAATGCCGCGATAATAATGCTGGATATACCTATCGGTAGGACAGCCGTTGCGCCCATACCTATCGCGAAACCGATATCGTTTATATTTATCCCGCCCAATTGAGGAGACCCGGCGGTATTGCTGTACGCCCATATGATATCGGGTATGCCGATGAGATAAGCCAAAGCCGCCGCGAGAAGCGTGATGACGAACGACGCTCTTACTTTAAGTTCGGGGCTTATTTTTCTTATGATCTTTCCTCTTACCGGACTACCGCTCCTACGCACTAATCTTATGCTTATTACTTTCTTCATGAAATCCCGGGATGTTGTTCCCCGTATTTTAACACCTACCGCGTATATGTTCCTGAAGTTATTAAATTGATCTACATTCCGCCCGTCAGAAAGAGGATCAAATTCTATTATTTTCTCATTATTTACGGTCATCGGATATGAATAGACATTCTTCCACGTATTATTCTTGAAAAAGAGTTGCATCTGGTCGTATCTTCCGGGGTATCTTACTTCCAGAACATAATCCGTAAGGTCTATGCCGTTCGGGTACTTTCTCCCATTGATCGCTCCTCCTCTAAGGTCGATCAATATCTCGTTCTCCTGCACTTTAAAATATTCAGGCTCTATATTTATCGCGTTCCCGAGGTCCTGTGCCTGCGCCATATCCTTAACGGATCGAGGAACAAAGCGGTCCGGCAAAATATTAATGATGATCAGCGCAAAAAACGCTGTTATACCCGCTATCATTATTGAGATAAAATCCCTTCTACCCATTAAAGCCGGCTGTTCGGATTGTTCCGATCCCCCTCTTTTCCTGGTCACTAACAAACCCGCTATCAACATGCCTGCGGCGTTTAAGGCCGCTACTAATGATCCGTGCTGCGTGTTTAGTTTTTCAAGACTATATTTATTCAACCCGTCCTCTTGCGAGCCACCCGGGTCCCGCGTCAATCGGTTACCAAGTTCAACAAGCGCTTCTTCGTTAAAAGCGATATCACGTTTTGCGTCATCCGTATTGCCTTCGGCTATACCTGCTTCTATATCACCAAAATTTTCTGTTATTTCTTCTATAAGCGCCTTCGTAGAGAAATCCTTGGGCGTCATGGTAATGAACCCGCGCACTATATTTGGTTGTTCTTCCTCTTCATCTTTTTCTTTTTTATCTTTCTTGATCTCAAATCCCACTCCGTCCGCTGCGGATTCAAGCGTTATGCTTTCCACCGTCACGCCATCCGTATTTCCTTCAAATTGGAGGCCTACACTCCTGACATTGCCCGGGTCGAAGCTTCTATGTGTATCGTACCCGGTTTCTCCTTCCTTACCCAATCTCACCCTTATAGTTGTTACGCCCGGCGTGATAACTATCTTACGGCCCGATTGTGCGGCGTAATAATTCGTCGATCCGTCATAAGACTGCATTACCGGACGTACCGTTAAAGTCCTGGGGACGTTTACCCTTATAACAAATTCTTTCCCGTTCATCACTTCGGGATTATCGTCCAATCTCCACCCGAATACTTCGTTCATATTAAGAAGAGTCGTCCCTGGCAAGGCATCTTTGCCCAGAATAGCGCTATCGATCTTCCAACCTTTGTCAGTATTTTTAATACTTCCGGGCATGCTACGCGACCCGTCCAATACCGAGGCTGAGGAAAGACTTGTCCAGTTTTCGATATTATAGGTCCCGTTAGCTTTAAACTCAAAGAAAGCTTTGTTCCTGCTATCCCGACCTTTATATATATTTTCGAATACTTTCCATCTCTTTTCGCCTTCTTTTTCTCCAAACTTTTCCAGAAGTAAATTATGATACATTTCTTTTGCCGTATTAAGAACGTATTTTATCCTTTCAGCTTCATTGTTCTTTTTTCTGAACTTAAGTTCGTGAAAGTTATCCAGCATTCCCAATATCCATCCGTCGGATCTCACGTTCTTCACTACGGATCTCAGCATATCCGGCACCGAGCTTTTTGGCGCCTTCCCGTCAGTAACATACGTGCTGACAGCCGGGCCCGCCACATAACTGCGCATCATCTGTGTATTATAATTCTGTGTCTGATCTATTACCGGAAGAGTGAGCATACCGACCCAGGTCACTCCAAAGAAAAGTACCGCCACTACCGCCTTATTATATATCCAGTCTACTAGTTTTTCCTTCTTCTCTTGTTCAGTGAACTTTTTCCCAAGTGCTTTCTTTATCGCGTCCTGACGTCCTCTTGTCCAGTACCCTTCGCTGACATACCCGGGGAAAAGGTTTCTTCCGGCATTAAAATATGCCGATACGATCATATGTGTGTAATATATGAGCATAGTAGGTGCTTTTAACCCATATTTAAGCGTATGGTACGGTAATCTGCCTACAACAAACAATGGTTTCTTGAAAACGCGCCTGTATAAAACATCAACGCTCCAGGATCCGGCAAGTACGGACCCGAATGCCAGGAGACTTAATATCCCCCATAACGGGAAGATTGTGCCCGCCCAGAACACCGCTGCAAGAGATATTGTGATGAACCCTATGGCTCCGGCTTTCCAGTCTATTTCTACTTCCCCTTTTATTTCCTTTTCTATCTGCTCAACTTCCAACATGATCTCTTCTAAAGCTAGGACCATGGCAATATCTATGTTATCTTTTTTGTCGATATTTTTTTTCACGGCATTCTCAAAAATATTATAGAACTCAGTTACGTCCGTGCCGCTTTCGATAAGTTTTGCCGACACTACCTTACCTGTTTCGTCCTGCTCAAGGTCAACTACTTCGCCGTCACCTTTGAGAAATTGTTTATATTTGTTGAGTACATATAGTATTTTTTCGTCACTCTTGAAATCATCTTTCTCAAGTTTGGGTATTACAGTCATTTCTTTACCAGTCTCGGGATCAATATGCTGCGTATTCATAAGATATTCCAAACCTTCCATTATAGTAAACCCGCGCTTCATAACTCTCACACGGAAGGCTTCACTCGTGGACTCGTCATCTTTGGAAGCGTATATCCATACTATTATCATCGACATCGCGGTAAGTATGAACGGCGGGTAGAAAAACACCGCTATCCCGGACATTGTTGTCGGCAGCCATCCTATCATCTCTTTTATAATAAACTCAACAGATAGGGCATAATCCCGGATCAAGAGTCCTGCTCCGCCGAGTTTATATAGTGGAAAGAACGTATAAGCTATCCTTGCGACAACATAAAGATTAGTAACGATTATCGTGACTAAAGTCGCTAATGCTGCCAAAGTGGATGAAGAGAGATGCACCATATGCTGAAACATCACCCATCCGCGTATCCATCCGCGAAAGCTTCTGTCTCCCATACCGTCCATCGGAGATATGTGCCATTGTTCGTTAGGCTCTGTTCCCATGCGCGTCATTATCCTGAACAACGTATATCCTGCTGCATAGAAAAACAGTCCACCCGCGAAGAATCCTATGGGGGCACCTATTAAAAGACCTGCCGCTATATTGAGTTTTGAACCTATGAGCATCCATCCCAGCCCGGCGCCTATATACTGACCAAAGAACATGAAGAACATGGGTTTATATGAGATTATTGCCCAGAAGGTCTGCATTGTTATCCAACGCGATCTCTGAAGCCACCATCTGAACCCGATAGGGGGCAGTTCATCCTCAAGTACCTGCACATATTTACCTTCCAGCCTGGTAGCCATGAGCTTATACAAGGCCAGTCTTGAACCCAGCTCAGCATCCTCTATCTGATTATAGGAATCCCAAACCCCGGATTGACGATATACGTTCAGATATTTTCTAAAAAGTTCCGAGGGCACGGTTATTGCTTCGTTGGGTTCCCTGAGAAGTTTTGCTCTCTCTATCCTTTTCTCAATAAACCCGAGCTTTTCTGTTCTATGATATTGATCAGCTTCGTCCTGCGCTATCCGTTCCCTTAAAGGTCTCATAAGCTGCCCAAGGTGCACCCTTGCGTGTAAGGGCATTTCTTCCATCTCACCGGTAGTTTCGTTTTTCACGAGTCTGATACCGCTTAGCATTTCCCATAAAAACCCGTTACCGGTACCGCCAAGAAACAAAAATCCCGATTTGGTCTGACCTATCTGTATACTGTTGTGCCATACCAGATAATCCAGCCATGACCTATGACTCCAATCAGTAGATTTTTTTATAGGTACAAGGCGAAGCTCGGTCTGCATTACCGTTGGTATATTCCTTATCCTAAACTCAGACGCAAGGAACGTATCCTCATCTGGATAGACCTGAAGGAATGCCCATAACATATATTTCGCTCTCGCTGCTCCGTCGGAACCTTCAGCTATCCATTTTTCGGCTTCTTCTTCCGATGCGTTCTTTATTTTTTCCGGAGATTCTCCTGCTTGTTTCGATAGATTTTTTACAGCATCTCTATATTCCTTGATTATCTGCTCCCCGCTATCATCCAAGGATATACCCCATCTCTCTCCTTCGGAATGCATATTCTTCTCTTCTTCCGCAGTAATCACTCCATCAGCATCTTTAGCATCAAGCTGACGTCTTATGGTGTTTTCCCTACTCTCCCAAACGCAGAGTTTCATCCTAAGAAGCAGCGGCTGTAGTCTGTCTTCCTCATCGACGAGTTCAACAAAATACGGCGCGTCTTCTCCCATCTTCTCGTAAAATTTCCCGATCTCTTCCTTAATTATTTTTTCATTTTCGGCAGTATTCAGATCCACGGTTTCCGGTTTCTTTTTGCCGGTGACCGCATAGAAAAGGTTCATGACCACAGTTTCTTCGGCATTGAGCGGAGGTTTCATCCTTATTTTCTGCTGATGTTTACCCAGGTTTATCCCATGTTGCGGGCCTGCGACTACACGTATACGTTCCTTGTGTATATATAACTCACCTGCCCACGGTCTTTTAGGATCGTGTGCCGGCATGCCTCTGTCTTCGCCTTCTTCATTGCCGTATATAGCGACATTCATGTTATTTATACCGGGTCTGTCAGTATCGTCAGTCACGGGAAACACATCTATCCCACCCGGATATGTGTTTATAGCACTTTCGACTATTCCGACAAGTTTTTCACCGGCGCCAGCATGGAACGTCGTTTCCATTAAGGCTACTCGCGGGAATAGTTTTTTGCCATTCTCAGAAGAGCATAAATACTTAATATCTTCCAGGTCCAGCCTTTCTAGTATATCTTTATTACTGAACCTGTCCTGCCTCATTTTAAGTGTTTCCATCTTAACTTTATCGTTCAGCCGCTCATCGGAAGAGATGATCTCAATAAGTTTATCTCTTTTAACGTTCTTTTCCAGAAATACCATCTCGAGTACGGGATAATTCAGAAACATAGAATATGACGGCCATTTAGACGGTGTTATGCCTCTTCTTTTCAGGTTCCTTTGACGCCACCATCCCGCTATATCTTTCGTATCTTTTTCCATTTCATGTATTATCCGGGAAATATTCTCTTCGGATATATCGACTTTCATATATTCAGGAAGATCCTCTTGGGACGTATTTTTCGTTATATCGTTGAGTATTTCTATCAGGATATGCCGTGGTACGCTTTTCTCGGCATCCATAGGCGTAATGCTAGCAGGGTTACCTCTGAACCGTGCTATGAAAAGCAATACTTTCTCAACCATAATATTCACCATATATGCGGATACCGCGGCAAAAATTGTCACAAAAGAGAAAAACCAGCCCGTCATATCTCTTATCGCTGGTATAATCCCTTGTACCTGCAGATAGTCACGTACCCCAAAAGTAATGGCCAAGAGAACGCCTGATATAATTAATACCTGCTTAATATTCGCGCTGTGTCGTTTTATCCCATGCCAGTAACTGCTTCTCGTAACATCCGGTCCTCCGAAACCCTGCTGGAACCACGACATCTTGCTCGCCCGGTACCGTCTTTCTTTAGTCTCCCAGACTATAGCTTCTTCAACAGTTTTCCCTTCATATACTTTCTCCTGTATCCTTCTTACCCTATACTGGAGAGCGCCTATGTATTTACTGATATTATTGCTTGGTATAGCCTGAATGGAAGCACCCCATTCATCCGGTCCGTTATATGTTCTTTTCCCATCAATATCTTCAGGCGCTTTTTTATATGTGTTTTCCGTGCCGTCTATATCTATATTTCCGTTCGTGTCAGCATCTCCGGGAACGAGCCCGATGAAACCTTTCTGATCCTGCGCTTGAACAAAATTTCTGCCTTGGACATAAAGCGTCGGCGAATAGAACTGCGGATCATTCCATGGGAAATGTCCTCTGGCGTAAAAAACAAACCCTTTGGGATCGGATTTTATTTTCCTGAGCCAGTCAATACAATAATCCATATACTCATACATATCTATCTCTATAACATCTTTTGGCTGAAAGAGTTTGGGTTCGGCGAACGGTGCCGCAACAGGCATTTTCATGATCTCGGCCCATTGACCGGGTGCAAAATCTTTATTATCTTCTTCTGTTTTTTTAAGATCGCCCTTGATCTTCTCAATACTACCTATAAGTTCATCTATGACTTCACCTTGCGTCTTATCGGATACGCCTCTTTTGGCCTTTCGTATAGAACGGAAATTCAGGAATGTTTCAAAAATATATTCTCTCATAGAATATATTCCCATCAGGATCAATGCGGTACTGGCAATAAACACGCCCGGTGTCGCGTATATCGGGCTAGACAATGCGGAGATAAGCGCTAATCCGCCGAGTACCATACCCGTAAGCCATGCGAGTTTTGAGAACTCAGTCACAGGTTTACTCGGATTTCTTAGATCCCTGGAAGACACAGGATAAGATTTCGGAGCATATCGCGTCCCCCCTATCACTTGACCTAGAACTATTTCTTTTGTGGACACTCTTTTCAGCATCTCTTTATAAAAGCTATTCTTCGACGACTTAATTGCTCTGGAAACCGATATATCCTCAAGTGATTCTTCGCCCCCAAGAGTAATAAGGCCGGTAATATCTGTTCCATATTTTTTCTCTATTTTTTCCAGAATATCTTCAAGATTACCCGGAGATATTTCACCCTCTCCCACGATATTCTTTAAATCCTGATTTTCCTCATTTATATCGTTCAGCATTAAGATCAAAGCATCGTCTCCTAATCCTTTTCTCATAGCACTCAATGTTATTTTGACCACAAGCTTATATCTTTGCGGGCTGATCTTCCTTGATGCTTCCCATTCGGCTTTTTCTATATCCTTGATCTTTTCCTGAATGCTGTTCGACAGAGCAAGGTCTATTGATTTGCCCTTTTCATTGGACGCTTTTGGAACTTGATCCTTAGATTTAATATCAGCGGTTTCTTTTACTGTTTTTTCATCAGCTTCTTTGGGGAACACATCTTTTCTCACAAGTGTTTTTGGCGAAAGTAATTTTTTGTTGAACTTTTTAAATACCCAATATCCTAATCCTCCAAAAAATGTTGCGGCAGCCGCAAGCGCTGCGCCGGCCATTTTTAGGAACCCTACGAACTTATCCCACCTAATACCTGACACGACCATACTTTCCGCGTCGGAATAAGTAGCGCCCTTAAGTATCTCTGCCTGCCCTTTTATTACGTGCCGAATCTCCTCGGTAGAGTACCCGTTGCGCAGCATATGCTGGGCAAAGAACGCTACACGTTCGATATATATCTTTATCTTTTTTTCGTCACTAAGAGAATCGTAGTCTTTATTAAAGGCCCTTAGATACTCCTGTATTTCTTCATTGTACGCGGTTATTTCCATGAATTTAGCGTAGAATTCTCCGAAATTGAACCCTTCTTTTTTATGTGAGGCCCAGTATATCAGAACGCCCATGAGTTCGCTTTTATCTTCATTTGTAAGATTAAAATGATCTATCAGCTTCGGGTTTTTGATACCTAAAATATTCTTCACGGCCGCAATACCTATATTCTCGGATATTTTGAGGTTCTTACTGAATTCCGCAAACTCTTCATTTGAAGTCAAAGGTATTTCACCGGTATCTTCGTCCTTTACAAGAGTAAGTTTTACGGTCCAGTACACTATTCCGCTGACCACCGACGGTGTTATCTCTTTTCCGGCAATAAACCCGCTGAGCGATTTTCTTATTACGGAAGCGTTACCAAGAACTTTGGCTAACTTTGCGGATGAGTTTATTCCGTTAAATCTCGCCATAGTGTATATAGTATTCAGAATATCGGTCCCGACATTCTCATTGAACATCATATCTGCTTTCAGCCCGGTCATTTTACGTTTCTGATCAAGTATCCTTAACGCGCCTTTGACTAATTCTTTCGCCGCCGCGTTGGAACCGACCTCAAGCACGTAAGGATTTATATAAGGCGTACCATCCTCATTAAAAAGGGATACAATTACTATCCCTTCGTCTTTTTCCGTGAATGTGATAATTCTTCCGTCAGGAAGGGCCATATTATATTCCTCATCCGCCGCGGTTAGCGCTTTCTTAGACCAATGCATGATCTCTTTTCCCGGAAGAGTTATAATATCTTTTTCAAATTCTTTAGGCAGCAGCGGTTTCAGGACATCTATCTGGTTGAATATTAATTTTGCCTCGTCGGATTGTTTAAGTTCTGCCGAACCTTTCAATCTTCTTTCAGGATCGTATTTAAATTTCCACCCTTTGGTGGTGTCAACGCCTTCCGGAGTAAAAAGGTTCGCGTATATATCTTCTCTGATCTTTCCGTTTTCAACAGAAACGTTAAAGAGATATACTTGATCACCGCTTTCTCCGATACGTCCGGTATAGAATAAACTTTCAAGCTCTCCTATATCTCCAAGAGGATGTTTTCCGAAATCTAACTGTACGGTCCCCGAGATAACATAACCTCTGAGCCTCTTCCATGCCCGGGCTATATTTTCACCGTCTTTCATCTTAAGCCGGAGTTTCCCTACAACTACACCCGCGTCTTTATGCCCTATCTTGATTTTTTTCTGAAAATAGAACATTCCTTGCTCGTACCCTTCTTCCCCCATCCCCGGGATGATGATCTTTTGCGACCCGTCTAGCGCGTCATATAGGAACGCGCTTTTATACGCGCTGTAATCTTTATCTTTTGTAGCGACAAATTCCCCTATAATATCTTTATCTACATCGCTTATCATCCCGGAATCAGCATTTATGGTAACCATACCGGAAGGCATTTCATAGAATTCCGTTACGCGCCTGTTACTGAGCCCGTAGCGTTCGTATCCTTTCTTCCCGAGAAATACCTTTTCCGCGGAATAATTGCCCGGTCCTCCTTCAAGCGGTACCGTCAGAAACCATCCTTCCGGCAGTCTATGGTTTCCCTGTCTTATAAGTTTCATAGTTCCTTCCGCCCAATTAATGAAGATCTGACCATCTTTTATTCCGAACGGCGCTTCCCATTGCTCGGTCTCAAATTCCCTTTCCTTCGGATTGAACGTTCTGTACACAATAAACCGTTCGCCGCTTTCCGCGAGTATTTTCAATAATGCTTTAGTGTCTTTCATATCCCTGATCCGCGGCTCTACTCCCGTAACGTCAACAATAGATCTTTCTTCAATACCGTAATCGTACATGAACACGGCGGCATCGCTTATTTCGCCTTCCTCATAAGTTATGCTCCCGTCGCGGTTCCGGGTTTGAATAAGATGCTTTATCTCACTCTTGACAGGCAATTCTCCTGTATCCTTGTCAACCGCATATCTGGTTTCATCGTACCAGTACCGCGTAACGTATCTGGTCATATAGTTCTTTTCCTCGGATATCCTGTAAAAATCCTCTTTTATCGGATCACGGTACCGCGTAAGATGGGATGTATGTTCGAATATTTTCTTTCCGTACTGATCATAAGTCACTTCTATCATCAGGTTTTTTTCTTGATCGTAAACCACTGTCCTTGTAATATAGGCATTTTCTTCACCCGCCACTTTTTCTTTTATATATTGGTACCACAGCTTTCCGTTAACATCGTACACTCCGTAAGCATCCGTCACGGGTTGTTCAATTCCGGGCATCCATTCAAGTTTATGCCCCCATTTTGCGTCTTCGGGCAGGTCTTTTATCTCTACTCTTTCTTTCCCCGCATACGCGATCATCCTATTCAAGCTTTTATCTATTTCCGCTATTATCCGGCCTTCCGTATTCATTTTTTTACCGGAAGTAACCGGTTCAAGATTGAATTGTTCCGGGATAAACTCTTTTCCTTTATACATTCCTGATGATTTAACGGTAAGCGTAACCCCAAAGGAATTCTTGAGTATGACTTTTTCTATTACCATTCCGTTTTCATACGTTATCCGTTCGTTGTATGTCAAGGTCCCGTTCGGATTCTCTGTTATCGCTACACTTTTATAACCTTTCCTATCCTTCAGTACGCCTGTGTCCGGGTTGTACGTCCGGCTTGCGGTGAATATTTCTTTGTCCGAACCTAGAAAAATGAAGTTTCCTTTCCTGTACGCAAAATATGACCTTTCGATAAGTTTTTCATTGCCGTACCCTGCGGCTTCTCTTGTATATTTTTTGACCTCTTTTGTCATTATGTCCTGGTTCCGTTCATTATCAAATGCCTGATAATATGTTTCTAAGACGACGCTTGTTTTAACGTCAGGATTTATCCTATCGTAATCATATGTCAGAACGGTTTTGAGCAACATCTTGCCTGTCCTGTCCATGTACGTATCAACACGGCTTATCTCTCTGACATTTCTATCCCTATACCCTTTTTCGACTGTTTGGACATAGAAAACCGCTTTGTCCTCTATTTTTTCCGCATATACGGGGTTGCCGTTATCATCTATTCCCACGCCGATCTTGACCTTACCGTCTGTCACATGCTCGAAATCCTGTGTTACACCGTCAAAATACGGTCTTCCATCATCTGACACTTCTCCGGGCTTATAATATAATTTTACCAAATCCCTTAGCGTTGTTTTTTCTATATCTTTCCCTAATGTTCTTTCACCCACCAAAGCGTTCCTTTCGTATCTTCTCCCGTGCGGATCAATGCCTTGTTCCGATACTTCTTTAGGTATCATATACTTTCTTAATCTCGGATATTTTTTGCTTACGTTAACCGTACCAATGTCACCTATCGTATGTTCTCCCGTCGCAAGATTAGAATAATTGAGCCGTGCCCATTCCTCGGTTCTTCTGCCGAACTCATCCCTTATCTCGTTATAAAGAAACGTCTCTTTTTCTGTGATCTTAACGCCTCTTTTCGTCAATTTTCTAATAAACTGATCCAGGGACCTATTACCTTTTTCACTTAAATAGTCGGAAAGTTTTTTGCCGGGTCTCGCCAAGAATACTGTTCTCTTTGTGCGCTTTTTATCGGAAGTCCTGTCAAGGAGCATCAGGTATCCGTGTGATTCCGTCTCTTCTCTCGCTAAAGTAACGGAAAAATCCAGCCCTCCATCTTTATCTTTTTTTGTCATTTCTTCGAACGTTATATCCTGTGTGAACATATCTAACTTGGTCGTTGATACTGTATCCTCGCTTCCGTCAGAATTGTATGTCCGGTTAAGTTCCTCTATCATGACCGGCGCGGAGAACCGACCCGTCTCTTCCACGCCTCTTACGCGGACAACGGAGCCATTGTCTGTACTCTCGGTTTTTCCCAAATATCTCCTGACCGTACCTCTATCGTCATGATATTTTATTTGCACCTGCTGCATTGTTCTGAGCCCGGATTCAAAAGGAAACAGCGGGAACTCCACCATGCTTATACGCTTTTTGCTTGGTTCATAGAAGTAAGAACTTATCACTTCTCCCGGCATTTCCGGGTTGTCTTTGGAGAAATTGCGGATTATGCTGAGACTGCTTCCTTTCGGGAACCTAACTCCTTCGGTGATACCCGGCAAGAATAAGGTTACATCTTTTTCTTTCACCACTTTGTATTCGTATTGTTCCGACATATACCCCGTAACATAGGGAATATTCTCTTTGGACAATTCTAACCGCCCTGTATATCTGGAATCGGCCCTGTCGGAGCCTCCCACTGTCACGTACACATGTTCCGATCCATGTTCCTGCGAATACGCGGCTATCTGACGGCGGTCTTTGTCCAGTAAAACATACGATACACCTTTTTCTATACCGTACTCGTATCTGATAAAACGCTTCACACCACGGACCTCATTTATCCTTACATCTTTTCTAAGTTTTCCCGGTATTAGTTTTTGCGCTTCTTTCCACTCCAGGCGTCTTTCCTTTGACGGTTCGAGCACCTTTTCGCCGGCATCTATACCCGTCTTCTTTTTAATGTCTTCCGGTTTTTTAGCGGGCTCCGTACTCCTACGGGTATCCCCGGAACTGACACTTTTTTTATAGACTTCACGTACAGCATCTCCCCCGGGGATTATTGCGCTTCCCGCGCTTTTTACGGCGCTTTTGACAGCTCTTGATACCGGTTCTTTTATTTTCTCGGAGCCGAATACTTTTTTGAGTATTTTAATAACGGCATTGACATGTGTTTTAGGACTGTACGGATACTGCGCATCCGTCCAGTACAGCGCTCCGTGCCACCCTTTATCAAGGAGAAGTTGAACGTCGCGTTCCATCTCTTTTTGGGTTTTTTCTCTTTTCTTCCCGTCCGGAGTTTTAACCGTGGGGTCAAGTTCCGTAATGACGAACTTCACTTTACCGCGAGCCCAGTCGGGGACATTGAACTGTCCTACCGACGGATAACTGTTTGTGACATCTTCGTAAATATGGGTTGTCATAACGATCTCAATATCACCTGACAATATACTGCTCTTGTACTTGTCCAGAAGATATAACCAGTCAGTAAACTCATTGTAATTTCTTGTCCCCGCAGTAACGCTTACACCTTTCAGGCCCATGCTTAATATCTCGTCTATGACCTCATTCACGAATACCTGGCGTTCTCCCGGACTAAGCGCTACCGCTCCCACCGGCTCGTTCATTATGTCCCAGCATATTTTTACTTCTTTTTGTCTCGCGTCCGTTTCTACTGTCTTAACAAATCCCGCCAGGGCTTTAACCAGTCCTTTCCTTCTGCCCGCATCTTTAAGGGCATCCGCAAATTCCACATCATCACTATCCGAAGAATTTGCTGCATGGAAATCCAGCAATGTGATATAAAGGTTATCCACTCCTTTTTTCTTGATATTTGCGAGATACTTTTTAGCGTCACTTACGGCCCTTTTATCTATTCCGGAGCCGGCCGCAGTAACATGTAATCCGCTATCTTTAGATTTTCCGCTAAAGGCCGGCATTACCCTTAATGTATTTATGCCCGGCGTTACATATCTATCCATTGACGGCAGCCCTTGAGCATTACCAAAAACGCCGTATCTGTCGTAATATCCGCTGCTACCCGTCTGCGTCTTGTCTTTACCCGCGAGTTTGGATCTCCAGGGGGTTTCTGCGTACAATTCACGTTTTTGTGCGGGAATTCCTCCTTTGATCTTGCCCTCTCTTATCGTAATGCTCTTTATTACTATCTCTTCGTCAAACCCGCGTGTCGCTGAACTTCCTAAAGCGAACTTGAGTCCCAACTGTCTTACCTTATCAATCTTATCGCCGTGACTTTTCCAATGATGGGGCTTGACAACAATTGTTTTTTCCCGTGAACCCAACTCTCCCAGTTCCCAAGCGGTATCACTATATCCCCAGTTCATATCTTTTGCCGCGATCTGCAGGTGAACCGCATCCACGCCGCCCCTGCTACCTTTCATCTCTACTTCTATAACAACATCCTTATCGGTAAGATCTTCAATATCAGAAAGGTCCAGCCACGCAAAAGATGCCGCGTCCCTTCCTGATAGACCCGGCTTAACATGTAAACCATCCTTACTTACGGTTACTTCAATTTTATCGCCTTCTGCCTTCCAACCGGATTTATGCGCAAGATCAAAATCTTTTAGATCCCCGGCCATGAGCGGCTTCACCCAAAATTCTGAAAAGATATTTAACGCTTTAGCTACGAAATCCGTTTCTCCGGAAATCGCGGCTTGTGGACCAGGTTTTATGACTGTCTCTGCAACCTCGACTTGGGCGGTTTCTCTCAACCCGCCTTTACCCGCAAAAATATCGCTTTCCTTTGCCTGTATAGATTTTCTGACTGTCTCTCTTAACCTTGATATGGGTTCTTCCCCCATTTCTCTCTGCGCCTTTTTTGGTCCTTCTTTATCCTGATAAGACACACCAAGAGATCCGGATATGACCCACTCGGTCTCGATAATGGATTCTGTTAACGCTTTTATTATCTTATCCCCGACCGAAAACCCCGATGTTTCGCGATCAAGATCAACCCCTAACTCTTTCTTGATAGTGCTTATCACTTCGGGATTTTCATATCTCTCTATTACCCGGTTTATGGCTTCGGCGCGATTGCCGCCTGTCATTTCGTGTATGATGTTTTTTATCTCGCTGTAATTGTATCCTATGAGCGCTATGATCTCGTCTTCTGTCATGAGACCTTTCATCTCACGCTTTATCTTACCTATGTATATTTCCTTGCTCGCCGTGTACTCCATTATCGCGTTATATACGTATAGCGTTTTGAAAAGACGGGAAACCCTGACTAGTCCCTTATTTATATCTTCCCTCATTGCTTTCATCTGTTCGACCTGATCTGATCTTCCGGAAAGCTCGCCCTTGGCTATCATTTCATCAATTCTTTTCAAAACACTAAATTCCGGATACATTGCAACATCTTCGGGAGCGATATGATTGTATATCCGATCCATCAGGGGCTTAAGCGGCCTGATATCCGCAAATATCCTTTCTATATCACTGAAGGAGAGACCATGTTGCACCATGTAAGCGTATAGGGCCTGGAACAAAGCATTGTCAGAGCCCTTACTCACTGATATGACTATATCACGCCCGTAATAATCGGCTAGAATACTTCTCATTCTGTCTTTATCCGCGAACGTTATTTCCCCGGGAGTATTCGTTTCCCACCTATCAAAAAGATCTTTTACGTTTTTCTCCCACAGAACCGCATCCTGCGCGTCATCCGTCCTGACTCCGGATATACGGTCCATCATGGCAATATCCTCATCTATTCTGACCGTAAGAGGCATCGGCTCTCCCCTCTTCAAATGTTCTCTGTCAGCCCTGGTCGCCTCAGGTATGATAAAATCACCCTGCTTTCCGACTCTCTCGTTATAATCCGCGAATTTTACAAGAAAATTCACGTAGCCGATCCGCGCGAAGATATCCGGTATTATCCCGCTTTTTTCATCATCAATATTGTATCTCGTTATCATGAGCATTCCCGGCCACGGAGTGAAATATGATCCGAACCAATCCGGTATATCCTTACCGTCTAACCGTCCCATGAGATCGTTATTCTCTATCAGGCCTATGAACCTTTCCATATACTTTTCAGCGGAAACATTATTCAGTATGTATTTACCGTGTATATCTTCCCTGGATAAATAAGAGGTCCATAACGCGGTCCATTCGTTTCTTGTAAAATATTTCTGACTGGTGACCGTGCCATCAGGGGTCAGGATGTTCAGGGCCTTAAGCACTCTGGGAATATTTTTTCTGACCATGAGATCAAGCGCATTAGTATCCATCGCGTTCTGCGACGGTTCCGGTGTTACCTCGACCATTTTGGGTTCAATTTTTCCCTTGTACAAATAATCGCGTAACCGGCTTATCCATCCGCCGGTTTTCTTTATTGTTCCGGTAACAGGTTTGGCAGCGGGCTCCACGGAAGTCGCGGGAACATCACGCCATAAAAGTCCGGAACGCGTCTTGAATGCCCCTACATATTTCATGTACTGGTTGACCGCGTCAAGATAATCTATCCTGGCGTCACGCGAGTCAATTATCGCCTTGGCGTAAGTCCAGTAATTATAATCCTGAGTATTCGCTTCATACCTCATCTGAGCATCCCTCTCAAACTCCATGGATGAGATCACTCTTTCATAGGAAACCTTCACCCTGCCATAACCGGCTTCTATGAACCCCGCGAGTTGTTCAAGATACCGCACGTTATCTTTTTGTTCTTTTGTGAGCCGCAGAGATGTCAGCGCTTCCCTGGCTTTCATGACCTCCCCTCTGGCTTTACTCTTGCCGAAATCCCACAGGTTGATAATCGCGGATAAAGTCGCGGAATTGAAAGATCCGCTTTCTCCCACAATGCTTGAAGACGCGGATAGGTCTATCCCGGGATTCCATCTTTCTTTGCGCGCAAGATCACCGCTGATGATATCTTTAACCAGTTCTTTACGGAGGAACTGTATAGCGGGGTCTTGGCTCACTATATCGTTTACGACAAAGCCGGGGATAAAGGACACGAATTCGCTTATTTGATCCGCTCCGCCGTCTGACGTTCCCATGTATCTCGTTATATCAGAAAGACCATAGAACTCCGTGGTACCCTTGGCCTTATCCGTTATACCTATGATCCATCTGCTTTTAGAAACTTCTCTTTCCCCGGGAGTTATACCGAGAAACATTTCCAACTCATACCTTTTATTTTTCAATTCGTACTCAAGCTTTTTTATTCCCAATACCGTATTATTGATATGCTCATAGGTCTCATCCTGTTCTCTGATACTGATACCGGCTTTTATCCTTATTTGCTCTATATCCTTGCTCTTTCTGAACGTGCCCAAGACATTTTTAAGCACGTCCATCTTGCCTTCAATGGATCTTATATCCGATGTAATAACGGTGAGTTTCTGGTAATCTTCCATGGCTTGTCTGTCGGATAATATTTGTTTTTGTTGCTCCGTGATCTCAGCCATGTCTTTGAATTTCGTATCATAAATATTGTAAAGGTTCCACTCCACCCCTGCGCTGATAATCCCCGTGGCGGTTATGCTCTTCTCTTCCGGCTTAGCGCCCACAGTCGTCCTTTTACCCACATTCGGGTCCACTACCCTTATTCCCGGAACGGCATCTATTGTCTCTTCTGATATATTGACCGAAGGGGAAATAAACGCGGTAAATCTCGGAGGAACATTCGTGCGCAGATCAAGCGCTATCTTGTCCAGCGTGTCAAGCTGCCCGGTATCGGCCCTTGTATAAGCCCTTTCTCTTATTCTTTCCTGCGGGACAACCGTTCCCGCTTGAGTTTCTTGTCCGCTTGGAACAAGTATTTTAGAGGTTTTACTAACCAGAATACTCGCGGCTATCAAGGTTTTTTTAGATTCTAAAAGGTCACTTTCGGCCTGTCTTAAAGTCACGATTGACTCCTTTACCTTTTCGGGTCTGACCATAGGAGTTCTGCTGACCTTTTCATAATTCCTTCTGGATCTTTCTACGTTGGCTCTGTTCGTTTCAACTGCGCGTTCCGCAAGTACCAGTTGCTCTTTGTCGTATGATCCCATGCTCGCGAGATCTTCCTTCTCCTTCTGTATTGCCTTTTCTATCCTTTCTATCCGGCTGGAGATATACCTGTCCATTTTCTCTTTATCATTGATGAACTCAAAACCTTCCCCTACTGTCATGCGGCTGGTGTAATAACCCTTCTCGTCCAGTATCCCCAGGGAAACCAGTATGTTCCCCAGTTTTTTTGTACCCATCTTTTGCACGAGATCCTTAAGAAGCAGGTATTCTTCTTTCTGCTTCTCCAGTGTCCATAGATTAAGCCGCGGATCCCTCCCGTTCATGAACTCCGACCCGAGATATCCCTGTATTATTTCGGGTGTGATATTCTCGATTTTACCCAGTTCGGCATTTTCGGGAACTTTGTACCCCAAAAGCTCTCTTAATTTCAATATTGCGACCTGCTCTTCCATTTCGGCTTTTATGCGCCTCATATTAGCCGCTCTGAATTCCGCGGAAAAGACCCTATCTCCTTCCTCGCTGAATCGCAATTTTTCTTTATCATCCCATATGCGCTTTTCCTCGGCAGCCACGTTTTTAGTTTCTTCTTTCGCAAGCAAATATGTTAACCTTGCCGCGGCTATCTTTTCCAAAAGTTCCGCTTTTTCTTGCCCATGCATGTACCTGGCGGATTCTAATCTCGTTTGCAAAAATTGTTTTATTTCTTCTTTATACTTTTTCCATGGGTTCCAGAAAACTACAGCTTCTGAAGCCATCTTATCGGCGAACCTGTCGGAAGATCTCCAGTATTCTTCAGTCTGTTTTGCCCTGTACAATAACCCGCCTTCAGAGACCTGCCTGTTTCTGGAATCACCGGCTTCTTCAGCATAGAATGTTTCTCCCAGTTCTTTGGTGTTCAGATCTTCACCTGACTCTCTTTGCGCGCTGTATCCCTCTTTCTCAAGTTCCTTTATCTTAAGATCGGCCTCTCTATATAATGCGTTAATATCCGCTAAAAGTTTCTCTCTCTGCCTGAGCTCTTCGTGCACGGAAGCAAGTATGTAAAAGTTTCCCTCCTTAAGCGCTTGCTCCCCGCGCTTGACTTCCTTTTCCAATACCGGAATAATTTTCTTAAGCGCGCTTCTCATGTTCGCGCAATAATCTTTCAGAACAAGAAGCCCTTTCATGAGGTACTCTTTATTGCTGTTATTTCTGATATCATCGGATCTACTCATATCCCTTGTTATCCTGTACAGATCCTCGTTCACGCCGGGTCCTTTAGACACTCTGATTATGGGCCCTATTCCGAAACCTATATCCGGGAAGAATATTCCTATTCTCACTCCCAGTTTTATACCTATTTTACTCTCGGCAAGCTGTTTGGCTTCCTTCTCGTTTGATATCCCTATTTCAAGCCGTTTGATAGGCCCGTAATAATCTCTCCAGAAATCCGCCGGAGCTATGCCTCTTCCCTCCAGAATGGAATTTACCAGTTCAAAAGATATATTTTTGAACCCGGCTATCTCGATCCCCTGCTGTGAACCGATCAGCTTCTCTATCTCGGAACGTATCTTGGTCTTGTTCTGTCCGGCGTTTAACAGTTTTGTTCTGATCTTGTTTACTTCGTTACGCGCTTTTAAAAATTCAGCTTCATCACGCGTTTTTTCTTTATATCCCTTTTCTACGGTACTGAAATAAGCTTCAACAACCACGAGTTCCTCTTCGATACGCTGTTCGTTTTCCTCGGCATTATGAAAATCGTTCAAATGCAATATGATCCTATATACCAGATTCTTGATAAAATCCTTGTTTTCCATCCTCTTCTTAAGATATTCCAGAATGACTTTTTTGTCCGCCGCTTCAAAACTTTTTTTGTCGGTTCCGAAAAGTATAAATTCAACGCCCACTCCCAAATTAAGGTCCCCTTCTTCTATGGAAGCCGATACTCCTATGGACGCTTTTATCGGATCAAGATAATCTTTCCTGACACTGTCCATTGCCTTGAACGTAACCTCTTCTTCCAAGGCTTTTATCCGCATATCCACCGACTTTAACGCGGCTTTTATCACACCTTCGGTTGAAGTTACGGTCCCTTCCGGAAGTTCCTCTCCCGCCCTGTACACCTCAAGTATCCGGCCGTCTTTTTCGTCCACCTTGACACCCGTAACATTTCCGAAGAAACGGTACGAATTGCCGCGCGTATCTATCGCGCCGGTGGGATATGTGCCCCTTACCGGACTTACGGTTATTTCCTTAAGAGAAGACGCGTCTTTCCCCGAAGGATCCGCGGTAAAATACGTGACTTTTTCCTGCGGCAATGCGGAGATATCTCTGTCTGAATACTTTATCTCTTTGACAACTCCTTTATCATCGGTCCGATAAAGAACCCCGTACGGTTTTATAAGTTTATACTCCGCGGTATTCCCGTGAATATCGGTCGAGATAATGGTATCGGATGCTTCCAGAGCTTCCTGCAAACGAAATTCAATATTTCCTCCTTGCGCGTATATATCATTAACATCGGTTCTTTTATCTCCGTTAACGAGTACCGCATTCCGGGGAACATCCTTAACATCCCTTATCAAAAATTCTTTCCGGGATATCCACTTGAAAAATAGGAACTCGGATTTCTCGTTCCTGACAGCTACAGAAAGCGGCTGATCTACTTTCCATACTTTCCCGTCATCCGTACGCGCGTATCTGGCCGCGTTTATGGGTTCTCCTTTGGGATCGGCGGCTCTTCCTTCACTATCCCTGAAAATATACGGTTTTTGAGCGATATTCGTATCCGCTACCCTACCGCTCTCATCCATGATAAAATCATGGGAAGTAAGGACGCCTTCCATCTTCCGGGCTTGCGCCACAAAAGCCGGGCTTTCCGATACTTCGGGCCGAACCTCAACTATTTTTTCTTCTACAGCTATAACTTCTTTTTTCTCCGCCTCTTCCGCCAACCGACTTTCTGCTTGGTCTTGTTCCTCTCTTGCTGCTATTTCTGTTACCCTTTCTTCCTGTGCCCTTTCTGCGGAGAGGTCCTTTGTCACTGCTTTCTTGATCGGAGCGTTTTCTCCTCGAAAATTAGATATCAAGGAATGGAGC
>JBDRBI010000010.1:0-18735 GCA_043822885.1 Candidatus Omnitrophota bacterium
ACATTTAAACTGATCGTAGCGATAGTGATATTCTTAGGTATACTAAGCCTAGGGTTCTATGTCGTGTGGCAGAGGCAGATGAAGCTGTCCGAAGTCCCGACGATAGAAGAGAATAAGGGGGAGAAGAAGAAATAGGGGCGAGTGGCTAGTGGCGAGTGGATGGTGATCCCCGTCATTGCGAGCGAAGCGAAGCAATCCCTAAATGAGATTGCTTCACCCCTTCGGGGTTCGCAATGACAGAGTAGGGCTCGGCTCCTCGCGATGACAGAGTAGGGCTCACTCCTCGCGATGACAGAGTAGGGCTCACTTCTCGCGATGACAGAGTCTTGTTCCGTCATTGCGAGGGACACGTTCACGTTCCGTCATTGCGAGGAGCGGAGCGACGAAGCAATCTAAACGAGATTGCTTCACCCCTTCGGGGTTCGCAATGACAGAGTAGGGCTCACTCCTCGCGATGACAGAGTAGGGCTCACTCCTCGCGATGACAGAGTCTTGTTCCGTCATTGCGAGGAGCGGAGCGACGAAGCAATCTAAAAGAACAGAATAGGAAAATATGAGATTTATTCTAACTGCTTTACTCATACTCACATTTCTTTTGCCGCCGAACGCCGGGGCGAGGATAATTACCGATTCTCTTCCGGAAGGTGATTGGGATCGGTGTAAAAGCACGCATTTCGTAATATATTACCATCCCTCCATAGATAAAGACTACATTAAAGAATTCTCGCGTAAATGCGAAGAATATCACGACACCATAACCGACAGGCTAGGGTTTAAAAGGGTTAATTTCTGGTTATGGGAAGACAGGGCCAAAGTATTTATATACAAAGACCGGGAAAGTTATGTCAAAGGAACCGGCAGGGAAGCGTGGTCGGGAGCTTCCGTGTATTACAAAGAAAAAGTACTTAATACTTTTTTCTTTGAGGGAGATTTTTTTGATGTTATACTACCTCATGAGATTAGCCACATAATATTAAGAGAAGCCATAGGGGTAAAGACCAGAGTGCCCTTATGGTTCGAGGAAGGCGTCGCGTGCGCTAACGAAAAAGACAGTCTTGCCAGATATTTGATGGTGGTGAAAAGGATAGTGGAAAAAAATGAGTTCATTTCTTTAAGATACCTTGATGCGATATCTTACGGCGGAGTAATGGTGCCGAGAACGTTTTACCCGACAGCCGCCGCGGTTATCATATTTTTATTCGAGAACAATAAGTGGGGTAAAAGTAAGTTTACAGAACTGTGCAGTGAACTGAAAGAGATAAGGACTTATAGAGAAGAGACATTTTACGGTGTGCTGAATAAAGTCTACGGCATATCCGGCGTCGATGAACTTGACAAAGATCTGCTTGAGTTCATAGATAAAATGACATACCAAGACCTTGTGGAAAAGAAGAGGTTTGATGTGAAATGGTAGCTTTGCACACGGGGACTTAATGACTAGTCACCCCCCGCTGCCTTCTTTGAGAACATGTGGCGGGGGCAGGCAGGTCACCAGGTCACCAGTGACTGGAAGACTGGTGACTAGGTGACTAGGAAACTGGTGACTAGTAAGCTAGCTGGGTAACGACTAACATGCGAACACTTATACTTAACGGACGAGAAGTGGAATATAGTAACGAAACCTACCAGGTGATCCTGCCCGGACGGGACGGAGAATTTTCTGTATTAGATTTTCATCAACCCTTTTTGTATCGGCTAAGAAGAGGTATAATAAAGATCCAGGAAAAAGAAGATGATGATAAAGAAAAACATATCTCTTTGAGGGACGGCCTGGCAAGATTCAGAGGGAATGAGTTGTTGATAATGAAAGAGTAAAAGAAAAAGTCACCAGGTCACCAGGTCACCGGTGTTTGCTAATGGACTGGTGACTAGGTGACTAGGAAACTGGTGACTAAAAGCTAGCTAGGTAACGAATTATGAATCAGCAGATCACACTTATATTTATTATGCTAATAAGCACTTTAGGACCGTCGATAGTGATAGCGATGGTAGGGCGCGCTTCGGTGCGGGGCCTTTCCAGGAATCCTTCGGCATCGCCTAAAATACTTATAGCGATGATACTCGCTTTTATATTCGCCGAGGCGATAGCGATAATCTCGCTCTTGACGATCTTTAATTTGATGGGGTGAGATTGCTTCGTCGACCTTGGTTCGACTTCGCTCACCACAGGTCGGTCTCCTCGCAATGACAAAGGTGTTTGCGGGTTCGCAATGACAGAGTTTTGTTCCCGTCATTGCGAGGGAGCGATAGCGACCGAAACAATCTTAGTGGGACTGTTTACGAGTTATAAAATATGAACTAATCAGAAGGAGAAACTATGATATCTTCATTAATAGGACCTTTTATCATACTTCAGATAGCGACGGTGATCGCTATAGTTATGTTCCTGCGCATGCTTCTTCATAAACAGCTGGAAATAGGGCTCAGGCGTATAAAAGTTATGGATAAAGAGAATCTGGGAAAAGAGATGCTCTTGAACGAAAGGACACAAAAACTTAACGATGAATATGAAAAGCGCATGAAAGAAGCAGAGAGACAGGCCGACACTTTGATGAGCATGGCTAAAGAAGACTCTAAAAACATGAGAGAAGAGGAGCGGGCCAAAGCTAAAGAAGAAGCCAAAAAGATAATAAGCGGCGCTTTAGAAGAGAGGGACCGTGTCGCGCGTCAGACCCAGACGGAGATGTCCAAACAAGCGATAGATTTTTCAGCGGCAATATTAAGGCATATGTTCTCGGAAAAAGAATTTAAGAACATGAGATCCGCCGGGGTAAAAGACGCGGTGGATACTTTTATGGAAAATAAGGAAATAGAAGAACTCTTTAAAAAAGGAGAAGCCGTAGAAATAATAACAGCGGATGATTTGACTGCGAAAGACAAAGAATATATACTCGCTTCTATAGATAAGCACGGCGGAAAAAAGGAAAACGTAAAATTTACCGCGGAAGAAAGTATTTTAGGCGGAGCGATAGTAAAAATAGGCGAGAGCGTAATAGACGGAGGCTTTGAAACAAGAATAATAAAAGCCGCAAAAGAGCTTAAGTCGGATGTGTAGGGGCACGGCAGTCACTAGGTCACCATGTCACCATGTCACCAGGTCACTAGGTCACCAGGTCACCAGGTCACCAGGTCACCAGAAGATTGACCGATGTGGGAAAACAGTTAAATGGTTTAATGGTTAAATGGTGAAGGGAGGGGAGATAAGAGTCAAAGAGTCAGGTTGGACCGATGTGGAAGTTGAGTCAGAGTAGAAAAATTGACCCTAGAGAGCGAAGCGAACGATGACTCTAGAGAGCGAAGCGAACGATGACTCTAATGAGCGAAGCGAATGATGACTCTGTGACTCTAACTATTCTCTCCCTTCTTGTTTCTTTTTCTGGTGACTGGTGACTGGTGACTAGGTGACTAGTGACTAGTTACCTGGTGACTGGTGACGAGGCAACTGGAAACTGGTGACTAGGAAACTGGTGACGAGGCAACTGGTGACTAGGTGACTAGGTGACTGGGTCACTGTTCACCCCCGGCTGCTTTCTTTTGGATATAGGGCCGGGGCAGGCGTTCACTGTTCACGAGTCACGAATACACGGAGCTATCATGAGCACGCCTTATGAGATAACTGAAGTCGGGAAAATAGTTGATGTTCGGGGAGATGTTGTTACTGTCAAGGGTCTTCCGGGATGTGTATACGGAGAACTTTTGGATTTTGAGTCCGGGGATAGAGGCGTTGTCATCGAATTTGACGAAGAAAAAGTTATAGCGCTCTTAGTCGGAAGCGGTATCGATATAAAGACCGGGCATAAAGCGGTATCTAAAAGCGAACTTCTGCAAGTACCAGTAGCGGAAGAAGTTATAGGAAGAATAGTGGACGGTCTAGTCGCCCCCATAGACGGAAAAGGGAAAATACGAACCGATGAAATGGGGCCTGTTTTTGCCGACGCGCCCGCGATCATGACGCGTATACCCATTGACGAATCTTTAAAGACGGGCCTAAAAATAATAGATACCATGATACCTATCGGTAAAGGTCAGAGGGAGCTCATAATAGGCGACCGGCAAACAGGAAAAAGTACTATAGCGCTTGATACTATTCTGAATCAGAAGGGGAAAAATGTACTTTGTATATACTGCTGGATAGGCGGCAGCTACGGTACTATGGTAAAAATGGCGGAAATATTGTCGGAAAGAGGAGCTATGGAATACACCACTTTGGTAGCGGCGCCGGCATCATCATCTTCTACCGAACAATATCTCGCCCCGTACACAGCGGCGGCCATAGGCGAATATTTTATGAAAAAAGGCAGAGACGTACTTGTTGTATTCGATAATCTGACGAAACATGCCTGGATATACCGAGAGATATCACTTTTACTTAACAGATCCCCCGGAAGAGAAGCATATCCCGGAGATATATTCTATATACATTCTCAGCTGATGGAAAGAGCCGGACGGCTTGATCCGAAAATAGGCGGCAGCATGACATTCCTGCCGATAATAGACACATTGCAGGGAGACGTTACCGGATATGTGCAGACGAATCTTATTTCCATGACCGACGGACAGATATATACCAGCACGCCGCTTTTTAATGAAGGGTTCAGACCCGCCGTGGATGTAGGGCTTTCTGTCTCCCGTATAGGAAGCAAAGTACAGTCACCGGCGCTTAAAGAAGTAGGAGCTAAGCTCAGGTTAGAATACGCGCAGTATAAGGAACTTCAGAAGGTAACTAAGTTAAGAGCCAAGATATCCGATGAAATTTCTCAAAAGATATCGCGCGGCCGGTCTCTTTCCGAAATACTCGTACAGCCGGCGAATTCACCGGTAAGCGAAATGGAAGTGATACTGATCTTTTACGCTTTCGCGAGGGGCATAATCGAGCAGATAGATCCGGAGAAGGTCAAAAATTTCGAAAAAAATATACTTTCTTTTTTTGAAAAGAAAGATCCGGAGATATTAGCGGAATTGCGGGATAAAAAAACGCTTACAGATCACGTGAAGAAGCGTTTGGATAAGGCTTTTATAGCGTTCTTTGGGGAAATGGAAGAATAGAGGGACGGCGGCGAGGAGAGAAAAGACAGAAAGAGTCACCAGGTCACCAGTCACCAGGTCACCAGTGACTAGGCGACTAGCTTGTCCCGAGCGAAGCCGAAGGGGAAACTGGTGACTAGGTGACTTGGTGACCTGGTGACTGGTTCACTATTCACTGTTCACTGTTCACGGTTCACTGTTCACAAAAATTATGATACCTGTTGCTAAGATAAAAAAAGATCTGCAGTACAGCCAAAACTTAAAAGAAGTAATAGATATACTCAAGCTTATTTCTTCTTCCGAGTTCAGCAGACTTACCAATATAGCGCCGGGTGAGAACGAGCTTGAGAAATATGTGGTAGCTTCGCTTGGGATGATACAGCGCACGGGTACGGAGAATAAGTTCTTTATGGAAAGAGAGGATCTTCCGAGAGGGTATGTGCTGGTGTGTTCCGATGAGGGTTTTTTGGGAGAGATGAATAACAGGGTCATAAATCAGACACTTTTGCACGGAGCGGGGAAAAAAAAGCGTTTCACAGTTCTCGGAGAAAGAGGAGCCGAACAATTAGAAGGAATAGATCTGGAGAAGACCGTGTTTCCCGCGATCAATAGTGAAATAGATGACGGCGATATTTTAAAGCTTACAAATCATATTTTTGATCAGTATAAAAAAAATGAGGTTGGTTCGGTCTATGTTGTTTACATGCACTTTCATTCTTTTACAAGCCATAAGACAGAGACAGTAAGACTTTTGCCGTGTAATGAGCTTATAGGACATCTTGGGGCGCAAACGGAGATCGGAGATGTTATTGTGAAACCTGACGCGGATGGAGTGATAGATTATATCGTGAAGATGTGGATCAAAAGCAAAGTGCAGGATGTGTTCTGGTCCAGTAAACTTTCGGAATGGGCCATTAGGATCATGAGGCTTGAGAGTAGCTCGGATGAGCTTAAAGAAATAACCGAGAACTTACGGTTCAATTATTTTAAATCGGTACACGCTTTAAGTGATAAGGTCATAAGGGAAATATTCGCAGCTAAAGCGATCCGGTTGTGAGAAGTGAATAGTGAACAGTGAACAGTCCGGGACAAGATGAGATAGACAGAAAAGCTCCGTCATTGCGAGGGAGCGGAGCGACCGCGGCAATCTCAAAAACTTAGAAGATGAGATTGCTTCCCCCCTTCGGGGTTCGCAATGACAGAAGGGAGCGGCCCCTCGCAATGACAGACACCTTACGTCATTGCGAGGAGCGGAGCCTTATTCCGTCATTGCGAGGAGCGGAGCCTTATTCCGTCATTGCGAGGAGCGGAGCGACGAAGCAATCTCTCTAAGATTAAAATGTAGTATTTGAAGAGGCATTTTGAATGAGTCAAAAGAAAGGGTACGTTTATTTGCTGACGAATAAGAATAATACCGTTATTTATACGGGTGTTACAAGCGATCTTATAAAAAGGGTGTATGAGCATAAAAACAAATTAGCAAAAGGGTTTACTGAAAAATATAACACAGACAGACTAGTATATTACGAAGTTTTTGATAATATCGAAAACGCAATTGAAAGAGAAAAACAAATTAAAGCTGGTTCTCGTAAAAAGAAAGATGATCTGATAAAAAACATGAATCCGGAATTAAAAGATTTGTACGGCTCATTGTTGGGATGAGATTGCTTCACCCCTTCGGGGTTCGCAATGACAGAAGGGAGCGGACCCTCGCAAAGACAGAGACCATACGTCATTGCGAGGACCCCGGCCGAAGAGACGGGGGACGCGGCAATCCCAAAAAGAGATTGCTTCACCCCTTCGGGGTTCGCAATGACAGAAGGGAGCGGACCCTCGCAATGACAGAAGGGAGCGGCCCCTCGCAATGACAGAAGGGAGCAGCCCCTCGCAATGACAGAACGGAGCGCACTCCGTCATTGCGAACGTAGTGAAGCAATCTCAAAAGAAAAAGGAAGACAAAGTGAAAGAGAAAAGAGGGAAAGTCATATCGGTTAAGGGGCCTGTTGTAGAAGTATCGTTCTTGGGAGAGGAAGAGATACCTTCTATACACGAGATCATAAAGACTAAGACTATCAACGGCCAGGAAGTTATTATGGAAGTCATCGAACAGATGGATAACATGGTGGTCAGATGTGTATGTCTTTCTTTAAATATCGGTATGAAACGTAATTCCGAGGCGGTATCTACGGGGTCCGTTATAACTATGCCGGATTCCGACGACTGCCGGGGCCGGCTGATGAACATATTCGGCGAGCCGATAGACGGGGGCGGTCCTATAAAAGAAACAAAAAAACGTATGCCGATACGCAGAGCCGATACAAAAGGGACCAGAGAGGTCATCTTAGAGAAAAAACGGGAATATAGGATGATAGAAACGGGCATAAAAATGCTGGATCTTTTGTTCCCTTTCATCGTAGGATCTAAAACGGGGATACTCGGAGGCGCGGCTTTAGGAAAAAGTATCCTGACACTTGAGATAATACATAATGTCGTGAAAAAACGCGGAGCTTCCTGTGTTTTTACCGGAGCCGGAGAACGTATAAGGGAAGGGAACGAACTGTATCTGGACATGAAAGAGACGGGTATACTTGATACGGTCGCGCTCGTATTCGGGCAGATGAACGAGTCACCGGGAGTGAGACATAATGTTGTTTTCAGCGGAATAACGGTGGCTGAATCTATGCAGGAAAAAGGAGAAGATGTTATATTTTTCCTGGATAATGTTTTTAGGTTTACGCAGGCCGGGGCGGAGCTGTCGGCTCTTATGGGAAGGATACCGTCCGAAACGGGGTATCAGCCTACATTAGTATCCGAGGTAAGTGAATTTCATGAAAGGATACGTTCTACGCCAGCCTCATCCATTACCGCCGTTGAGGCGGTATATGTGCCGGCGGACGATCTTACCGACCCCGCGGTTGTGACCATCTTTTCGCATCTTGATTCCATAATGGTGCTTTCCAGAGAATATGTGCAGAAGGGGTTATATCCCGCGATAGACCCTATACTTTCGTCCTCGGCATTTCTTGACCCGAAGGTCATAGGAGAACGTCATTTTACCGTGGCTAATGAAGTGAGAAAGATGTTCCAAAAATTCGAAGAACTTCAGAAACTTATGGCGGTTATCGGGATAGAGGAACTTTCCCGTCAGGAAAGGACGGTCTGCGAACGAGCGATGAAACTGCAGAATTTCCTTACGCAGCCCTTTTTTGTGGCGGAAAAATATACGGGTAAAGAAGGAGAATTCGTTGAGCTGGAAGAGACGCTCACGGGATGTGAAAAGATACTATCCGGAAGAGTAGATAATATTTCGGAAGACAAGTTTTATATGATAGGGGAGCTTAGGCTGTAGAAAGACCATAGACCGTCATTGCGCCTGTCCTCCGTAGCATTGGCGAAGGGGGAAGGAGTGAGCGGAGCGAACGACGCGGCAATCTCAAGAACTTAGAGGATGAGATTGCTTCGGCCTTTGGCCTCGCAATGACGACGGAAAGCGCTCCGTCATTGCGAACGAAGTGAAGCAATCTCTGGATGAGATTGCTTCGGGTTCTGCGAACCCTCGCAATGACAGAGGAGTGACAGAGAGATTATTATGGATAAAATAGGGAAAATATTACTTGAGATGGGAGCTATTTCCGAAGACCAGGTCACTAAGGCTTCGGCGACCAGCCGCAAGACCGGGAAACTGTTCGGGCAGGTACTGATAGATGACGGGTATATAACCGAGGAACAGCTCCTGAAGGCTTTGGGTAAGCAGCTGAATATTCCTTATTATCCTAGCCTCAGGAACATAACTGTTCCCGAGAATGTCATAAAATCGGTGCCGGTAAAAATAGTATGGCATTATAAGTTCATGCCGATATCTTTGGAAGACGGCATTTTAACGGTAGCTTTGGCTGATCCGCATGAAATATGGTCTGCCGAGGATATTAAGCTGGTTTTGGGATACAACACCGAGATAGTGCTCGCGCCCAGTAAAGATATACAGGACGCGATACGTAAATATTACGGTGTCGGCGCGGATACAGTCCAAAGGATACTCGAGAAAAAATCCCCCGAAAAATCTAAAAAACCCGGACGCACGGAAACGGAAGTAAAAGATATAGAAAAAAGCGCCGGAGAAGCGTCCGTAGTAAAACTGGTGGAGCAGATACTTATGTCCGCGATAAGATCCAAAGCGACGGATATACATTTCGAGTCCTACAGAAGTAAGGTCAAGATAAGATGCCGTGTTGACGGTGTGTTGTGTGATCTGGCGCTTCCGAAAGAAATTGAACAGCTCTACCCGGCCATAGTGTCGCGTATAAAGATCATATCGGGCCTTGATGTCGTGGAAAAACGCGTTCCGCAGGACGGAAGAGTTAAAATAAAGTTTCATGAACATGAGATAGACATGAGGGTATCGGTAATACCCGTTCCTAACGGCGAGAATATAGTCATAAGGATACTGCCGACGGATATGGTGTATAACATCGGAGAGTTAGGCTTTTCGGATAATGATCTTGAAAAGGTGAAGAAACTCCTAAAACTTTCCGTGGGCATAATATTTTTGGCCGGGCCTACCGGATCGGGAAAAACCACGACTTTGTACGCGTGTCTTTCAACGATAAAATCGCCGGACACCAAGGTGATAACCATAGAAGATCCTATAGAATATGAAATGGAAGATATCATGCAGATACAGGTCATGCCGAAAGTGGGACTTCAATTTTCCAGTTGTTTGAGAAGCGTTCTCAGGCATGACCCGGATATCGTAATGGTAGGTGAGGCGCGTGACGCGGAAACGGCGGAACTCGCTATCAGAAGCGCTCTGACGGGACACCTTATATTTTCAACCCTTCATACTAATGACGCGACAAGCGGGGTTGCCAGGCTCAAGGATATGGGGATAGAACCTTTTCTCTTAGTGTCGGCGGTAAAGGCTTTCATAGCTCAGCGTTTAGTTAGGGTAATATGTGATAAATGCAAAAAAGAAGAAGAGAGCGCTTATATCTCTCCGGACAAAAAGATCAACATCACAAAGCATTATAAGGGAGCCGGATGCGATGAATGCCGGGGAACGGGTTATTCGGGGAGAACCGCCATACACGAGATATTTATATTGGATAAGGAGATACAGGAACTCGTAATAAGCGGCGCTTCCAGTCAGGAGATAAGGAAAAAAGCGTGTGACAAAGGTATGGTGACCTTGAGAGAGAACGGATGGGAAAAGGTAAAAAAAGGCGTAACCACTATTGAGGAGATTTTAAGGGTAACAGAGGCTGAAGGGGAGTAGGGTATCTAGGGTTTAGGGTATAGAGAATAAGCACAGTAAATAGTCACCAGGTCACTAGGTCACCAGGTCACCAGGTGGGGGCAGGCAGGTCACCGGTGACTAGGTGACAGGTGACTAGGTGACTAAATTATCGAGTTGTGTGACCCGGATCACGAATTGCGAAACATAAAACTATGAGATTTATTTATAAGGCTAAAAAGGGACCGCATGAACTGATAGAAGGCGCTATAGAAGCGGCTAATCAGGATGCCGCTGTCAGTAAAATAAGACAGATGGGTATGGTGCCTATGGCCATAAAAGCGGACAACGCGTCGGGAGAAATAAAGACCGTTAAAAAGGCCAAAAGTTTTAGTTTTTCACGCGGCGGTATCAGCAAAAAACAGATCTATATTTTCACGAAAAAACTCAGAGTACTTTTAAGATCGCAGGAACCCCTCCTAAAAAGCCTGTATTTTCTTGAAGATCAGATCGATAATGTTCAGTTCAAAGAGATGATACGTTCGATCACCGAGCTTGTAAGGGAAGGTCTGAGTTTCTCCGAGAGCCTGGCAAAATTCCCTAAATATTTTTCTTCTTTTTATGTAAGTATAATCAAGGCGGGAGAGGCAAGCGGGAAGCTTGATAACTCGCTTGAAGAGATATCGCGATATTTGGATAATGAAAGGCAATTATCTCAAAAGGTCATGTCAGCTCTGGCGTATCCGGCCGTTATGATAACCGTCGGGCTTGCGACGATAATATTCATCATAACATTTGTCGTTCCGAAGATGAAATCGCTTTTTGAGGATCTGGCGGATAATCTTCCGTTGATAACGAAGATATTACTTGATGTATCCGAGTTTTTCGCGCAGTATTGGGTATTCATGTTTTTTGGCGTAATAGCGGCCGCGGCGTTTTTGATATGGTCTAGAGAAGCGGATTGGCAGAAAAAGGCTATAGAGGCGATAAAAAAGCGTATTCCGGTAATAAAGGACGTTATATATAACCAGTCATTATGCCGGTTTTCGGGAGGGGTATCTATACTTCTTTTAAGCGGAGTATCCCTTTTGGATTCTATAAGGATATCCATACCTCTGATAGATGATGAAAAGGGCCGGAATGAACTTGAAGAAGCGTGTCAGCATATAATCGCGGGCGCGGGGCTTGAAGAAAGCCTTGTCGATAATTGTACTTATCTGCCGGACATGTTCATAAAGATGATAGCCGTGGGTGAAGCCAGCGGCAGACTGGACGAAATATTAAGGGAACTATCCGACAGTTACCGGGACGAAGTGGAGACAACGACAAAAATAGTGACGTCTTTGATAGAACCTATGGCCATACTTATAGTCGGGAGCATACTTGGGTTCATAGTAATAGCGGTGCTTCTGCCGATATTTGAGATGAGTATGTTTGTGCAGTAACGCTCTAAATCCCGTCTCGGACGGAATTTAGAGCAGTCACCGGTCACCAGTCACCAAGTCACCAGAAGATTGACCGATGTGCAGGGTGGACGTGGAAAATAAACGCAAGAAGAATGGTATTTTTTATTTTTACTGGTGACTAGGTGACCTGGTGACTAGGTGACCTGCCTGCCCCCGTAGGGGGGTGACTAGTTCACTATTCACCATTCACTATCAACTATCAACTATCAACTGAACTATGATAATATTTGAGATCAACAATAAGAGCGTTAAGGCGATCTGGGGGAAGAGCATACTTCCTCTTAAGGATATGCAGATCGCCGGTGTAGAACATAAAACCATAAGTTCCGACCATCCGGAAGAACTTTTTACCGCGGTATCTTCCCTGATAGACGAAAAAAAATACAGACAGTACAAACCGCTTGTTCTTTCGATACCCAGAGATCAGGTTATCCTAAGGAATCTGAGTTTTCCCACAAAAGACGAAAGTGAACTCGAAAGCATAATAGAACTTCATCTTACGCAGGAAGTGCCTTATGCGCGTGATGAAATAATATACGACTACGCTGTTTTGGACAAGACTTCCGCGGGGTTCACTAATGTGCTTTTAAGTATAGTGCATAGACGCACGCTTATCAAACAGTTCTCCGTTTTTGAGAAACTAAATTTATTCCCGGATAATGTGCTTTTAAGCACATTCGGTCTTTTGAGGTTTTTCACGAAAGCGGCGCCGCCTAAAACAAATTCCGAGATCGTGGCTTGTTTGGATATAGATGAAAACTTTACGGATTTTTTTCTTATAAAAAATGATCAGATACTTTTCAGTAAAAGTATAACCATTCCGAGTAAACAGCTAAGGGCGTACGATAAGCTTCCTAAATTTGAAGGCGAACTTAAACAAGCCGTGATCGTGGCTCAATCCGGAAGAAGGGCCGGGCCTTCCAGGGTTTATGTGTCCGGGGTCATAAGAAAGAATCTCGAACTTGAAAATAGCGTAAAAAATGTGTTCCAAATACCGCCTGAGACAATAGAACCCATGGATGTCGTGGGGTCGCTTAAAGGGATAAGGAATATCAGAGAGATCGGCTCGAATATTTCATTGTCTTCCGTATTGGGGATAGCTTTGAACCCGTTATCTTCACGGTTCAGATTCATATTGCCTGAAGCTAAAATGCGTAAGTACGCGCATGACCTGACCAAAAACCTTTTTATTACCGGCGGAGCGGTCCTGTATATCATAGTTTTGACCCTGATCTGTTTTATCGGAAAAAGTTACGGGCGTCAGGCATATCTGGATAGGTTAAAACTTGAGATACGCACTATAGAAAGAACCAATATGAATTCTACGGTAGCTTTGGACAAGATAAAGATACTTAAGAAATTTATGGGATATGAGCAGTCGCTTCTCTTCTACTATTATGAGATATCGCAGCTGGTCCCGAGGAACATAACGGTTAGCCGGATAGTTTATAGCAGAAATAAAGAGTTTTCCATAATAGGCGAAGGCACGGATATGGGAGAGATATTTAAATTTGTACGCACACTTGATACTTCCGGAGAGTTCGGAAAAGCGGAACTCAGATATTCAAGAAAAGCGACAAAAGACGGAAAAGAATTGAACGAATTTAATATAGTGTGCCATATTAGTTAGAAGGTAGAGGGTAGGAAGTTCATAGTTATGAGTTCATAGTTCGTAGTGATTGACTGATGATGGAAGCGAGATTGCTTCGTCGGCCTTGGTTCGACTTCGCTCACCACGGGTCGGCCTCCTCGCAATGACAGAAACGCTCCGTCATTGCGACCCCCGCTGCTCCGCTTTGCGGAGCAAAGCGACGGGGGGAAGCAATCTCCATACGATATACAAACTTTGCAATAACAAGAGAACATATGCCGAAACTTAATAAAAAGGAACAATTACTGGTGATAGGGCTGAGCGTCCTGGCTTTATTGTTCCTTGTGGAGCGGTTCATACTTACGCCTTTTACCGATAAGATGGAAAGCTCGGAGATCAGGATAGAGGCGCAGGAAGAAAAGATGGCCCGTCTTTTTTACATGGAATCGCAAAAGGATCATATAGCGGAAGTATTTAAAAAAGCCGAAGCGTACATAATATCCGACAGTGACGAGAAAAGCACGTTCTCGAATATGATGAATACTATAGAGGAATTCGCGCAGGCCGCGAACGTTATTATACTTAAAATGAAACCCGAAACGGAAGATGAGGAAGGGCAGGCGGACTTTAAGGTCAGAAGAGTTACATTATCCGTAGAAGGATATCTAAGCGAGGTAGTAGAGTTCCTGTATAAGCTTGAGAACAGCAATTATCCGCTTAACATACACAGGCTGGACCTGAAAAGTAAAAGCCGGGCGACAAATCTGATGACCGCGGACATGGAAGTGCATTTGATATATTTTAAGTGACGGGCGAGAATAAGCGTTATAACCAGTCACCAGGTCACCAGTCACCAGGTCACCAGTGAATGGAATACTGGTGACTAGGTGACCGGTGACTAGTGGATGGACATAGCTGTCCGGGACGGGATACAACGGGGAGGGGTAACAATGAAGAAGAAAGGATTTACTTTGATAGAGATAATGTTAGTTGTAGCTATAATCGGGATCTTGGCGGCGATGGTCGTGCCGAAGTTAACGGGAAGAACTAAACAGACCAAAATAGCCGTGACACAGTCCGATGTAGATGTCAATGTTCCGCTTGCTTTAGACCTATATGAATTGGATATGGGTCAATTCCCTCCCGACCTATCGGCCCTTCTGGAAAATAAGACCAATAGTGACAGCTGGCACGGTCCCTACCTGAAGAAAGTACCCAGAGACGCTTGGGGACAGGATTATATATACAAAACTCCGGGACAGCACAATAAATACGGCTATGATATGTCTTCTGCCGGACCAGACGGACAAGCGGGTACAAATGACGATGTTGTCAGTTGGGATACGGGGGAATAACAGTTTAAAGGTTTAAAAGTTAAAAGGTTAAAAGGTCAGGGGATTGACTGGTGCGGAAGCTGGATTGCTTCGGCCTACGGCCTCGCAATGACATAATGTTGTTTTCCGTCATCGAAAGCGAACACCACGCTTCGTCATTGCGGGGCGCGGAGTTTTTGTTCCGTCATTGCGAGGACCCCGGCCGAAGAGCCGGGGGACGAAGCAATCTCTAGAAAATGACTTTAGACTTTCGACTTTAGACTTTTAACTGTACATAAATCATGAAACACAAATTATTATCAAAAAAGGGTTTCAGTATGGTCGAGATGATGGTAACGGTCGTTATCACGGCCGTTTGTCTCGTTGTCGCTTTACGCGTATTTTCGGTATGCGCTTTGGCTATCTCGAACAGCTATAACACTTCTTACGCGGTAAAGGCCTTGGACAGCATGATGGCGGAGTTAAGGGAAAAAGCCATATCAGAGGACGGGTTGGAGACCGGAGAGTATGAAAAAACATTCAAATATGGAGGTCGATCCTTTACCGTTACACAAACGATAAGTGAATGGACTTCTTCGGTCATAAGCGATCTTGTGGAAGAGGGTACCGTGGAAATATACGGCGGGCTAGAAGGCGCTTTGCCTGATCTTACCGTGCTTCCCATGACGGAAGTCGAACTCAGGGCCGAATGGGGTGAGGGCAGCCGCAAAGGGCATATGACGTTAAAGACAATATTGCCTGGGAAAAAAGATGAATATGAGATGTAGGGGTGAGGGCAGCTTAAAGGTTAAAAAGTTAAAAGGTTAAAAGGTCTATAGATTCACTGATGTAGAACCTAGATTGCTTCGGGCCTGTGGCCTCTCGCAATGACGGGATCACGCTCCGTCATTGCGGGGAGCGCAGCTTTTGTTACGTCATTGCGAGAAGGCCGAAGGCCGACGAAGCAATCTCGCTTCCACATCGGTCAATCACTACAAACTATGAACCATGAACTATGAACTAATTATGAAGCTTATTCTTAAAAATAAAAAAGGGTTCACTTTGGTCGAAGTGTTTCTCACGGCATCGCTTTTGAGCATAGTGCTTATCTCCATTTTCGCTACATATACCGCCGGAATACGTATCTGGAGGACGGTAAGAAGAACAGAGACGATAATGGACAAAAAACTTTTTATAGCTACGGAGAAAATGAGAAAAGAAATATACGGGTACATAAGAAAATTTGAGGAGGTAGAGTTTGAAGGCGATCAAAAAAAACTGTCATTTCCCGCGGTCTCAGGGAATAACATAATAGAGGTCACTTATACGTTTAAACCGGGGAAAGACGCCTTGATAAGAGAAACATCTAAAGTTTCGGAATCACTCAAGGAAAGCGGAGAAAAGACCAAAACAATACTTTTTGAGGCGCAAAGTCTTAAATTTTCTTATCTGTATCCGGAAGAGACGGAAGAAGGGATGGAGGGATTAGGGGGATGGACCGACAGTTTTTCCGAAGAGGAGGACGGTCCTCCGAAAGCGATCAAAATGGAGATAAAAAAAGACGGGAAGAAAGAAGAAAGAATTATCTTTTTACCTTAAAGAGACAGAAGCGAAAGTTTCGGGAGATTGCTTCGGGACCTACGGTCCCTCGCAATGACACTACGCTCCGTCATTGCGAGGAGCGCAGCGACGAAGCAATCTCTTAAAAAGTAAAATAAAATGACAAAAAGAGGATCTATATTAACCGTAGTATTATGGCTTATCACCACGATGGCTTTGTTTGGTGTGGGATTGGCCAGAATATCCAGGACCGCGTACAGTTTTAGTAACCGGGTAAGAAATGATCTTATCGCGTTAAATGCTATAAAAGCGGTAACGTACTCGGTAATGGCGGATAGGCTCAATGATATGTCCCCGGCACAGGATAGCGTGTCAGAACTTTCGGCGGAAAACGAATATACGGCCGGAGATATAGTAATAAAGTATTCTATGGAAGACGAAGAAAGGAAAATAAATATAAACAAGGCCCCCAGCTCGCTCTTAAAAGAACTGCCGTCCATGGATATGGATATAGCCATAGAAATAACAAGTTCTCTTAATAAACCGTTCTATCCCAAGGAACAGGTGCTTGTTCTGGATGACATGGATGAAGATATATACAACGACATTAAAGACCTTATTACCGTATACGGCGAGGGTCTTATAAACATCAATACTTGCGGCGAAGAGGTTTTGAAGATCGCGGGTATGGATGATGCTCTTATAGGGCGTATTATGGAATTTAGAGCAGGTAAAGCGTCGGAGGAAACAGAAGAGGGCGGAGTGTCCGCGGGAGTTTTCGAATCGATGGGGTCCTTCCTGAATGATATACAGGAACAAGTGTATCTGACAGAGGGTGAAAAACAAGAACTGAAAGTGCTTATCGGGAAAAAACTATTCACGGTAAAATCTAATAATTACACAATAAAGGCCTCCGCTTATTTCAAAGATAAATTAATACGCAAATATTCCGTGACGATAGGGAAAAAGAACAGCGAAAAAGAATACAGTATTATGGAGTGGCGGGAGGAGTAGGACGCGACTCGGAGAGAGGGTATATTTGTGTAATGTGTGATGTGCGATAGAGAGGGGATTGCTTCGTCATTCGTTACACTCATTCCTCGCAAAGACAGGGTTAACATGTTTGTCATTGCGAGGGAGCGATAGCGACCGAAGCAATCTCAACGATACTGTTCACCATTCACTGTTCACTGTTCACTGTTCACTGTTCACAAAATTTTTATTTGTTTTTTGCGGTGAATGATCTGAAGGCTTCAAGGTAACAGTTATAAGCCTTGTCGTACATCTCTTTAGAATAGAACTGGTCCCCTTGCTGTATCAATGATTCGGATATCTTTATTTTTTTCATTTCTTCCAAAAAAGGATTGCTTTTAACTTTAGAGGTCTTCTGCGGCATTTCTTTCGCAATGGGCTTCTCCGGAGTTTCCTCTTGAGGAACGTAGGATTCGGATCCTGAAAACTGTTTTGGCTCGAGGGTAACTACACGTTTTTCGAGACTCTCAAGAAAAGCAAGTTCATCTTCGTCCAGTTTATCTTTTCCGCCGGCTGGTTTCTTTTCCTTCGTAAAACTCCATTTTTTCTTAGCGGGTTTTCTGGTCTTTATTTTATTTTTAGGGATCGCCCTTTGCTTGTCGCACAGATCAATGAACTTTTTGGCGCTTTTATTAGCGGGATCCCTTAAAAGCGCCTGCTGAAACTTCAGACGCGCGTTAGCGTAATCACCGTCCTGATACAAAGTTTTACCCTGTTCGCAGAGATTGGATGAGATCAATATATCTTCCGCGAGAGATATCAACCCTCCGGGATAAAGAGACGTATCCGACGCGTTGATATTTTCCTGCGCGTCGGCATAGGAGGAAGAAAGCGGCTGGAAAGCAACAAGCGCCGAGAGTATGAACAGAGGATAAATAACATTATTCGTCAATGATCCGTTCTTATTCTTTGATTTCATTTTAGAATTCCATTCAAACTGTCATTGCGAGGGCGCTTTAGCGCCCGAAGCAATCTATTCTAAAATCATAGAGATTGCTTCGCTTCGCTCCCCCCTTCGGAGGGCAGGCGCAATGACGCAGGCTTCAGTATTTTATTACTGAAAACAACTAAACTATTACCTCTTTCTTAAAACCACTCTCTCCGGAGAAGTAGAAGGCAGATCTACCGATTCCGGAGTGATCACGGATCTGTAATCTTTCGGCACAGGCACGGAAAAAGTCAGAGTTTCGTATAGGCCGAGAGCTGTACGTAAAGTTGCCCTTACCATTCCTTCAGGGACTGAGGCAATACATTCGCCGATCGAATGATTTTTGTTCCATCCTTCGCCCACGGTATTGAACCCTTCCGCCCATCCCGTCATAACATTAGCCGCGCCGCGTCCCAATTTTGTAAAAGGACCGTCTTCCGCAAGGGAAAATACGGCAGAGCACAAGAGTATCGCCGCAAGGACAAAGAATATGACAAAAAGTCTTTTCATAAAAGATCCTAATATTTTAGTTCTTGCAGGTCTACGTTAAAATTACTTAAATTGGTAGACTCGGGTTTAGGAGCAGTCCG
>JBDRBI010000011.1:0-5942 GCA_043822885.1 Candidatus Omnitrophota bacterium
AAAGCTAGAAACGTTTTCCATGGACGGTCCGTATTTTCTGATGAGATCATAATATATGTCCAGACGTCTGTTGACCTCGTCGGACCTTCGCGGATCGAAGGAAAGTGTCTCAAGATAATCACTGAGTGACGCGGACAGTTCCGAGCTATCTTCCTGTATGCGCGTAAGGATATCGGTAAAAGGGGAAGTTGCTTCGTCCGTGGATGACAGAGTGTTCATGAAGGTAAAGGCCTGAGACGATATTCTGTTCATGCCGTTTTCTTCATTCTCCAGAAGATCCAAAAGCCTCGACGCTGATTCATGAAGTTTTTCCGAGTTGTTGATGCGGGAGCTTTCTTGGGACAACTTTTCATATTCGGTTTCAGAAAGGGGTACTTGTTCCAATTCTTTGATCTGATGCGTTAAAATGTCGAGCTCTCTTTCCGAGTTCTCGGCAAGTCCTGTTAGCGTATCAAGTTCTTTTTTGAGTTTGGTATAGGAATTGAATAATTCCGAGTATTCTTTTTTATCGGTTTCTATAGAAGTCAGACTGTCTAAAATGTCCAAATGGAGATCTTCGGACAAAAGCATCTGATGATCATGCGGTCCGTGAAGGTCCACAAGATAGTTCCCCATATTTTTTAATTCGGATACGGTTACCGTAAGACCGTTTATTTTGTTCTTACCGCGGCCATCCGCAAAAAAGGTACGGTTTATTATGAGAAGAGGGTCATCTTTCGAAACATGTTCGGATAGAGGAGGGTGCTTTTTTAAAAATTGCGGAGAAAGATCGAAAACAGCTTCGATAACGCAGGGGCTTTCCTTGTCGCGCACCTGGGAAATGTTAAGTTTGTTGCCGAGGACTATCTGAAGCGCGTCGATCAAAATAGATTTTCCCGCGCCGGTCTCACCCGTAAGAACATTCAAACCTTTGCCAAGATCCACGGTCAGCCGGTCGATGAGACCGAAATTTTTTATAGTAAGACTGGATAACATAGTTCTCACATTCTATCACCGTATGTACGTAATGTAAATGAGGAGGGAGTCAAAAAGCCAAAAAACAAAATCCAAAAAGGCAAAAGGCAAGGCCTTCATTCACGGTGTCATTTTTTAACGCTTTTTTTCTACCTTTTTAGGGGTGTTAAATGAACTCGCCCTGTACCAGGAGCGGTACAGGGCTCAGACAGCATTTAACACTTATCCCTAAAAAGGTAGAAAAAAAACTAAAATGACACAACTGTTCATTCAGGTCTTGCCTTTTGCCTTATGCCTTTTGCAAATGACCCAAATATGACTTTTGTACCGTTTATGACTTTTGTACCGTTTAGAATTTCAATCGGGTAAGTGTCCACTACACCAATCGGCCACGTGTCCCCAGGGGGGTATAAAATTGCAGAACAGTATTTTGTTAAATATAAAAAAGTAAGAAATTTAACTTTCAGGATTCGCACTTTTGTTGTATAATTACTGTCAGTTAGTATTTTTGAAATCCAGAAAATATTAACATATACAACAGGAGGATAAATAGTGAGGCACATACGGTACTGCACAAGGATATTAATACTACTGACATTTTTGTGCAATTCCTCAAATATAGGTATTGCAAGCGCATATGCTCAGAATGAGTCAACTATGCATCTTGCCCCCCGGTCCGTATTCACACCTTTAAGTGATCACCAGATAGAAGATGTCACTATTATCCGGTATATCCTCAATTCGGCCGAACGTGACGGCAAGATGGATCTAATGAAGATAAGGGATGATAGAACTACCCGGTCTTTAGGCGTAGACCTCGGTGAATTCGGGAAAGACGCGAAGATAGACGCTAAATTCAGATTTAATGATGACATGTCTAAGAGCGATTCATTTCGGTTGATCCCTATCACTTTTAGATCCGACGGACAGGATGAAAAAGAATATTGGGCATTCATATCAAAAGATAGCGCCGGAGAGATAAAGATCGAGATCCTTACAAAGAGTGAAAATGACGATCTAAATGGATCAAAATTAGATCCGGGCCTATTAAAACATGCCGAACGCGAAGAACGGCTCGCCATAACGCGTGGTTTAGAAAGTGAAATAGCGCAGAAAGAAAAAAGAGATATCAGAAGTTTCCTTCCGGATATACAAGCCAATATTTGGGGCAGTGTAAGGCATGATCTGAATAATATAATGGTTCCTTTAATATCGTATCCTGAAATGCTTTTACTTGATTTTGGTGGAATAGAGATCGAAGACGATAGTGTCGGGAAAATAGTAACAAGTTATAGGGAAATACTTGATCGAAGTTCTGCTATCGTAAGTTATATCAGAATAAGCGATATGTTTGGCGGGTTAGAATCTGAGGCCAGTAGAATAAAAAGTTTAATAGAGAACTCGGAATACGCTAGTGCCAAGGTTGTCCTAAATGACTTACTCACTGATATAGAAAATTTTCAGAATTTATACAATAAAGAAGAGCGTGACGAGTTTTCAAGAACAATAGACAGCATAGAAAAAAGAATAGAATTTGCTGATAAGAGTATTACATACGACGGTATCAGTGACTTCTATGATAACGAGCTTATGGCGTCTGCATTGAACGAATTAACTGAAGAAGCCAAAAAACTTCAGAAATTACGATATATACTGCTCAAAAAAATATTCAAGGGCATAAATAGAAATAGCGCGATCATATCGGATTCTATTGACGCGCTTCTCAATATAGCAGAGCAGGATAGCTCACCCTTTAAAGATGGGAGATTGAAAGAGAAGGATATTGATAAGATTAAAACAATAGAGAAATATTTAGATAGACTGATATCTACGACCAGGGTTTCCGAAAGCATGTTAACGGTAAATGAGAGTTTTGATGGTTCCGCGGTGGATATGGATCCTGTTAATGTTATGGAAGAAATAATAGCTTTCTTAAAAGAGTCAACAAGGTTCTTTGGGAAGTCGGGGATACAGGTTAAGAGCATCAATGAAGACCCGGAATTCCGTAATAAAAAGGTTATTATTCATGCGGATATACCCGCGTTCAGATATGTAATGTATGGTATTTTAACGCTTGGAATGGAAAATATAAAAAAGGATAAGCCCGCGGTCAATATAGAGATGAAAAAGCCTGCCGAAGAAGATATGTCTGTATGGATAGAATATGGTATAGAGCGGGATGAAGAAGGGTCTAAGGCGGTAATATCTTTCACTAACAATTATCTTGGGTTCGAAGAGGATCAGCTTCGGGTTACAGAGTCCGGATCTTTGCGGGAAAAAGCGGCGATACTTCAATGGAAAGGCGCGGAAAGCAAATATCTCGCGATATCGGACGAAATATTATCTTATGCGGGAGGCAAGCTCGAGATCAGAAATAGCGGGAACGGATCCGTGATAAAAGTAATACTGCCTTATAAAACGGTCGAGTCAGGGGCGGAAGATAAACCTAAGATAGGCCAAGATAGAGAACAGCCCGAAGATAACGTATTTAAAACCGAACCCTTCGAGATCATTCCGGGAAGACCCAATATAATATTTGCGGAAGATGAAGGAAGTATGCAACAATTATTTCTGGAAAAAGCGGAAAGATCAGACCAGAAATATAATGTATGGAGAGCCAGGAATGCGCGTGAGGCGATTGAAGTTATACAAAAAGCGGAGAATGAAGGGATAATATTTGATATAGTGGTTTCTGACATTAACATGAAGGATGGAAGGGATAAAGACGGTAAGGTAATAAACGGTGTAACCTTGATCAAACAATTGCGTGAAGCCGGAAAAGAATTCCCGATCATTATTTTCAGCACAGAAGATACTGACGAAGTAAATGATCTTCTTCGTGACGGGCTGGTTTCGGCTAAGGTGGGAGGGAGAGAGGAGAATAAAGATGTAGGCAAGTTATTTAAGACCATAGAAAAGACATTAAAGCAACGACAGTCTGCTGACCCCGCGGGCGGAATAAACGATGAAAAGAAAAGACGGGCCGAAGAGGAAAGGATAGAAGCGGAGGCGCTTAGAATGAAAAAAGAGGTAATTGAACTTATTGCGCAAGGAAGACCTAATACTGCTGTCGAAAAATTCTTTACCGATAATGTTTTTATATCTGATAAAGGTACTATGGCGACTTCTATGCTGTCGAATGAACTTATAAAAATGGTAGCTGAAGATAAGAGAAATACAGACATAAGCAGAGAATTCTTGAAACGCATTAGCCGGGGTGTTGAAGTTTTTGACGGAGACAAAGAAAAGATATGGGCTATACAAAACATCGCGGGGCAAACGGCAGGGATAATATCGGCTATCAAAGAAGGGATAGACAATGCTGGAATGATAAGGGTTACAGACGATCCGGATAAGATGGTGAGAGCGGGAGATAAAGATAGGGGTAGCAGTTTTATAGATAAAGGCAGCATCCCTGAAAATATAGGAATTGCAGCAGAGGAAGGAATGCCCCATTTTTACGATAGAGGTCAGGAAGCTTTGACAAAATTGGGTGATGTAAATATGTTTGATAAGCTCGTTTATAATAGAGATGTATTCGAAGATGCAAAAGCAAATATGAGCAAGTTCACTATGTATAGGATGATCCATGGTCTCGTAGAAGTTGTTAAGGATATAACGGAATTTACTTCCGGAAAAGTAATAAGCACTTTTCATAAAACAACTTTTCTCAGAGATTTTATCCCGGGTTCTTATCAAACTGCAAGTACCGGACCGGGACATTTCCAGGGGCTGCAGCTTGATATCAAACAAGCTCCGATAGGCGGAGGTGTGCAATTCAGTTCTGTGTACAATTCTCAAGGCGAAATAGTGGAAGTTATTGCGCAGCATGTTAAAGAAGGTGATTTTTGTTTTGCTCTTCCGGGAACTGTTGATTTTGTAGCCAATCTTGGCGGCATGGAATTCAATGATTTTTCTATAGAGTTAACTCCGGAAATTGCGGTCCTTTTCAACCCGCATATAGACTTCATGTCCAAAGAGACCCTTAAGAGAGTAGGGGATAACATATCAAAAATAGCGCCGTATATTGCCGCTGTTATAGACGGTAAGCCATACATCGTGAAAAATATGGAGGATCCTCCTAAACTAAGATGGATAACCGCCCCGGACTCGAAAGTTCTTGCCTCGGGGAAAGAGGGCTTTGATCTGCATAATATTTATAAAAGCATTAAGAATCGGTACGATTTGGATCGGTTTAGTGGTTTTGATTACTTTTTAAATGGAACGGCTTTTCCAACGTCTGTAGGGGAGGGGGAAAAAGAAATTTCTCTTATTGACCTAGAGAATGCCGATAATGCGGATCTACCTGAGCATTTTAGTTTTGATGCCGGAACAGTTTATAAGGCTTATCAAACCTCCGTAGACGCGGAAGAAGGCATTCCTTTTCTCACTGATGATATGCTGAGTGAGGCAAAAAAGGATCCACCGGTTTTCCCCTCACTTAGAAAAGCGGAGCACGCATCGGAATATATTGAGAAGAATGAAAAGTTTTTAATTGATGTTTTAAGCTCTGAAGTAGAGCAAGACGCGGTTCAGGCAAAACTCATTAGGATACCTCTGGACTTTTTAGCGGCGCAGAACGCGGAAAATGTAAAACAGCTTATCAATGACATACAAAGTACCGCCAACGGTTATGTGGAACTTTACTCTACCGAGAACATCAATAAGGTGGGGAAAGATGTCTACGCGAAGTACGGGGTAAATAGAAAAGAGTTACCGAGCAATTTTAATAGAACCCGAGGAAATACAATAACCTTGCTTCCCGTGTTCAAAAGAGACGCTATTCAAACCAGGGATATAGGCATTGATAAGATCGGCGGAGTTGTTTTGGATGAGACCATAATACTCCCAACGGGGATAAACTATGATACCTCGGGTATCATAAGGAACGTGATATTCGGACTTAGGATAACCGAAATAGTCAGAGGGCAAAGAGGGAGTGAATTTATAGAAGAGACACTCAGAGAGTATAGAACACTTTGTGAATC
>JBDRBI010000012.1:0-26741 GCA_043822885.1 Candidatus Omnitrophota bacterium
GTAGTCGCCGAGCCGCAGAAGGGCGTATTGAAGGTCGGCTATCTCGACAGCATCTTCACCCGCAGCAAAGGCGGCGTCACCCCGAGCGGCTGGTCCTGCGAGCACCTGCCCTACATTGTGGAGCTGGACAACTTCGGCTCGAGCGGCAGGCCCGGACAGAATATCGGGGCGCACTGGATTTGGGGTTATGATGAGATTTGCTGGTTTGCACATCAACCGGCGGAATACCGGAACTACTGGCTCAAATACGCCTGGGACTGGATTCGCACAAACGATAAAAATGGCTACCTCCAAATGCCGGGCAGCAGAACATTGGCCAACCCCGTCAACGGCAAGAACTGGTACTGGGCCAATACGCCGAGCGAAAAAGTCCCGACCGCCTTCGCCCAGGAGGAAACAATAAAAGCCATCTGGGCCCAACATAGCAAATAGCATCCTGCGCCGTGCCTCGACCCGTTACTTGTGATTCGACCGGTAGTCATTCCGAGGAGGCCGAAGGCCGACGCGGCAATCTCAAAACTACGAACTATGAACTAATAAACTAGGAGACTATTATGAGAGTATCAAATGAATTTAAGGCGGGGATGGTCGTTCTGATAGCTATTCTCATAGGTATACTGTTTTTCGGGAAGACAGGCTCCTTCAAAAAAGAAACATATATTATAAAAACATCCTTCGGATATGCCGGCGATCTTAAACCTAATGCCACCGTCAAATTATCGGGGATAGAGGTGGGCAGAGTAAAGGAAATAAGTTTTGTATATGAACCCGCAACCTCGATCGAATGTGTTCTGGAAATAGACATTGACGCGAAGGTCCGCAAAGATTCCGTGGCGTATATCGCGACTTCAGGGTTCGTGGGAGATGCTTACGTGGGAGTGACATCCGGGACAACGGATGAATTTGTCGGAGCGGGAGAAATAATAAAAAGTGAAGAGCCTATGCAGTCCAGAGTATTTATGAAGAAAGCCGATACTATAGCGGATAATCTGGATAAAATACTCGCTAAAATAAAAGATTTTCTCGCGGGCAATGAAAAAAGTCTCGGCGGAATAGTGGAAAACATGGAAAGCACGACGGAAAATTTCAAAAAATTTAGCGATGACATAAAGAAACATCCCTGGAAATTGCTGATCAAAACAAAAGACGATAAATGAAGAGAGCCTTAGTACCGGCTGCGTGTATATTCTATGCCGTAGTAATGATGATCGGAATTGCCCAAGCGGAAGAAACTGTAATGGTAGTTTCTTATGCGGGTGATGTAGAGACAATATTTCCCGGACAGGTAGAACCCTCGGAACACGTTCCCGGAACATTGCTCGCGTACGGAACCCGTATAATTACCGGAGAAGAATCCCACATAGAGATAACTTTCGGAAGATCAAAAGGTAATATAATAAAAGTAAAGGCCGATAGTGAAGTGATAATAATGCCTTCTTACGGTGACGGTAAAGCGGACATTAAAAACGGCGAGATGACGGTTCTTTTGAAAGAGATAGAAAAAGGTGATACTTTTATGATCACCTCGCCCGCGGCGGTATGCTGGGCGCGCGGAACGGGATGGAACATTAAAACTGACGGTGAGATAACTCATGTAGCGGTATTTGAAGGCCGCGTATTTGTGAGAGGTATAAAAGACGATAATACCGTTATGGAAGGGGAGTATTTGATAGACGAAGGGTATCAAAGAAAGATCAAAAGACTGGAACAACCCGGGGAAATGGTAGGTCTCACCCGATTAGAGAAAGAGAAAATAAAATGGAATTAGAACTAAATAAGATCAAAGGATTTATTCCGAGAAAAGGGCCCTTGTTACTGATAATAATGGACGGGGTAGGCCTCGGAAAAGAAGACGATTCCAACGCGTTATATGCCGGCAAGACGCCGTGCCTGGACGGATTATTAAAAAGCCAATTGTTTACCGCCCTGAAAGCTCACGGCAAGGCTGTCGGACTTCCGTCGGACGAAGATATGGGAAACAGCGAAGTCGGGCATAACGCGCTCGGCGCGGGGCGTGTTTTTGAGCAAGGCGCAAAAAGAGTGAACATGGCGATAGGAGACGGTTCTATATTCAAAACGGATGAATGGAAAAAGATGTCTGATCATATTAAAGAAAAAGACCGGACTTTTCATTTTATAGGTCTCTTATCCGACGGGAACGTTCATTCTCACATAGATCAGCTGATAGCGATGGTAAAAGAACTGGCCGAAGAAAACGTAAAAAAAGTACGCGTACACGCTCTTCTTGACGGACGAGATGTTCCGGAAAGGTCGGCTTTGGACTATATCGCGAAAATAGAGAATGTTCTGAAAACTATATCGGAAAGGGCCGGATATGACTACCGGATAGCTTCCGGAGGCGGCAGAATGGTAACGACTATGGACCGCTACGGCGCGGATTGGGATATAGTAAAGAAAGGATGGGACGCTCATGTCCTAGGTAAAGGAAGAGAATTTTATTCCGCGAGCGAGGCCGTGAATACTTATTACAAAGAAGATCCGGGTATGACGGATCAGTATATGGATTCTTTCGTGATACGGGATAAGAACGGTCCGGTGGGCGAGATCGTAGACGGTGATTCCGTGGTCTTCTTCAATTTCAGAGGGGATAGGGCTATAGAAATATCACGCGCTTTTGAAGAAAAAGATTTCAAGGAATTCGACAGAGAAAGATATCCGGATGTGTTTTACGCCGGCATGATGGAATATGACGGAGATACGCATATACCCAAACATTATCTCGTGACCCCTCCCGAAATAGACAGAACTATCGGAGAATATTTGGCGGCGGCAAAAGTAACGATGTTCGCCATTTCGGAGACCCAAAAGTTCGGGCATGTGACGTATTTTTGGAACGGGAATAAATCCGGATACATATGCAAGGATCTTGAGGAATATATAGAGATACCTTCCGATAGAGTGCAGTTCGATAAAGCTCCCGAGATGAAAGCTCACGAGATAACTAAAAAGACAATAGAATTTCTTAAAAGCGGTAAATTCCGGTTCGGAAGACTCAATCTCGCTAACGGTGATATGGTAGGGCATACCGCCGTGACAAAAGCGATAATTAAAGGTGTAGAGACCGTTGACGGATGCGTACAGGAACTACTGGATGTTATAAAGAAACTCGGAGGGATTGCCGTAATAACGGCTGATCACGGCAATTCCGACGAGATGTTCACCGTTAAAGACGGAAAGCGTGTACCGAAGACAGCACATACATTAAATCCGGTGCCGTTCGTCATATACGACCCCCAGTATGCGGGAGAATACAAAATGAGAGACCTTCCCGAAAAGGGGCTTTCGAACGTGGCAGGAACATTATTGAATTTGTTGGGTTTCGAAAATGTCGAGGATTACGATCCGTCATTGATAGAAATGGTGAATGGGGGAAAAGACAAAAGACAATAGACCATGGACCATAGACTTAGAATGACCGATGTGCAAATTTGGTAGGGGATATTAGACAGTAAACATAGGGTTTACTTGATTATTTGGGTCGTGAGGAATAGAATTATTTTTCGATATTGTTAAAAATGCCGGAGTGGTGAAATGGCAGACGCGCTGGATTCAAAATCCAGTGGGGGAAACCCCATGTGGGTTCAAGTCCCACCTCCGGTACCAAAAATTCCTAAGAAACCGGAATTGACAATAGTAGGGGCAATTCATGAATTGCCCCTACATATTTCCTTTCGCCGGCAATTCTAACCTGGCAGGATTTAACCAGGTTAGCTAGCTAACCTGGTTAGAAACGCGAGGAATGGGAGATTCGAGATTAGAAGTTAGATTTTTATGGGGCTGTAGCTCAGCTGGAAGAGCGCGTGCATGGCATGCATGAGGTCAGGGGTTCGAGCCCCCTCAGCTCCACCAAAAAAAAGAGACTGTCCAAGAAAATGGACAGTCTCTTTTTTTTGGTAAGAGATTAAAGGCTCGAACGGAGCTGTTGAGCCTTTAATAAAACGAAGTTTCCGGGCTGGTGAGGAAACGAGAACAACCGAAGATGCGGCTGGCCGACCGGAGAGAGCAAGTATTTTCTGGCACGAACGTTAGTGAGGGCCAGTGACATAAGATAAGCCCGAAGGCAAGCGAGGACGAAATGTCCGAGCGGGTGTCGAGACCTCCGGGCGAGACCGCCGAGCCCATACATGGTATAAGTAATTTAAAACAAATAACTTATAATCAGAATAGGGGTGATTAATTTTTGTTGACTTAACTAACAATATTTGTTATAATTCAACCGAACTATTAGTTAAATTACAGAAAGCAAGAAATGTTGAAAGTGTAACTTATGAGCAAAATTCGAACCTATACTAACGTCATATCAATACTCTTGGTATGCGAGTTTCTCCTAAATACTGTCATACCGATAGATATAGCCCGGGCTCTGTCCCCATGGGTGGCCTCGCAGAATGTTCCCGCTAAACAGGAAATGAGGGCCTTTCTTGATCTTTCCAGAGTGATAACAGCCGAAAAAGGATCAGAGGAAGAACGGTTGTTGAGGGCTAACAGTGCCGAAGCGCTTTTAGTTTCTTCCGGTAAATTCCTTGTTCTTAAGGAAATAGCAGATGACAATGTACGATTAGTACGAGTCCTGGTGCATGAAAGCGTTGAAATGTGTATGCAGATATTGAGGCATAATGACAGGTACAGGTATAACAGCATAAAGGAACTTATTCTCGGCAATGCTGATATAAGGAACAGTTATTACGGCCTGTGCCATGGAGGAAAAGCCCCGGAACATCTTGATAATGAACTCATGTTGAACGATATTGTAGCGAAAGCCATTGAGATAATATTCATGAAAAAGAACGGGCTGATCAAAAAAGAGACCGAATCCGAATCGCGGTTCCTTAAAACGATAGAACCTATGATAAACGAAAATCGGCACAATTATTTTACCGGCGAACTTTATATATCAGAGGAAGATTCCAGAAAACGTGACGATATTATACGGAATGCTCTTAAGAAAGGTTTTGTTTTTTATCAGGCGACTGAAGCAGGAGTCGCCACTGCTGAAAATGCAATGTCTAGTACATCGGACTCTTTTGATAAAAACTCAGCTATATTTGAAAATGATCCCGTAATAACAGGTGATAAAAAAGACAAAGTCATAGATCTTTCCCGTGCAAGGGAAAGAGATGAGACCCCGCTGGTGCAAGATATTAAAGCGAAAATAGTTGAGTGGTGGAACACGGGCGAAGGATCAGATGTCGGCGACAGCCTAATTATGACAGTTAATCTGAAGAAAAGAAAAACTATTACTTCTAAGGGCAAAATGGCAGATATGCAACCTTTGTTGCCAGACGCAGAAATAGAACTAGCCGATATTATCTTTATTGCCGAAGAAGATATTAATATCGGTATCGTGCTTAACTGCTATTATCTCGGAGATTATAGTACTAAGGAAATTCCCCGTCCCATAAAAACATTCGCCTACGATCCCGCAGCCGGTAGGGCGCATGCGACCGATCCGGCAGGATTCGACATAACCCGCGTAGCTTACGGTATAAAGAATATCATATCAAGACACCTGCCATACAGGACTACTATGAACCTGAATAATGTGATAAAAATCAAGGTTTTTAATAATTACGATGGCAAATACGATAGTTTATTTCTCAGCCTAGAGAGAAAAGGTAAATACAGGCAGAAAGAAGTAGTTGCAGTTGTTGAAGACGATATAAATGATCACGGTCAGGTTGTTAATGTATATTATGAAGACGATTTTGATGATGGCAGAACAAATGAACCTTTGAGGACATGGATATATGACGAGGCAACAAAAAAACAAAGCAAAACTGGGAATGGTCTAAAATTGGTAGATCTCGGAAAATTGGACCTTAAAAAAGTATATGAAGGCGGAAAACTGGAAAAATATGGCAGGACGGCATTCGCGGGTATAAGTATAGGGCACGATGGCGGCGGCAGGGTCAGTATGAGTGAATATGGTATACGGCTCGTTATACATAAAAAATACATGCATGAAGATATTCTTAATGATGAGGCCTGCGTGAAGGCGGAAGAAGATGTAAATAGAGGGATAGTTATAAATGTTTATTTAAGATCGCATTTATCCAAAGATCAAGCATCTCATCCAGTACAGAGTTACGTATATTTTCCCGATAAAGTCAGGCAATATAAACGTTATGGCAAGGTAATAACAAAACAAGGTTTTTGGGAGCCTGTAGAACTTGCGGCAATGGATGTAAATGATTGCATTAACGGACGAAGAGATCTTAAAGAAATTAAGGGAAGGCGTGTAAAATTGAATAAGGAAAGTACAGGAAAAGTCACCCTGTCGCATAAACGCGGCGGGATTAAAAGCAAGGGGTTTAGTTTAAGCCGAAAAGATCAAGATGTAAAAGGTGAAACAGAAAGAGATGTATTTGGTCAAGTTAAAGAGGACAGAGATTATGGCGCATATATCGAGATATCCGACGGGATACATACCAATGGTTATTATTGTGTGGAGGAAAAACAGGGTCTTGTGCCAATAGATATGGACAAGATAGCGTTTTTGGATAACATACTCGGGAATAAAAATATTCACGATGAAGATACTCAACTCAGGGAGATCGTGCTGAAGAAAAAAATATCCAAATACGGAGGAATGGATCTGAATTATAGAGGAAGAAAATTATGGATCACACGATTAAATAGTTACAAAGGCAGAAGGACGGGGCTGAAACAAAAAGACGCAGTACTTATTGTGAAAAAAGATGATGAGAATAATTGGATTTTCCATGTTCATGAAGAAAATAAATATCTGAAAAACCCTGAAAGGACACCTGATATTATTTTGATCAGGAACAAGTATTTTAAGACACTTATTCCGGATGACAGAACAGAGCTTTTCAAAGCTATAGAGCTTTATGAGAAGAAACAATATTTTCAAGCTAGAACCATTCTAGAGAGAACAGCGGAAACTGATACTAAAAATATGGAAGTAAAAAAATGGCTTAACAGATCTATTGTATCATGCGGCGAGATAGCAGAGGATCTTGATGTACATAATTCGATACTTTCTAGTGAAAATAAGGAACAGTTTTTGGATCGGTTGATCGATCTCGTCGCATGGCATTCAAAAGATGAGGAAAGAGCGGTTTCGCGTTTTCTTGGAAAAGTTCTACATGAAGACGCGGAAAGAGCAGACAGTATTACGGATAACATTATTGAGCGATTGGACCTTGATGAGGATTTTCCTGAAAAAATACAGGAAAACCTTGCAATTATGCGTATTATAGCTCTTACCCGCCCGGAGTACATCACCAGAGATAATGCGGCACAAGCAGCAGGGTTCCTTAACTATGAAGGTCCTTATAAACATATCATAAGACTTACGGGTGAACGGTTCTTCAGAGCTATACCCGATGAAATGGTGTTCGATATGAAAGAATTTGAAGCGAGGAAAAAGAAGAAGATACTGCCGTACGAGAGGGATACCAAAGGCATAATAACGCAATATAAGATGAAAGCGGCGGTATATCCATTCCTGACAGCCATGGGGGAAATAAAGCTTGGCGTATTAAAAAAACTGGGTGACGAAAAGGCTAGAGAACAGTTCATCAACTCAAACCTTCTGCGGGTTCTCGGAAGCATTAGAAATATGCGTGTCAAGGGGGTTTTGAGCCAGGATCTTTTGAGCCACGGTTATCTTGGTCTAGTCAGAGCCGTCGACGGTTTCGACCCATCTTTTGGGACAAGGTTCTCGACGTATTGTCAGAGTGCTTTCATCACGGCTATGTCCGACTATGTATTTAAAGACCATTCTATTTACACGAAAAGCAGGATGAGTCATATAAGGATGTTTGTAAAAGTGTGCCATTTAAAGAATATTGATCCGTTTGATCGCAGTTTCAGTGATGAGGCTATAGCCGAAGCGCTTGAGATCACGGCTCGGAAGGTATATCAGGCTAGAAAGGATCTTGGCGTAATTAACATAGCCGAATTAGATGCTCCCTTAAATGGAACTGATGCAGATAGTAATGATGCTCTAAAAATAGATTTCATAGTGTCTTCCGACGCCATAGCGCAGACTATAATTGAGGAAAAGGAGATTTATTCTAAAATAAGGGCCAGAATGCATATGAAACTAGAGAAAATACAGCGCACACTTATGATGAGCAACAAAAGGGATAATGCTAAACGGCAGAGAGAAGATATAGTCGAGAGCAGGTTCATGCCCCTTATAATGGGCGAGGAACCCGATAGCTTAAACGAGATCGGGAAACGTTACGGGGTCAGCCGGGAAGCGATAAGATACAAAGAAGAATCTCTCAGACCTATATTTAAAGCCGTTCTGGATGAATTTGATTTTGATATGTCCGATATCCCGGACAGATATACACCAAAAAAAGGTTCGCCCGCAGAGGTAAAGAAAAAAACTCCCAAGATCAAAGCTGAAGCCGTTTTAAATGAAGTTGATTCCAGTATGTCTGATATTCCGAGACATGTAAGAGAGAAAGGTTCCCCCACGGAAGCGCTGCGTGTTATTTACAAACATTTCGGGTTCGGCGCGTTCAATAGGGATGAAGAGTTATATCCTTTGAGGGAACCATATAAACTATCTACTATTAAGACAGAAGCAAGGATGCTTAGACAGCTTAATATATTGATCATGGATAAAGGAGGAAAAATATACCGTCTTAACGAAACATTAAAAGGTGAGACGGAAGAGGAAACAGAACGGAATATAGCGGTCGTGTATAATATAAAGCTCAAAATAGATAGGACTGAAGAGCCGTTAGATAGATTTGAGATCCCTTCTGATAAAATGGATATGGTTAGAGAGGTCGTTAAGATGGAACTTGCGGATAAATATTTTAACCGAATGGCGCAGCATAAGCAAGATACTGGGAAGGTCCGTATAAATGTATGGGAAGGATATGCGTCACCCGCTCAGGCAGGACTTTTAACTAGGATCGAATGTATAACCAGGACAGGTCCGTACAATATCAAATTCAAAGAACTTAATGAATTGGTAAATGAGGCATGCGGGAAGAAAGATGATATGGTGACAATACTTCCGCATGATCTTCTAGGCGGAGAGGCAAGAGCTCGGCTTGAGAAAGACCAAGCCAGAGTGTTATTCATGGATATAGGTAACGAACATGTGCAGGCAGATGAGTTCGTGCAGGTCGCGGGTATTATAGGTTTCGGGATAGCGTATTTGAACGGGGATAACACCGCGTTTGACAGGCTGTACCGCATCCTCACGGGAAGCGAGACCGGTATAGGGATAACCGTAGATGAACTTAAAAAGGACCCGCTTCTGGCGGTAAAATATATATTTAAACTCATCTCGGCCAAGATACACGATTACAGTGAGATCAAACAGCTTAATGACCGTATGGAAACTCTCTTAACCTCCGCATAGGTTCAAATAGGGGACATCCTTCTTCGTTCTTTACTATTTCTGCTTGCTGGTAGAACTTCGAAGGGATAGTTCCTGCGTAGCTATACCACAGATAACATTATCTAACAGCGGAGCAGAACACTTTCCCGATTGAATTTCTAAACGGTGCAAAGTGGCGGGATGACAAAAGGGCACATCGGTCAATCACTCCTAACTCCGAACTCCCAACTCCTAACTCCGAACTCTTCCCTTGACAAGCGTTAACTATTATAATAGAATCGTTGTACAGCGGGGGATTTTACTTGTAAGTGGGCCATGCGCCCACTTATTTTTTTGATTGTTCTCAAAATGAACAATCAACCCGCTGACTTGTCCGCCGTAGCCAGATAATATACACATGGTTCGGCGAAGGTGGAAGCCAGATAGTATATAAATAGGTTGGCGAAGGAGGGTACGACGAAGTAATCATATTAACAGATTGCTTCCCCCCGTCGCTTTGCTCCGCAAAGCGAGACAGCGGGGGTCGCAATGACAGAAGCTGGCGCTCGCAATGACGGAAGAGGGATGATATGGATAAGAACAATATTATGGAAGAATTATTGGCATTTATTGAGAAAGAAACGGAGAAAAGCGGATACATTATCGTGGATGTTAAGGCCGGAAGAGGGGCTTCTTTTGTGGATGTCGTTCTGGATAAAGAAGGCGGAATAACACTTGATGAATGTGCCCAGTTCAATTTGCGTATATGCAAATGGACGGAAGAGAACGATGCTTTTGTTAAAGATGTCACCGTAGACGTCTGTTCTCCGGGTCTCGACAGAGAACTTAAAAGCAACAGTGAATTTAAGTGGGGTATGGGGAAAGAGGTAGAGGTCAGGTTCTGTGAGCCTGTTGACGGACAGAGTAGGGCAATAGGAAAACTTTCGGATCTCAACGAAGACAGAGATGTTACGATTGTGGATGAAGAAGGAAAGAATATAGTGATCGAAGGCGTAAATGTGAAAAAAGTGAAACTGCATGTTTCCGATAAAATTTAAGTAAAGAAAATGGAGAAAATATGAATGGTGCATTATTGGCGGCATTAGAGAGAATTGAAAGAGAAAAGGGAATAGATAAAGAGGTTCTCTACTCGGCTATCGAAAGCGCTTTAGTGAGCGCAGCCCGTAAAGTGATAGATGATCCTGAGGTCTCAAAAGAAGATATAATCGTTGAGATCAATAGGGAAACCGGCGCTATTGAAATATTTGCCGAAGATGAAAAAATAGAGAATGACCGTTTCGGAAGAATAGCGGCTCAGACGGCTAAACAGGTGATAGTCCAAAAAATAAGAGAAGCCGAAAGAGAAGTTGTGTTCGATAAATATACAAAAAAAATAGGAACTATCATAAGCGGTTCGGTGCATCGCTTTGAAAAAGGAAATGTTATAGTGGAACTTGACGATACGGAAGCCGTTCTGCCGAAAACGGAGCAGATACCTCAGGAAAGATTCCGTCAGGGTGAAAACATCAGAGCATATCTTCTTGAAGTGGAGAGAGGATCGTCAAATCCTTCCATAGTATTATCCCGCGCGGCCGCGGGGTTTGTGAAAAAACTTTTTGAATTGGAAGTTCCGGAGATATCACAAGGTATAGTCGAGATAAAAGCTTTGGCGCGTGAAGCCGGGGAAAGAACAAAGATAGCAGTTTGTTCGAAGGAAGACAGAATAGATCCTGTGGGAGCCTGTGTGGGTATGAGAGGATCCCGCGTAAGGGACATTGTTAAAGAACTGCACGGCGAGAGGATAGATATAGTGAGGTGGAACGAAGATATAAGAGAATATCTGCCGGCTTCGGTAAGTCCGGCTGAGATAAGCAAAATGGCTATTGACAGGAGTAATAAGCGCATTGTTGTTACCGTTCCCAAAGACCAGCTTTCACTTTTGATAGGGAAAAAAGGAAGGAACATACGGCTGGCTTCAAAGCTATTAGGATGGACATTGGTAGCCGAGGTCGAAGAAGACGAAGCTTCAAATATTCCTCTTGCGGAAATTAAGAGAATAAGCGAGAAGAAAAGAGAAGCCTTGGAAGCAGCCGGATATGAGACCGCGCAGAAAGTTAAAAAAGCCGATCCGGAAGAACTGGCGAATATCGAAGGTATAGGCGTTAAAACGGCCGAAAAGTTAATTGAGGTATGTAAGGAAGCCGTAGAGACTAAACTGAAGGAAGAAAGGCTTGTCGAAAAAGAAGCTCAGGAAAAGATAAAAAGAGAAGAGGCTGAAAAAAGAGTATTTGAAACAGAACAAGAACCTGCTGAAGAGAAAGAAGGCAATGCTGAAGAGGGGTCTGTTGAAGATAAAGAGGACGAGGCTGAAGAAACGGCAATAGAAGGAACAGAGGAAGGATCAGCAGCAGAAGAGGAAGTTACAACCGAAGACGGAACGCCCGAAGAAGAAAGCGATAAATAAAAAGGAGTTACATGTCTATGAAAGTAAAAGATCTTGCAAAAGAGCTTGAAGTTTCCGCAGAAAGTGTCATAGAACAGCTGAATAAACTTTATGTTGAAACCGAAGATGGGAACAGCCCGGTAGATGACAAAATAGCCGGACTTATACGCATTAAGCTGGGAGGAGCTTTATCCGCGAAAAAGAAGCCCAAGAAAAAAGCGGTTAAAGCTAAAACCGCGGAGAAGACAAAAGAAAAAATTAAACCTAAGAAAAAAGAAAAAGATGCCGAGGCAAAGAAGAAAAAAACAGATAAAGAGAAAGAAGAGAAAAAATCCGAAGAGATAAAGCCGGAAGAAAAAGAGATCCCGGAAAAGAAGATCAAACCCAGAGGCGGGATAGAAATAATACAAAAAGCTCCCGTCGAAAAACCCAAAGAGATCATTAAAGAGAAGTCCATAGAGATCATTAAGGAAAAGGCCAAAGAGAAAACGGAAGAGGAAATAAAAGAGAAAAAACTTAGCGGTAAGTTAGGCAAAAAAGATAAGAAATATAAACCCGAGATCGAAATAGTAGAAAGATTTTCTAAGGGGATGAGGAAACCGCAAAAAGGCCGGTTCGGAAAGGATAAAAGGGGCAGAGCGAAAGCAGGGGCGGCGTCAGAATTTTTAACGGTATCTCAATCCGCTATTTCCAGAAAAACACCTAAAAAAGTACAAGTTCAAGTGCCTATAAACATACGTTCTTTAGCGGCTTATATAAACGCGAGGCCGAATATGATAATACAGTATCTTATGGGAAAGGGCGCGACTTTTAACATAAACCAGGATCTGGAAGAAGATATAGTGCGCGATGTTATGGCATTTTTCGGATATGAACTGGAGATCCCGGAGACGGCCGCTTCCATGGAGAAAGAACTTTTCGCCGAGCATTCCGATCCTAAAGAAGACAAGAAAAAAGAAAATGTAACACGCGCTCCTATTGTTACGTTTATGGGGCATGTTGATCACGGTAAGACCTCTCTTTTGGATTATATCCGTAAGACGATGGTAACCAAGGGAGAAAAGGGCGGAATAACACAGCACATAGGCGCGTATAAAGTAGAGACCAAAAAAGGGTCTGTAACATTTTTAGATACTCCGGGCCACGCGGCTTTTACCGCTATGAGGGCCAGAGGAGCCAATGCCACCGACGTAGTAGTCTTGGTGGTCGCGGCGGATGACGGGGTAATGCCGCAGACGAAAGAAGCTATAGATCATGCCAGAGCGGCGAATGTTCCGATAGTGGTAGCTATTAATAAATGCGACCTTCCGGGAGCGAATCCGGACAAAGTGAAGGCGGGACTTCAGAAAGAAGGACTTGTATCCGAAAACCTGGGGGGGAGCACAATAACGGTGGAAGTATCGGCGCGTACGGGTGAAGGTGTGGATAACCTCGTAGAGATGCTTATGCTGGAGTCGGAGATGTTAGAGCTTAAAGCGAACCCCAAAATAAAAGCGCGGGGCATAGTCATAGAAAGCCGAAAAACTCCGGGGCAAGGCGTTGTTGTGACCCTCTTAGTGCAGAACGGGACATTGTACGCGGGGGATATAGTTTTTTGCGGATCGAATTACGGAAAAGTTAAAGCTATGATGGGTGATAAAGGTGAACGGGTTGACAGCGCTCCGCCGGCGACACCCGTAGAAGTATTAGGGCTTCAGGGAGTTCCTCAGGCGGGAGACGAGTTTTTTGTGGTCAAGGATGAGAAAAAAGCGAAAACATTGGCTCTTTTAAAACAGAGCAATACCAGAAATAAAAGGATAGCGTCTAATCCGAGAATTACGCTTGAAGATCTTCATAACCGTATCTTGGAAGGAAGCATGAAAGAACTTAAGATAGTGCTTAAGGCGGATGTTCAGGGATCGGTAGAGGCCTTAAATCAGTCTTTGGAAGAACTTTCGACAGGAGAAGTCAAGGTGAACATGGTACATTCCGCCGTCGGTAATATAAATGAATCTGATGTTATGCTAGCTATGGTATCTAACGCGGTTATCATAGGGTTTCATGTTAAAATAGACTCCAAGGCGGAAGAGCTTGCGAAAGAAGAAAGCGTGGACGTGCATAAGTATGATGTTATATACGAAGCCATCGCCGATGTCAAAGCCGCTATGGAAGGGCTTTTAGAACCGGACCTGAAAGAAGTATTACAGGGTAAAGCGCAAGTACTCGAAATATTCCCGGCAAAAAAGAACAAAGCGGCCGGATGTAAGATAACAAAAGGTATCATACGCAGAAAAGATAAAATACGGATAAAACGTCAGCAGGAAGTGGTATATGAAGGTGAGATAGATTCCCTTAAAAGGTTTAAGGATGATGTCAGGGAAGTTAAAGAAGGTTTCGAATGCGGATTATCCATAAAAGGGTTTAACGATATACGTAAAGACGATATTATCGAATCATTCATTATAGAAAAAATAGCCAGACGGTTGGAGAAATAAATGAGACCACAACTTACGTTGTGAAGCAACGTAAGTTGTATGGTCAAATTTATTGCGAGGAGGCCAACCTGTCCCGAGCGAAGTCGAGGGAAGGCCGACGCGGCAATCTCAACGGCCCCCAGGGCTCCCCGGGCATGCCCGGGGGTGAATGGGACAAGGTTTAAATTGTAGAGATTGCTTCGCTACGCTCGCAATGACGAGAGTGAGGGTCGAGTTAGGGAATGGTGCCCCGGGCATGCCCGGGGGGAACCACATGACGGGCGGGGGAAACATTATTATGAAAAAAACTATATTGAGCGGAATGAGGCCTACGGGCCGGCTGCATCTGGGGCATATGGTCGGGGCTCTTAACAATTGGCGGAAAATGCAGGAAGAGTATGACTGTTACTTCATGATAGCGGATTGGCATGCTCTTATGAGTGAGTACGAGAACCCTTCCGATATACGCAAGAACGGTATAGAGATGGTCAAAGACTGGGTGTCCTGCGGAATAGATCCCGAAAAAAGCGTGATATTTGTTCAAAGTATGGTTCCGGAACATTTAGAACTTGCTATGGTGTTTTCTTTACTTACGCCTTTGGGATGGCTGGAAAGATGTACTACATACAAAGAACAGCTTAGGGAGATAAAAGGACGTATGCTCGCGACTTACGGTTTCCTGGGGTATCCGGTTCTTCAAACCGCGGATATCGCTTTGTATAACGCGGGATGTGTTCCCGTAGGTATGGATCAGCTGCCTCATCTGGAATTGGCCAGGGAGATAATACGTAAATTCAACGGGTTGTATAGAAAAGATATTTTTACGGAACCGGAACCTATGTTGACAGAGGTATCTAAACTTGTGGGATTGGATAACAGAAAAATGTCTAAAAGTTACGGAAATTTTATAGCATTATCCGATCCTGCCGAAGTTGTGAAGAAAAAAGTCTACAGTATGTATACGGATCCCGACAGAGTGCGCGCGGATATACCCGGAAAAGTCAAAGGGAACCCCGTATTTGTCTACCATGATATCTTTAATCCGAATAAAGAAGAAGTAGATGATCTGAAAAAGCGTTACAAAGAGGGTAAAGTAGGAGATGTCGAGGTTAAGGAAAAATTAACTAAAGCGATAAACATATTTCTTGATCCCATACGGGAAAAACGCGAAAAACTGTCGGATGATAAGGTCAGGAAAATCATAGAACAAGGTTATATCAAAGCTTCCAAAGTCGCAAAAAAGACCATGTTAAAAGTAAAGAAATGTTTACACCAGATATAGAAAGTAGAAGGTAGAGGATAGAGGGTAGAAGGTAGAAGGACGAGGGACGAAGGAAACCTCATCTGTCATTGCGAGCGAAGCGAAGCAATCTCAGAAGGGATTGCTTCGTCGGCCGATGGCCTTCTCGCAATGACGGTAAAGAATGCAGTGCGGGTTTTAACCCGCAGATCTTAAAGAAGATAGATGGTAGAAGAGAGCACATCAGTCAAACACTACGAACCATGAACTATTGAGATTTTAGATTCACTTTTTGATTTTAGATTTTTTATTTTGGATTTTAACTATGTCGTATAAAGTAAAACTTAATATTTTTGACGGGCCGCTTGATCTTTTGTTATTTTTGATAAAAAAAGACAAGATCGATATTTGCGATATTCCTATAGCTGCTGTGACCGAACAGTATCTTGAATATATGGACCTGATGAAGATGCTTGATCTGGAAATAGCGGGTGAATTTCTGGTCATGGCGGCGACACTTATCCATATAAAGAGTAAAATGCTTCTTCCCGAAGAACTAATGGAAGAAGATGTCGAGGAGGAAGATCCCAGAGAAGAACTGATCAGAAGGCTTATGGAATACAAGAAATATCAGGAAGCCGCTTCCGATCTAAAACAGATGCAGGAAGCGCATTCCGGGGTCTTCTTAAGAAAAGGATCGGGATTGTCCGAAAAGATCATATCAGAGGACGGGACGGAATATTTTGAAGCGAGCCTTTTCGACCTTATAAGTTCTTTTAAGAAAATACTCTCGGGAGTGCCTAAAGACGCTTTTCATAAGATTTTTAAAGATAAATTTTCCGTAGATGATAAAATACATGAAATATATCACAGACTTATCGAGCAGCCTAAGATATATTTTTCTTTGCTTTTTAAAAAAGCCGGAAGTAAAGATGAAGTCATAGTTATCTTTTTGGCTATACTGGAATTGATGAAAAGGAATGAGATATTTGTCGCGCAGAAAGGACCTTTCGGGGAAATAGAAGTCGTAAGAAATCCGGATCTTCAAAAAACTTTAGAGGAGAGGACAGAGGAAGCATAATATGGAAAACAGTAAGAAAATAAAAAATATCATAGAAGCTCTTTTGATCGTATCAGAGAACGGATTAAGCCTGAACGAGCTAAAAAGCGCCATAACAAATGTCGATAACAAAGATATAAAAGAAGGGTTAGAGCTTCTGAGGGAAGAATACGGTTCCGAAGACAGAGCTTTCAATATTGCCGAGATCGCCGAGAAATACCGTATCGTCACAAAACCGGAATATCTCGAATGGATAAATAACCTTTATAAAAAAGAGACAGAGCGTTTGAGCTCTCCGGCGCTTGAGACGCTCGCGATAATAGCTTATAAGCAGCCGGTAACAAGGGCTGAAGCCGAAAGTGTAAGGGGAGTAGGTGTAGGAGGAGTATTGAAAACACTTTTGGACAAAGATCTTATACAGGTCAAAGGAAGAAAGGACGTAATAGGGCGTCCTCTTCTGTACGCGACTACGGATAAGTTCCTTAAAATATTCGGGCTTAACTCATTGAATGATCTGCCTATGCTCAGGGATTTTACCGAGGAGGATCTGGAGTACGGCAAACCTCAGGAGATAGTTGAGATGGAAGGGCGAGAGACGATGGATGAAGGGCGAGGGACGATGGGTGAAGGACGAGAGACGATGGATGAAGGGCGAGGGACGAGGGATGAAGAGGAGATTAACCCCTCGACTTCGCTCGGGACAAGAGAGTCAGAGAGTCAAAGAGTCATAGAGTCAGAGGAGGCGACCCATGAAGAAAAAGAATCTTAATGATTATAGGAAAGACATAGATAAAATAGATTCGAAAATAATCGAACTTATTAACGATAGAGGTAAGGCCAGCCATGAAATAGGAGAGATAAAGAAAAAGAGGGGTCAGCCTATATACAGCCCCGACAGGGAGAGCCAGGTATATGAAAGGATAACGAAAAAGAATAAGGGGCCGTTGGCGGGAAAGTCCATAGAAGCCGTATACAGAGAGATCATGTCGGCATGTCTTTCTTTGGAAAAACCTATGACCGTAGCATATCTCGGACCGGAATTCACTTTTACACATCAGGCCTCTATGAAAAAATTCGGTTCAAGCGTTGATTATCTGTCATGCGGAAGTATCCCCGAAGTGTTTAATGAGGTCGAAAGAGAAAATGCCGATTATGGGGTAGTGCCTATAGAAAATTCTACCGAAGGCGCGGTCAACCATACGCTGGATATGTTCGTGGATTCGGCGCTTATGATATGCTCTGAAGTGTTTTTCCCTATACATCACAGTCTTTTGTGTAAAAACACTAACATGAAGAACATAACGCGGGTTTATTCTAATCCTCAGGTATTCGGGCAATGCCGGGAATGGCTGGAGAAAAGACTCCCTCATGCTAAACTGCGGGAATCGTATTCTACGGCTAAGGCCGCCGAAACAGCTTCGCATCACAAATACGCGGCTTGTATTGCCTCGGAACTTGCGGCAAAAAAATACGGACTTAAAGTCTTGGCAAGGTCTATAGAGGATAAAGCCAACAATGTTACCAGATTTTTGATAGTAGGAAAACAAGCGAGTAAACCTTCGGGATCGGACAAGACTTCTTTGGCTTTTTCTATTAAAGACAGACCCGGGGTTTTGCATGATATGCTGAGCGCGTTCAAAAAAGCGAACATAAACCTTACTAAAATAGAATCCAGACCTTCTAAGAAAAAGCTGTGGAAATATTACTTTTTTGTGGATATGGAAGGACACATCGAGAACCCTAAGATCAAAAAGGCTATCAGAAGTCTGGAAGGAAAATGCCACTTCGTAAAAGTATTGGGTTCTTATCCTAAGGGGAGATAGCTGGGTTAGAAGATAGAGGATAGAAGGTAGAAGGTAGAAAATAAGCGTAACGAGTAGTCACCCCCTCGACTTTGCTCGGGACAGGCAGGTCACCAGGTCACCAGTTGATAGAAGATAGCGAATCAATTAGGTGCTAGACCTTTTCTGCCATGCCCTCTGCTCTATGCCCTATGCCAAACAGAAGGTAATTATTATGATCAAACCTAGAAAAGAACTGGAAAATGTGGTGCCTTATCAGCCCGGGAAACCTATAGAAGAAGTGAAAAGGGAACTGGGGCTGAAGGATGTCATAAAACTTGCTTCCAATGAGAACGCTCTTGGGCCGTCCCCGAAAGCGGTTGAAGCCATGAAAAAAGAGCTGGAAAGGGTCAATAGATATCCTGACGGAGGTTCGTTTTATTTAAAAGAGGCTTTGAGCTCCAAGTTTTCGGTGCCCAAAGAAAATATTGTTTTGGGGAACGGCTCCGATGAGATAATAATACTGGCTTTACGGGCATTTGTAGAACCGGGAGACGAAGTCATAGTATCAGATCCTACTTTTCTTGTTTATGGCATAGCTTCGGCGGTAATCGGGGCTAAAAAAATAGTTGTTCCGGCGAGAGACCTTAAGTATGATCTTGAAGCTATGGCAAGGAGCATTACGGCTAAAACAAAAATGATATTTATCGCTAATCCCGATAATCCCACAGGAACCTATGTTTCAGACAAAGAGTTTAACGCGTTTCTGGAAAAGGTCCCGGATAATACAATAGTGTTCTTGGACGAAGCGTATTATGAATTTGCCAAGAGTGAGGATTATCCCGAGACTATTTCTTATACGAAAAAAAACGATAAGAACGTTATAGTAGCCAGGACATTTTCTAAAGCATACAGTCTTGCCGGTCTCCGTATAGGATACGCGTTCGCGCGCAAAGATATAGCGGAAGCCCTTAATAAAATAAGGGAACCGTTCAATATAAATTCTATAGCTCAAGCGGCCGCTATAGCGGCGCTTGAAGATGAGACATATTTAGAAAGGTCGATCGGTATCGTGATGGAAGAAAAAAAGAAGTTATATGACGAGTTGAATAAGCTTGATATAAAAGCGGTTCCCGGTGAAACGAATTTCATTTTAATAGATACCCGGCGTGATTCCATAGAGATCTATAATTCATTGCTTAAAAAAGGCGTGATAGTCCGAGAGATGTCGCCTTGGGGCCTTAAAGGGTTCATCAGGGTCACCGTCGGTCTTAAAAAAGAAAATGAAAGATTTATCAAGACGTTTAAGGAAGTAATAAACAATAGAGTTCATAGTTGATAGTTCATAGTTCGTAGTTTAAAAATAGCATATCAGTCAATCACTATGAACTACGAACTATCAACTATGAACTAATAAAGGAGCGCACATGATCATTGTTCTTAAACCGGGAGCTACAAAACAAGAGATAGACCACATTGTCGAGAAGATCAAGAAATTCGGGCTTAAGCCGTGGGTTTCTGAAGGAGTAGAACGTTCTATTATAGGCGTGATAGGTAAAGAAGACGGTGTCAGAGATCTTCCTTTAGAAGGTATCTCGGCGGTCGAAAAGGTAATACCCATACTAAAACCTTATAAACTCGCGTCCCGAGATTTTAAACCGATATCGACCGAAATAAAAATATCTAACGATGTAACGATAGGGGGAAAAGAGATAGTGGTTATGGCGGGTCCTTGTTCGGTCGAGAACAAGGAAATGATATTGGATATAGCGAAACATGTAAAAAAAAGCGGAGCTAAGATATTGAGGGGAGGAGCTTTTAAACCCAGAAGCAGCCCCTATAGTTTTCAAGGCCTGGGGGAAGACGGTCTTAAGTATATGGCCGAGGCCAGGAAACAGACAGGGCTTTTAATAGTGACGGAGCTTATGGATATACGCGGTCTTGATACAATAACCCGATACGCGGATATCATACAGATAGGCGCCAGGAATATGCAGAATTACGATCTTCTCAAAGAAGTGGGTAAGACGAATATTCCGATCCTGTTAAAAAGAGGTATGGCTAATACTATAAAAGAATTTCTTATGAGCGCGGAGTATATCCTATCCTCCGGAAATCCGAACGTTATTTTGTGTGAGAGAGGGATACGCACATTCGAGGATTTTACGCGATTTACTTTGGATATAAACGCGATCCCGGCTATAAAGGAACTGAGTCATTTACCCGTGGTAGTGGATCCTTCTCATGGTACGGGAAAATGGGGAATGGTTTCATCTATTGCAAAAGCGGCTGTTGCCGCCGGATGTGACGGCCTTATCATAGAAGTACATACGAATCCGGAAGAAGCTTTTTCGGACGGAGATCAATCGCTTTTGCCGAAAAATTTTGATACCCTTATGAAGGATATATCAAGAGTGGCGGAAGCGGTGGATAGAACAGTTTAAAGGTTTAAAAGTTCAGAGTTCGGAGTTCGGAGTTCGGAGTGTTTCACTGATGTACAAATGTGAATGGTGAATAGTTTGAAGAGATTGCTTCCCCCCGTCGCTTTGCTCCGCAAAGCGGAGCAGCGGGGGTCGCAATGACAAACTTTAGAGTTGTCATTGCGAGGAGGAGCGAAGCGACGACGAAGCAATCTCTGATTCATAGCTCGCGCACTTAAAGGTGAATATTATGAAATTTAAAAAGATCGCTATTATCGGCATGGGGCTTATCGGCGGGTCCGTCGGCAAGGCTTTGATAAAGAAGAGTATCGCTAAAGAAGTCGCGGGTATTTGCAGACGGGAAGTGTCTCTGGAAAAGGCCCGAAAAGAAGGCGCTTTGACGGAGGGCTATGTAAATGATTATGCCCGGGCTTTACTTGGCGCCGAGATCATAATTATCGCGACCCCTGTTCATACCATAAAAGAAGTTTTAGAGGAACTGGGAAATACGTTAAAAGATAAAGGCGTGCTTGTTACGGACGCGGGAAGCACAAAAAAAGAGATAGTGAAATTTGCTGAAAAATTCAAAGAAAAATTTTCTTTTATAGGAAGTCATCCTCTGGCAGGGTCCGAGAAAACGGGAGTAGAGAACTCTTCGGAGAACTTGTTCGGCGGATCTGTCTGTGTGCTGACCCCCGACGGAACGGTTGACGCGAAACATGAAAGATCATTGTCCGGTCTCTGGGAAGCTTTGGGCGCCAGGGTCATCCTGATGACACCGGAAGAACATGATAAAAATCTTGCCGTTTCAAGTCATCTGCCTCATGTCGCGGCTTTCGCTCTTGCCGGGATGCTGAAAGAAAATATCAACAAAGAGGTGTTCGCTACGGGTTTTAAGGATACGACACGGATCGCTTCTTCCGATCCCAAGATATGGAGTGACATCTTTGCTACTAACAGCGGCAACGTGCTTGAAGCTATAAAAAAATACAAAGCAATACTTTCAGAGATAGAAGAGAATATAAAAAAGAACGATACGGAGAAATTAAGAAAAAAACTTGAAGTATACAAGAGGTTGAGAGATGAACTTGTTTAAAAAAATGAACGCTATAGCGATAGACGGTCCGGCAGGCAGCGGAAAAAGCACTATAAGCAGAGCGGTCGCGGATAGTTTGGGATATACGTATGTGGATACGGGCGCGATGTATAGAGCTCTGACCTTGAAAGTCATGAGAAAGGGTATAGAATTCTCCGACGAAAAAGCTATAGCGGATCTTTCCGAGGATATTGACCTGAAGCTTTTACCTTCCGATAAAGAGGGCAGTACTATAAAGGTGATGCTGGATTCCGTAGATGTGAGCGGCGATATCCGGATTATGCAGGTTACATCCAACGTCAAGCATGTGGCGAAACTGGCTAAGGTAAGAGAAAATCTTGTAAAGCTTCAGAGAAAAATGGTAAAAGGTCTGGATGGTTCCGTTATGGAAGGACGGGATATCGGAACAGTAGTGCTTCCGGACGCGAAATATAAATTTTATATAGACGCTTCTTTTGAAGAACGGGTAGAACGCCGTTTTGCCGAAATGCGCGTAAAAGGGCTCCCTGCCACGCGAAGTGAAGTGGAAGATGATCTCAGGCAAAGGGATCATACCGATAAAACACGGAAAGTCGGCCCATTAAAAAAAGCGAACGACGCGGTCTATATAGATACTACCGATATGTCCATAGGAGAAGTGGTCAGTACGATAATTGGGTATGTTAACTAGTCACTAGGCGTCAGTCGCCAGGTGCTTTTGTCATTGCGAACCCCGAAGGGGTGAAGCAATCTCATAAACTCATAGGGATTGTTTCGTCGCTTTGCTCCTCGCAATGACGATAACTTTTAAACTTTTTGATTTTAACTTTTGGATCTTACTATGATGTACCATATTTCACGTTTTTTATTTGAGGTATTTTTTAGGGTTCTCCTCAAAGTGACTTTTGTCGGAAGAGAAAATATCCCGGATGCTCCGTATATCGCGGTAGCGAATCATGCTTCTTTAGCGGATCCTCCTTTTGTAGGGTCTGCCTGCAAAAAAGACGCGGTAAGTTTTATGGCAAAGAAGGAGCTTTTTGACGCTCCTATACTCGGCGCGTGGACGCGTTCGGTGAACTGTATACCGGTGAACCGCGGTTCAGCGAGCGCTACCAGTCTCAAAGAAGCTATTAAACGCATAGGAGAAGGAAAGGTCGTCGCTGTTTTTCCTGAAGGCACACGTTCGGAAGACGGAAATCTGCAGGAGGCAAAGAGAGGAATAGGTTTTATTATAGCTAAAGCAAAAGTTCCTGTAGTTCCTATATATATAGAAGGGTCAAATATAGCTTTTCCCAAGGGAAGGAAAATAAAGATCGGTACCCCGGTTAAGGTAATCGTAGGGAAACCCGTTATGCCGGAAGAGTTTTCGGAAAAAGACGAACATTCGGGGAAACAGAACTATGAGAAGATAACAAATATGGTTATGGAGCGCATAGCCGGTTTGAAGTCGTGAACCGAGTTGCCGGTGAAGAGAGGATAGAAGGGAGAAGATAGCGTATCGGTCAAACACTATGAACTATGAACTACGAACTATGAACTTTTAAGCTTTTGGCTTTTTGCTTTTGGCTTTAACAAACATATTGCAAATTTTGGTAAAACGTTATAAAATATTGGCTTAAAAATACTTAGAAAAGGAGTTGGTTTGGTAATGGAGACGGAAAATGAAAATACAATGAACGATGATCAAACAAAATTGGACGAAGAACTTGCCCTCTTGTACGAACAGAGCATAGTCGATCTTAAGGAGGGTGAAATAGTAAAAGGTAAGATAGTTAGGATCACCGACAAAGAGATATTGATCGATGTAGGGTATAAGTCCGAAGGAAGTATATTCAAATCGGAAATGTCCGACCCTGAAATACTTAAAGTAGGCGATCCGATAGATGTTATGTTGGAATCCAAAGAGAACGATATGGGTATGGTCGTCCTTTCTCATGAAAAGGCCAGAAAATTCAGAAGCTGGCAGGATATAGTAGACAATCACAGAGAGGGAGATGTAATGAAGGGTAAGGTAGCCAAGAAGGTAAGAGGCGGTTTCATGGTGGATATAGGCATGCAGGCTTTCTTGCCGGCTAGTCTTTCCGTAATGCAGGAATTTGGAGGGGCAGACGAAATAGTGGGACAAAAATTAGAATTCAAGATCGTAAAGATCAATGTTCCGCGGAAAAACATAGTTCTTTCACGCAAAGAGATAGTAGATGAGAAGCAGCGCGGAGAAAAGCAGGCTATGCTTGAGGAACTGAACAAGGGAGATCTTGTAAAAGGTATCGTGCGGAATATAACGGATTTTGGAGCTTTTGTGGATATCGGCGGGGGAATAACGGGCCTCTTACACATAACGGATATGAGTTGGGGCCGGATCAATCATCCCAGTGAGGTTGTTAAAGTAGGGGATAATGTCGAGATAAAAGTGCTTGATTTTGACAAAGAACAGGTCAAAGTTTCACTTGGTCTTAAGCAAAAAACATCTAATCCGTGGGAAAATATAGACGAGAAGTATCCGGAAGGCGCGGTAATAAAAGGAAAAGTTGTGAATATTATGCCTTACGGTGTGTTCGTTGAACTCGAAAAAGGCATAGAAGGTCTGATACATATATCGGAATTCTCATGGTCTAAAAAATATGGACATCCCAGCGAAAAATTCAAAGAAGGAGATATGCTCGAAGCGATGGTCCTTAAGTCGGACCAGAACAATCAGAGACTTTCCTTGGGTATAAAACAGCTTGGTGATGATCCTTGGATAGGTATAGCTTCGAGATACAATGTTGGTGACCGCATCAAAGGAAAGATCGGCGCCGTTACCGATTACGGAGCGTTCGTTGAAATAGAGAATGGGGTAGAGGGATTAGTCCACGTCTCGGATATTTCTTGGACGAAAAGAATAACACATCTGAAAGAAGCCCTAAAGAAAGACGAGGAAATAGAAGCTATTATACTCAACGTTGATGAAGCGAACAGAAGAATAGCTCTCGGGGTAAAACAGCTTATGACGGATCCCTGGGACGACATAATCAAAAAATACCATCCGGATACGGAACTGGAAGGAAAAATAACGAATATAACGAATTTCGGCGTATTCGTTGAACTGGAATCTGATCTTGAAGGACTTCTTCATGTTTCCGAAATAGGGTTGAAATCTACCGAACGTATGGAGGACACTTTTAAGATGGGTGATACCATTAAGGTTAAAGTGCTTCATATAGACGGTGTGCAGAAAAAGATAGCTTTGAGTCTTAAGGGCCTTGAAAGAGAAGCCGTGCCCGAAACTCCGAAAGATGAAACAGCACCTGAAACCGAAGTAGCACCCGAAGCACCTGAAGCCGAAGCAGCACCTGAGATAGCGGCAGAAGAAGCAGCGCCTGTAACACCGGAAGAAGAAATTAGCGAAGAGACGAAGGAAGTATAGAAGGTAGAGGGTAGAAGGTAGATAAAAAAGGGACGTAATTCAAAAAAGAATTATGTCCCTTTTTTTATATGCATACTGTCATTGCGAGAAGTGAGCGAAGCGAACGACGAAGCAATCTCATAGCACATGGGATTGCTTCGGGACCTGCGGTCCCTCGCAATGACGGATAAGCGTTTTCTATTTTCTACCTTCTACTTTCTGTCTTCTAAACTACCTATCAAAGAATGGATTTTTTCCTAAGGGCATAAGGGACGTTTTCTAAAATAAGTACAGACCTGTCCTAAAAATAAGCACAGATGTGTCCCCTTCAAATTCAAAAGCTAATTAGTGATAGTCTTGAAAAAAAGGTAAGAAAAGTGGTAGGGGACATGTCTGAGAACAAAATTGGGGACTGGTCTGTGCTTAAAACAGGAAACGTCCCTTAAGAGGGGTATGTTCGAGCACAGAATAAAATTTCTCACCGCAAAAGTATGAGAATAATTTACGCTTCTTTGTTTTTCTACTCCTGAAACATAAAAAAAACGGAGAAATTTTGTGAGGCGCGCAGAATATGCCCCGGTCTTTGTGGAATCGCTTCGCTATGGCCGCAATGACGGATAAGCGTTTTCTATTTTCTATCAAAGAATGGATTTTTTCCTGTGGCGGACAAGGGGATACCTATGGCTTGTACAATACCTTTGCCCAAGAGATCAAGCTCTATAACAGCTTTTCCTATTGAGAACATAAGCCTATTATCGATATGATACCTTCCCGCAAGAGAAGAAGCCGACCCTAAAGCTATACCCAGGTCCATTGAATTGTAAGCGCATATTCCTTCTGTTTTTGAAAGAACCTCACATGTCGGATACCCGCAAAAACCGCAATTTAAACCTAACGCGGATCTTTTTGTGGCGATGATAACTATGTTGTCGGAATCCTTTATGTTGCCGGCGTCTCTCATACAGCTGGGCCTATTATCCCTTTTAGCTATTTCTTCCATGCGGGTGATAACCTTTTGTTTTTCCGACTTTTCCAGAATAGCTATTACAAGATTATCTTTACCGCAGGTCTTTGGCGCGGTACGAGCCGCGACGCACATCATTTCCGCGGCATCTTTTAAAGCTTGGGAACTTATATCATCATATTTTCTAGGCATAACTCTCCTCCTTATCCGTTTAAGACATAATAGCATATGCGCGGTTAATAGTAAACGGCGGATGGACACATTTTCCAGGCCGGGCCTAGTATCTGTCCCGGCCTAGTACTTGTCCCGGCCTGGTATCTGTCCCGGCCTAGTACTTGCACTTGTCCCGGCCTGGTACCTGCACCATGATAACATATGTGCCTTTAATAGTGAATAGCAAATGGTAGGTGGAAGGGAGAAGCGAGAGGCGAGAAGATAGAAATCCAAAAGGCAAAATCCAAAGGACAAAAGGCTGAAGTTTGTGTTATGTGTAATGTGTAAAGTGTTATGAGCAAGGAGTGTGCACATACAAAATAACAGTCCCGGACTAAAGCTTATTTCTCTATTATACTAGTCCGGGACTGTT
>JBDRBI010000013.1:0-11928 GCA_043822885.1 Candidatus Omnitrophota bacterium
TATGTAGTCCCCGTCATTAAAGTATTCAAAATCAAAATCTTCCGTACTCCCGGCCGACCAGAGCCTTAAATTATTGACCACGGAATTCTTGAATCCCGGCACCGGAGTATCATACGCTACAGCCAGCACGTCCCTGGTATTAACCCAGTCCACCCGTAAAGCGCCGTTTTCATCGGACCGTTTTACCGTTGTACCGTAAAAATGTACTTTTATGGAATATTCGGGTCTTTCAAACTCCCATGGATTACCTAATTTAAGCCATTCGTCCGGCACTTCTACCTGGTAGCCATCCACTATTTTCTGTTTAAATATACCGTAATCATATCTTATACCGTATCCGGTGGCGGGTATTCCTAGCGTCGCCATCGAGTCCAGAAAACACGCAGCCAAACGTCCGAGCCCTCCGTTGCCGAGACCGGGGTCTTTCTCTTGGTCATAAAGTCTTTCAAGGCTCAGACCCAATTCTTCCATGGCCTTCTTGCTTTCTTCTTCAAGGCCGGAATTGAGTATGCTATTGCCGAGTAGTTGTCCCGGCAGAAATTCGAGTGAAAAATAATACACTCTTTTACAATTTTCATCATGATATCTCTGTTGGGTAAGGATCCATTTATCTATCAGATGATCCCTAATAGCCATCGCCATAGACCGGTAATTATCATATTCAGTAGCGGTATAGACATCTTTAGCGAGAGAATATTTGCGGTTATGCATAAAAGAGTCTTTTAACTCTTGTATGACCTCTTGATTATCTTTTATACTTTTTTCCATGATATTTTCATTTAAAAGTTGCCTTAACCGGTATTATATGTAAATATGATATATTCGAACAGTATTGTATCATTATTTATACGAAAGGTATACAGATAATGAAGAAGCGTATAAGAAAAATATGCATGCTCACAATACATGGATATGTCGACCCTGATCCGGTATTAGGAAAGACCGATACAGGCGGTCAAGTGAGCTACGTCTTGGAGTTTTCCAAGGCCTTGGCCAAAATGGGCGTAAAAGTGGACATCTATACGCGTCAATTCCAGAATAAAAAGACCGTTTCACGCGTCGCGAAAGGCGTAAGGATAATACGCATACCATGCGGAGGTAAAAAATTCATACCAAAAGAGAAACTTCTGCCTTACCTTGATACACTTGCGCGCAATATGGAAAGATTTATCAAAAAAAACGGTCTTGAATATGATATCTTCCATTCTCATTACTGGGATGCCGGTTATGTGGCAATGAAACTGACGGAACCTCTGGGATCTTTTTTTGTACATACATTCCATTCTTTGGGAGCCTGGAAAAGAGATCATATGGGTGGTGATCCCAAGGAAATGGAACATCTATACCGTTTTAAAGAGAGAATACGCTGTGAAAAGATAATATACAAAAAGACAAAAGCGCTTGTCATGACCAGTTCCGAGATGGTAAAAAATTCGAAAGAATTGTACGGATATACCGGCAAAAATCATATAGTCCTGCCCGCGGGGGTTAATACAAGCATATACCGTCCTCTAAAAAGAGGCGAAAAAGAAAGATCAATAGACGTCCCTCAAAACTATATATTCTGGGTCGGACGGCTCGACACGAATAAAGGCCTTCCTTATCTTTTGAAAGCATTCGCTGAAATAGTCACAAAGGCTAAAGATCTTTTTCTTGTTATAGGCGGAGGATCCAAGAACCCTAAACCCAAAGAAAAGAAACTTATTAGAGAACTGAAAAATATTGTCAAAAAAAGAGAGATAAAGAGCCGGGTTTTCTTTACGCATCATATTCCCAATAAACTGCTGCAGTCATATTATCGAAAAGCAAAATTTTTTGTTCTGCCGTCAAGATTCGAACCTTTCGGAATGACCACCGCAGAAGCCATGGCCTGCGGTACTCCCGTTATAGTAAGTAACCGTGCCGGAATAAGAAAATATCTTAAAAACGGCGAAAACTGTCTGATAGTTAATCCCTCAAACAGAGAGAATTTAAGTTCCGCCTTTAAAACTTTGAATAGGAAAAATGCTTTCCGGAAAAAATTAGCAAAGAACGGTTTAAAATTGGCCAGAGAAAAATTCGCCTGGACCCATATAGCCGAGAAAAGTCTGAGATTTTATAATAAGTTGTGGGTAGAACAGTCTAAGAGTTCAGAGTTATGAGTTCGGAGTGATCGACTGATACGCAATTTCTTTCGAAAGTAAAGAGGGACGTCCACCAAGATGGTGACGTCCCTTTTTATATCTAAATTTGCATTTTTCCGTTCTAACTTCTATTTTCTCGCTTCTTCCCCTACCTTCTCGCATCTCTTTCTAGGGTATAGCGTTCGGGTTTCAGTACTTTTGGATTTTAAATTAAAGATAGCGTATCGGTCAATCACTCCGAACTCCGAACTCATAACTATGAACTTTCTCGCCTCTCGTTTCTAACTTCAATTTCTGGTGACCTGCTTGTCCCGAGCGAAGTCGAGGGGGTGACTGGTGACCTGGTGACTGATAACTAGGTCGTCTTCTTCTCTGCTCTCTTCCTGACCGCTTTCTTTGTAGCGGACACTTTGATCAGGGTGCGTATCTCGACAGAATTCATCTTTTTGAGCTTTTCTTCCGTATGCCCGATCGCGATAAGCCTTCTCTTCTGTGACGCTATCTTCTGCACCTTTCTAGCGCCTGTCTTTTTAGGCCGTGATCTAAAATTCTTTTTGGGTTTCATACTAATGTCTCCTCATCTCTTTATCTCTTTATCGTTCCAAATGGCCATAGCCAGAGGAAATAGGTTCTGAATTCAAGGCTGATATTAACATTATTGCCGCTTTTTTGCAATAGAGAAGATATTCACTCTGTCATTGCGAGAAGGCCATCGGCCGACGAAGCAATCCCTTATGAGATTGCTTCGCTTCGCTCCCTAGAGTCAATTTTTTCTATCATATTTTTCCTTAACCCGGTTCGCGATCGTACGGTTATTTCGTTAAAGCATGATCAACCGCTTTGGGTTGGTTTACTTGTAAAGTTTGTATTTCCTGCCTATTTTAGAACCTGTGCTGTTAATTTACAGGTTCTTCTCTTTCAAAACGGTTGCAGTAAAGTAACGTTTTTCTGCATCTGTTGTGTTCTTTTTGCCGTATACCACACGGGGTATACGGCCATGAACCCTGTGTGGTTCACGGCTTCATGTAAAGAACGTTTATTTTTCTACTTTTGGACTTTTAAAACCTTTTAACCTTTTAACTTTTAAACTGTGTTTTCTTTTGTACCGTTTAGGATTTTAAGATCGTACCTGTCCCCCAGTTCGTGAGGCCACCTGTCCCCGATACTTTAAGGGCGGGGTAACCAGCCCCTACACTTTCTATTTTCTTTTTTTACAGATACCAGGCCTGGCCTGGAAAATATGAACGATAATAAAAGGGCGGACACATAGGTCCGCCCCTACGTTTTCTCTTTTCTACCTTCTGCCCTCTATCTTCTATCTTCTCGACTCCTACTCCATCTCCTTTACCGCGTCTATCATCTTATCTATCTCCTGCGTTTCCGCGTAATATGCTTTATCCGAGCCCGAAACGATCACTCGATCGTACCCTTTAGAGTCGATAGTCACACTCTCGAGTATATCGATGTCCCAGACTTTCTCTGGCTGCATAAGGTTAACAGTAAGTATACTTTTCCCTTTCTTTATTCCGTCGTCACCGGTCATAAGGTGCATTTTCTTTAATGCCTCCGTTAGTTTGTCGATTGTGCTTTTCGAAATCTCCGTTCCGTCCGTTTTTACCCATTTGACCTGATCGTTCTCCTCATTTTTTGAGATATTTATGTCTTTATTGCCGTCGGTGAGACGGATCTCCATGCCGCTCAGACCGTTCTTTTCGATACCAAAAGGGTCATCCGTAAAAAGATCTCCGTTCGTTTTTACAATATTATCGAACCGTTTTACCGGTACTAAAAACAGACAGTTAAATGCCGTGTTCTTAACGTAATAATTAATTCCGTTTTCGTCCTTATCCCCTCTGATCATTATGACGATCTCACCGTTATCCCGGGTAAGTTCCATTTCCACCGTATCACCATCAAAATGTCCGTCTTCATTATCCGTTACTTTCGAAAAAGTGAGAATATTTAAAGTCTTTAAATATTCCTTTATTTTAGAAGCGCTGATAGTGAACGGATATTCTTCCGGACTCTCCCATTTTCTGCCGCCCTCGACGTCCTTACGGTATATATCCGCTATTACGTCTTCCGAAAGGGCGTTTTTCTTCGTTATTTTGAACCCCGATATATTTTCCGCATCAACAGAAAACATATGTTTATCTGTCCATTTGTCCGTGTTGAGATTTTCGCTTTTTATATCTCCCCAAAAACCTAGATCCGCGGCTAATCTGCTTTCAGCGTTATAAACTCTATTATTTCCCGCAAAACGTACAAATATCTCATTCCCCGAAGGCTTATGTGTCCCTACTATGAGATGCCTAAGATCTTCCCCGTTCTTGCCTAGCACTATATGCAGCCCCTCTTCATCGGTAATTCCGTAATCCGGAAGAATAGCGCCGTCTTCCGATCGTATTTCTCCCTTAAGTTCGTTCACGCTTTTGATCAATAGGTCCAGCGCGTTTTTGTCCGCGTGAAGACCGTACTTTGTATCCTGCCAAATCTCCGTTATTTTTGATATCTCTACATTTTTGTCCGCATTCTCGAAATATATCTTCACCTTATCAAGTTCTTCCAAAGCGATCCCGGGACTCGTTATCATTTCCAGGACTTCCTCGGTAGGAACCTCTTCTTTAACGGTCTTTTTTATCAGGATCAACCCGACTAGACAGATGAAAACGGCGCACAGGATCATCAGATTCTTGGCCTTCATGATAACACCTCGCTATTTGTTAATATTTCTTTTATGTATTGTTCTTTTTCGCGCTTCCTTAGTATCATCCTTACGGTCCCGTAAACAATAAGTAAGATCGGCACAAAAAATACGGCGAAAAATCTATACCATAACCGCGCTTCCGCTCTTATTTCTTTCACGGCCCGGTTAACAGGCTGATGGCTCCGTATGCTTATAAGATCTCCCCCGAGTGTCAGAGTATCCACGCAATTTGTAAAGAACATGACTATGCCTCCCGCTTTGGCAATATCATTCTCGAACATCCTGGAACATCCCACGACAAGAAGTTTCCCGGGTTTGATATCCGGCGTTCCGTCCTCTTCGCTTTTAGCCTTTTCGGCTTTCTCGAAACTCTCATCCTGTTCTTCGGGTTTTTTCCATTCAGGCACATCTTTATCCTTATATAGATCCGGGAACTCCCCTTCCAGCAGCACTGATAACGTTTTGGGACCCGCGCTGTCTCTATGTCCTTTTATGTCCATATCCGCCTGCGTAAAGGCCCCTGGATGATACGGGACCGTCCAGCTCTTGTCACTCGAGGTAAAAAGAACTGTTTTCTTGATATTGTTGTCCTTTATTACTTTGTCGTCGGTATCCAGGGCCGACCCCCATAGATAGAACAGAGGATTCAATCTGCTTGTAATGGATATCCCCTGGTTCATCGTATCCTGATTTACCATTATCTGCATAGGCGCTTTCACGGGAGCCGAAACGGAAAAGAACGGCGAGTTCGCTTCTTTTGTCACTGAAAGTATCTCCATTCTTTCATCCATCAATGTATCTTTGTTCAAAGATACTCCGTACCCCTCAAGAAGAACGTCCACCCCGCCGGAAAGCTTTCTGGGTAAGATCTCTATACCCCTCATGCTGGAGACGGTGTAGTCATACTCATATCCCTGATAAGCTATTATTACGTTCCCGCCCTCACAGAGAAAACGGTTTATTTCGTACATCTGTCTCTCCGTCACATCTTTCGGTTCTATAACGATCAGCGTGTCGGTATCCTCGGGGATAGGTTCCTCTTCGGAAAGACGTATCCTCGCGACGTCATATTCTTCGTAATTCAGAACGGATTCCAATATTTTATAATCATCTTCCCTGTATTCAGGCGGAACGTTCTGCCCAAATTGTCTGAGAAAAGCCAATTTCTCTTCCGGTATCCTTTTTTCTTCGTACGGCGCGAACAAAACTACTTTGGGCCGTTTTTCCAATGTAAGCCTGTATATCTTGGACATGAGTTCGTATTCGAATCTTCCCAGGTTCTGATTGGTTATATTCGGGATGATCTCCTCTTTCTTCTCTTTGTAGGCTATGGCCGCGGCGGAATATATCTTTTTTATACCCATCTCATCTTTTTCTATGCTTTGTACCTGAAAAGGGTATATGCCTTTTGTTTGAAGTTTTTCTTCCAAAGAAGTTTCTTTATCGGACGTTCCGGAGTTTTCCGATTCCGCTGTCTGCATATGATATATCTTGTAGTCAAGCTTGCCGTTGGATATTGTCTTAAATTCATCCAATTTATCCCGCATATCCTGCTCAATATTCTTGAAGGACGTAGGCATCTTTTCTTTAGGTGAGATGTAAAATTTAACCGTAACAGGCGCTTTGAGAGACTTTAATATGCCTCTTGCGGCTTTGGTGACGGTGTACAACTTATCATGGGTAAGATCGGATCTACCTAAGGGCATATCCGATACTATAAAGTTTACCATCAAAACTATCCCCGCGCATATTCCCACAGCCGCCGAAAGAAAGACCTTGGCTTTAGGTCTCAATCTGTCCTCAAGCGAGAATATATTCAGCCCCAGGAATATAGCGGTCATAAAAACAAAATACACAATGTCCCTGCCGTCGATCACGCCTTTAGCAAAACTCGTAAAATGGTCCGTCATCCCGAAATATTCTTTCATGAAACTCCCTAATCCCGGTATCCAACCGTCGATCGTGGCCGCCGTAAAATCGAGCCCTAAAAGATAGAACGAAAAACACACTATCATCCCGCCGATAAAGGCGACTACTTGATCTTTGCATAGACCCGATACGAATATTCCTATACTGAGGAAGAACGCTCCGGCGAATATAAGTCCCAAATAACCGCCTATTATGGGCCCGGCGTCGGGTTTGCCTACCATAAAAAGTATCAAAGGGATGAACATCGTTCCTGCGATAGCGGTGATGTAAAAAGTTAATGCGGCGATAAATTTACCCAGGACAAGCTGATATGTTTCGGCGGGGAACGTCAACAAAAGTTCAAAAGTGTTGCCGCTTTTCTCTTCCGCCCACGTCTTCATGGTTATTGCGGGAATGAAGACGCATATGACCAATATCGCTAATTGAAAAAAATAACGCATATCGGCGTTGCCGATGAGGAAGAAATTAGACATGAACATCCCCGAAAGGAACATCACAAAAACTATAATGAACGTATACGCGATGGGTGAATTGAAATATGAGAGGAATTCTCTTCTGAATATGTTCTGCCAACAGCTTAGTCTTTTCATAGCGCCCTCCGTTTTATCTAAGATCTTATTTTCTGTCTTTTCCCAGGAGAGATATGAATATCTCTTCCATACTGTACGCGCGTTCGGCCAATTTTTTTACGACCCAATCTTTTTCGGCGATAACGGCGTTAATGTCCTCCAACACGCCGTCGTCCTCGAATGAACATTTTATCTCGAATACGGCGAACCCGTTTTCATGTTCCTCTTTAATTTTCAGGTCTTTCACCCCGTATATGCCCGATAAAGCCTCATTGACATCCTTTTTGTCCTTTTTGACCTCCAGAACATAGGTCCGGTACTTTTCCGCGCTTCTTATTAACTCCTCTTTTGTCCCCTGGGATATGATCTTTCCGCAGTTTATAATGACAGTTCTATCCGCCAGAGCTTCCACTTCCTGTAATATATGCGTAGAAAATAGCACCGTCTTTTCTTTCGCCAGATCTTTTATGAGACGGCGTATGCCCATTATCTGCAAAGGATCCAGCCCCGAAGTCGGTTCATCGAGAATGACTATTTTTGGGTCATGGATCAGGGCTTGCGCAAGTCCCACACGCTGGCGATATCCTTTCGACAGCTCATTGATCTGATGTTTCCATACATCTCTTATTCCGCAAACTTTTTTCAGCCACCCGAGCCGCTCTTCTAGTTTCTTTCCCTTTATATCCCTGGTCTTTCCGACAAAAATAAGGTACTCGTCAACACGCATATCCACGTATAGAGGGACCGTCTCAGGCATATACCCGACCCTTTCTCTCACCTCAAGGGGCTTTTCCCGGATATCATATCCGTCTATCTTAGCCGTTCCTTCGGTAGGGCAGATAAAAGTGGTCAGGATCCTCATAAGAGTGGATTTTCCGGCTCCGTTGGGGCCGACCAATCCCAGGACCTCACCGTCCTTCGCGGAAAATGAAACATTATCCAGCGCGACCGTTGAACCGTAACGCATAGAAATATTCTTTGCCTCTATCATATCCCCTCCTGCATAAATTGTTTTTTTTCTCTGTTTTTTTTGCTTTTCTCATTATTGGAGCAATAATGAACATACAAAAAACTTCTGAAATGTGTGTTTTTCTTTTAATGAAAAATTTACCATAAAATTTTTTTCTTGTCAAATTTTTGATTAAAAAAGTAGTGTCAAGATAATTGGGCACTTTCCAATGTGTCATTCCCGCAAGCCCTGAGCGGTAGCGAAGGGCGAAAGCGGGAATCCAGAAAAGGTGTCATTCCCGCGAAAGCGGGAATCAGAATAAGTTCTTCTCTGTCTAGATCCCCGCTTTCGCGGGGATGACAATTAGCTTCCGCGGGGATGACAATTAGCTTCCGCGGGGATGACGATCCGTGAAAATGCCCACAATATGTTACACTATCATTAAAAAATTCGGTTCTGTCTCCGATAATAAAAGGGCGGACACGGGGGTCCGCCCCTACGCTTCTATTTTCTATTTACTGGTGACTAGGTGACTTAGTGACTAGTGACCTATTCTCTCTCCCTTCCATTAACTATTGCCCGCGCCGGGAACTTATGATAGAGTATTTGGCATGCTGGAAGAACTGAAAAAAGATATAGATAAGGACTTGATCCGCCTCATAAATACCTCTCCTTTGGGGATTTACATCAAAAAGTCTTCTCCCCTGCTTCATGACGGTATCAAGGATTTTTTAAAAAGACCGGGAAAAAGAATAAGACCGATCTTCTTTCTTTTGAGTTATTTGGGTTACACGAAAAAGCGAAAAATAGACCGCCCCCGCCTTATCCGATCTTCTCTCTCCATGGAACTATTGCATTCGTTCCTTTTGATGCATGATGATGTTATAGACAACTCCGACTTAAGACGGGGGCAGCTTTCTTTACACCGGCTTTTCAATAAGATCTATAAAGTGCCGCCGCATGATAAACTCGGCTATGATCTCAGCATCGTAACGGGTGATATAGTCTTTTCTATGGCGATCAAAGAACTTTCGCAAGTTAAAGAAGACCCTAAGAACATAATGAACGCCGTAAGCATACTGGCGGACACAGCCGCATATACGGGTTTGGGAGAATATATCGATGTCGTTAACGATTCAAAGAAAATAGATAAGATAACCAAAAATGATATTCTGTTCACTTACAGAATGAAGACCTCCAAATATACTTTTGAGGGACCGCTTCTTATAGGAAGCACATTAGCCGGAGCGCGAAAAAGTGAAACGTCTAAACTTGAAAGATTAGGATGTCTTTTAGGCCAAGGTTTTCAGATACAGGATGACTTGCTGGATATTTTTCTATTCTCGGATGAAACCGGAAAACCGCCTTTCAAGGACCTGGAAGAATCCAAACGGACCCTCCTTATGCAGGACACTTATGCCCGTTTGGATAAAAGAGGCAAAAAAGCAATATCTTCCTTATTAGATAAAAAAAATAAGACCAAAAAAGATATATCTGTCATTTTGGGACTTATAAGGTCTTCCGGATCGGGTATATACTGCCTGAATGAGATAAAACGGTTCACTTCCCTGTCTAAAAAAATCATATCGGGTCTGAAAATTAAAGCTATCTACAGAACTCTTCTCGAACAATTCGTGAACGAACTGGATAAAAAGACCTGCCTTTTAGAAAAACGCGTCTTACTTCACGGGGAGAGACCGTAATATGCTTAAGATCAATATCGCGAAAAGTTCCGGGTTTTGTTTCGGCGTAAAACGCGCGATAGACATAAGCAATAAACTCTGTGAACAAAAAGGGAACGTACGCGTTCTGGGTGATATCGTCCATAACAGTTTTGTGGTGAGAGACCTAGAAAAAAAAGGCATCAAAAGGATACGTTATATAAAAAAAACAAAAAATACCAACTTGATCATAAGTTCTCACGGAGCGCCTAAAGAGGTATTCTCTAAAGCGCGTAAATGCGGGTATACCGTAACGGACGCCACCTGTCCGAAGGTCAAAAATATATACAGGATCGCTCAACGCCTGGAAAAGAACAATAAGATCATTATAATCGGTGACTCCGGGCACGATGAAGTAAAAGGAATAGCCGGACAGCTCAAAAACCGTCCGATCACTCTTGAAAAACCGTCGGATGTATCCCATAATATATTTTCCGGGATAAAAAAAGCCGCTATTATAACTCAATCTACGCAGGATACGGATAATATATTTAAGATCACCGAACGCATACAAAAGATCATCCCTGAAGCAAAACTTTATAACACTACCTGCGGAACAACGGTAATAAAACAAAATGAGATACGGACTTTGCCGAAAGAGAACGACATTGTACTTATCATCGGATCAAGAACAAGCGCCAATACAAAACGCCTTTACCAGATATCCCGCGGTATAAATAAAAATACTTACTGGATCGAATCCGATAAGGACTTAAAAAAAACGTGGTTCAAAAGAGCAAAAAGAGTCGGCATTATGGCCGGAGCCTCTACCCCCGACCTTATTACTAAAGCCATTGCTGAAACTTTGAAAACATATCAATGAAAGACCTTCTTCCCAAAATAGGACCCGAACCGGCGATAGAACGCGTTAAAATATCTCTGCCGATAGAAGATGTTTTTTCGTGTTTCGAGACCGAACCGGATGCCGCTTTCCTGAACAGTTCCCTTATGACGGACCAAAGCCGTTTCTCTTTTATCGGTCTTGATCCTATGATCAAAATAAAAAGTCCGTCTTCCGGGGAGCATTCCAAAGACACGATACTTTCCTTTAACAAAGAGGATATTATTATTCAAGAGGACCCGTTCGATATACTGGACGAACTTTTAAAGATCTATCACGTCAAAAACAATACTCCCTTCCCTTTCATAGGAGGAGGTATAGGATATTTCGGATATGACCTTAAGGATCGGCTTGAAAAACTTCCTTCTACCGCGCAAGATGACCTTTATCTGCCGGATCTGTATTTTGTTATATACCGGACCGTACTGATACATGATAAGAATGATCCTGAAGTGTTACATATCAGCGTTCTGGAAACCGGTGGCAAAGATCGTCTCGCGGCAAAAGAAGTAACGGACAGAGTAAAGAAAATACTAAAAAATGCCGGTAACGCTCCCGAGCCCAAGTCTTTCTCCCGTAAAGACAGAACCTCTCTGTCTTCTAATTTTTCAAAAGAGGATTATATCAAAGCCATTAAAAAAGCTTTGGAATATATAAGGAACGGCGATATATATCAAGTATGCTTATCTCAACGGTTCAAAGCCGAATGGCCTCTTTCCCCTTACAGCCTTTACACAAGACTCAATAATATAAATCCCTCGCCTTTTAGCGCGTTTTTAAATTACGGCGATCATCAGATAATATCTTCTTCTCCGGAACTATTTCTTAAAATATCCGGCGGTTTCGCGGAAACCCGCCCGATGAAGGGCACACGTCCGCGCGGCGAGACTCCCGAAGAAGATCTTTGTCTCAAGAACGCTCTGAACTCCAGCATAAAAGACTCAGCGGAACTTTTGATGATAGTGGATCTTGAGAGGAACGATCTGGGAAGAACCGCTATCCCGGGCTCAATAAAAGTCGAAGAAAATCGCAGGATAGAATCCCATCCGACCGTGTTCCAGACAATAGCCGTTATAAAAAGTAAAATAA
>JBDRBI010000014.1:0-6348 GCA_043822885.1 Candidatus Omnitrophota bacterium
CAAACTGATGAAGGCGGAAAAAAATGTTTGTGGGTAGGATCAGGCGGCAGACTGAGCAAAATAGAACCTGATGATATGACAAAGGAAAAGATGCCGTATGACGATGTTTTATCGGACCGGGAAATATCCGTACAAAAAGTACAGGAGATGGCTATAGAATACGCCGAAGTAAGTCATGAAAAAATAAAGAGGTGGAGGGAAGAAGTAAGGTGGAAAGCATTTTTCCCGAAACTTAGTTTAAGCTTTTCGGAATCCAATGACGAAAATATAGAAATATACAAAAGTGCCACGACCTCATATACAGTAGAAGGACCCCGCCAGATCAGTAATGATTGGGGGGTAGACGTTTCATGGGATCTTTCGGATATTGTCTGGAATGATTCTCAAACCAGTATAGATGTCAGAAGCAAACTTATGGTCCAGCTCAGAGAAGAGGTGCTTGAGGAAGTTACGCGTCTTTACTTCGAAAGAAAAAGAGTGTTACTTGAAACGCATATGTTAAAGGAAAAGTACGCGAATTCTCCTGAAATATACTCTAAAGAAAGAGCGGATAAATTGCTGAAAGCAGAGGAACTCACAGCGTATATCGATGCCTTGACCGGAGGCGGCTTTTCAAGAACTATCGAGAAGAAAAACAAGTCTTAAAAGACCTCAATTTACCCTGAAAAACCTTGACAAAACTCCTTTTGTTGCTAAAATCTACCCGGGACAATGAAATTTTGTCTTATCGATCTAATCACAGAAGGGAGTTCTATGAAACTGGAAAACAAAGTCTCTCTCATTACCGGAGCCGCCCGGGGTATCGGTAAGGAAATAGCCGTTCTTTTTGCCAAAGAGGGTTCGGATCTCGCGATATGCGACGTGAACGAGGAGGCTTTAGCCGAAACCAAGAAGGAGATCACGAGTTCTACGGGACGAAAAGTCATAACAGAGAAGGTCGACGTGACTTCGGTCGAAGAAGTCAACGGATTTATCAAGAAAATTCTTGACAATTTCAACAGATTGGATATACTTGTCAACAATGCCGGCATCACTAAGGATAATCTTGTGCTTAGGATGTCAGAAAGCGAGTGGGATGCGGTAATAAATGTCAATTTAAAGGGGGCATTTAACTGCATCAAAGCGGTCTCGCGGCCTATGATGAAAGCCAGAAGCGGAAAGATAATAAATATGGCTTCTATAATAGGTATAATGGGCAATCCCGGTCAGGCAAACTATGCGGCCAGTAAAGGCGGTTTGATAGCCTTGACTAAAACTGTCGCCAAAGAATTCGGCTCGCGCAATATAAATATCAATGCTATAGCACCCGGTTTTATCCAGACGGATATGACCGATAAGCTAACGGAAGACACCAAAGAAAAGCTGCTGGAACATGTTCCCCTAGGACGTATGGGTAGCCCTGAGGATGTGGCAAAGTTAGCGCTTTTTCTTGCAAGTGAAGACTCCGCATATATAACCGGTCAGGTAGTTAAAGTAGACGGCGGAATGGTAATGTGAATGAGGTCATAACTTATGGAGCGATAGCGAACATAAGTTATAAGGCCGAATTCATCCAGAGCGAACCCGAGCACATGCGAGGGAGAGACGAAGGATCTCAGTGAACGAAGTGAACGCATATAGGTGATGGGGATAAAGGAGATTGCTTCGACTGGATTCTCCAGCCTCGCAATGACGGGAGCCAGAGCGAACCCGAGCACATGCGAGGGAGAGACGAAGGATCTCAGTGAACGAAGTGAACGCATATAGGTGATGGGGATAAAGGAGATTGCTTCGGCTGGATTCTCCAGCCTCGCAATGACAAGAAAGTGTGACATGGAGCGATAGCGAATGAGGTAAACGGTTAATCAATGTAGTTAAAAAAATAGGAGGGACAAATGTCAGAAATATCGGAAAAGGTAAAGGCGATCGTTGCGGAACAGCTTGGTGTAAAAGCTGAAGAAGTTAAAGAAGAAGCCAAGTTCATTGATGATCTAGGAGCGGATTCTTTGGATACGGTAGAGCTGGTTATGGCTCTAGAAGAAGAATTCGGCGCCGAAATACCTGACGAAGATGCCGAAAAAATGACCACAGTCGGAGAAGCGGTCAAATATATCGAAGAGAAAGCCGCAAAATAATAACTAATTAACCTCCCACAATATAAATATGCCAAAAAGAAGAGTAGTCCTTACGGGAGTGGGTGCTGTCACTCCCGTAGGGAATAATGTTAATGATTTTTGGGATGCTGTTATAAACGGCAAGACAGGCGTAGCTCGTTTAAAGGCTTTTGACCCAACTCCCTTTTCTTCGCAGATAGCGGCGGAGATCAAAGATTTTGACGCCCTAAAATACATAACTTCCAAACAAGAAAAGCGTTTTGATCCCTTTGTCAAGTACGCTATAGCTGCCGCAAAGATGGCGGTGGAAGACGCCGGGTTAGATCTTACGACCCTTTGCATGGAAAGAGCCGGGGTGTATATAGGATCGGGAATAGGCGGGCTCCACACTATAGAATCCGAATATAAAAAATACCTAGAGACTCCCGACGAAAGTAAAGCCGCGTCACGTATGTCGCCTTTTCTTATACCTATGCTGATAGTGAATATGGCTTCCGGTCTTGTTTCCATAGAACTGGGTTTTAGGGGACCGAATTCAGCGGCAGTTACCGCTTGCGCGACAGCCAGTCATTCCATAGGTGATGCTTTTAGATTGATCCAGAGGGGAGATGCCGATGTTATGGCCGCGGGAGGGACAGAAGCGGCAATAACAAGGATGGGATTCGGAGGATTTTGCGCGTTAAAAGCTCTTTCTACACGTAATGATGATCCTCTGAGAGCGTCTCGTCCTTTTGATAGAGAGAGAGACGGGTTCATTATGGGTGAGGGAGCGGCCGTTGTTATATTAGAAGAGGAAGAGCGCGCGAGGAAGAGAGGCGCGCACATATATTGCGAAATAGTGGGATACGGCATGAGCGGAGACGCTTACCACATGACCGCGCCGTCCCCTGACGGAGATGGCGCCATAAGATGCATGAAAAAAGCCCTTGAAGACGCGGAGCTTAATCCCGAGGACATAGATTACGTTAACGCGCATGGGACTTCTACTCTTCTTAATGATAAGATGGAATCAGGCGCGATAAAGACGGTTTTTGGTGATCATGCGTATAAATTAGCAGTCAGTTCCACCAAAGGAGTAACAGGGCATCTTTTGGGAGCTACAGGCGCCGCGGAACTTATTGCGTGCGCAAAAGCTATAACCGAAAAAGTTATCCCCCCTACTATAAACTACGAATTTCCCGATCCTGATTGCGACCTAGACTACGTTCCCAATGAGGCCAGGGAAAAGGCGGTTAACGCCGCTATAAGCAATTCTTTGGGTTTTGGCGGGCACAATGTTACTCTTGTTGTCAAACGTTATGTCGTATAGGTGCCTAGCGCGGAACAATATTTCAAAAAAGGAGAAGCGAGGATATGGATTATCTTTTAACGGAAGAACAGCAAATGATCAAAGATCTTTGTCATCAAATAGCGGAAGAGAAGATCAAACCTGTCGCTGCCGAACATGACGAAAATGGCGAGTTTCCCTGGGATATCGTTAAAATATTAGCGGAATCCGATATATGCGGGGTCTATATCCCCGAAGAATATGGCGGTATGGGCGGCGGGGTTTTTGAAATGGCCATAGCCGCGGAAGAGCTGTCATGGGGATGCGGGGGTATATCACTATCATTTGCGGCAACAGGGCTCGGCACATATCCGATACTTCTCTATGCTAATGACCAGCAAAAAGCGAAGTATCTGCCGGATATAGCTTCGGGTAAAAAACTTGCCGCTTTTTGTATTACGGAAGCCGAAGCCGGTTCCGATGCCGGAGGCATAAAGACAACCGCTAAAAAAGACGGCGATCATTATATTCTTAACGGAACAAAACAATGGATAACCAACGGCGGCGAAGCGGAGATCTACACCGTTATTGCCATGACAAATAAAGAAAAAGGGCCCAGAGGCGCGAGCGCTTTTATAGTAGAAAAGGGCACCCCGGGATTAAGTTTCGGTAAAAAAGAAGACAAACTGGGGATAAGAGGATCAGCGACAAGAGAAGTCATTTTCACGGATTGCAAAGTGCCTAAGGAAAATCTCTTGGGTAAAGAGGGGCTGGGTTTTATAATCGCGATGAAAACATTCGATTACTCCAGGCCCGGTGTCGCGGCGCAGGCTTTAGGAATAGCGCAGAGAGCCATGGATGAAGCCGTAAATTACGCTCGTGAAAGAAGACAGTTCGGGCAATCGATAGCGTCGTTTCAGGGCGTGCAGTTCATGCTGGCTGACATGGCCATACAGATAGAGGCGTCGCGCGCTCTTATATATTCCGCGGCGAGGATGATAGATTCTGGAGCCAAGAACGTAGCCAAGGTCTCCGCGATATGCAAAACATTCGCTTCGGATACGGCCATGAAGGTAACGACGGACGCTGTGCAGATATTCGGCGGTTACGGATATATGAAAGAATACCCTGTTGAAAAACTTATGAGAGACGCTAAGATAACACAGATATACGAAGGTACGAATCAGATACAAAGAAGCGTTATCGCCTCCGCGTTAATAAAGGAAAGTCTGTCCAAAAAATGAAGATCATAGTACTGATAAAACAGGTCCCTGACTCAACGGATGTAAAAATAGATCCGGTTACCAATACGTTGAAAAGAGAAGGCGTTGAAGCCATCATCAATCCTTTTGATATGTACGCAATAGAAGAAGGGATACGGATAAGAGAAAGATTAGGCGAAGGAGAGGTCATCGTCGTAAGTATGGGCCCGCCGCAAGCCGAAGCGGCTATCCGGGAAGCGATATCTATGGGATGCGATAGAGGTATTCTTTTAAGCGATAGAAAGTTCGCCGGAAGCGATACCTGGGCGACCAGCTATACGATATCTCAGGCGATCAAAAAAATAGGGGATGTAAAGATCGTGCTTTGCGGAAAACAGGCTTCGGATGGAGATACCGCCCAGGTCGGACCTGGAGTATCGATGCATATTGATGTGCCGCAGGTTACTTATGTAAAGAAGATAGAAAAGATAAGCGCCTTATCGGCTACGGTAGAACGTATGACGGAAGAGGGGTACGATATAGTAGAAACACCGCTTCCGGCTCTTTTTACGGTGGTCAAAGAGATAAACGAGCCGCGTCTTCCTTCTCTAAAAGGTAAAATAAAGGCCAAAAAAGCCGAGATCCCGGTATGGACTGCCGAAGATCTTTCATGCAGCGAAGACAAGATAGGCTTGGACGGATCTCCCACGAGAGTAGTAAAGGTCTTTTCACCCGAACCCAGGGGAGGCGGACGTATACTTGAAGGAGAACCATCCGAAGCAGCGAAAGAGCTCGCGGGTCTGCTAAAAGCAGTAATAATAGGGTAAGGCGTCTTTATTAGACCATAGACCGTAGACAATAGACCATAGAACCGTCATTGCGAGGAGTGATCGCAGCGAATGACGAAGCAATCCCTCAACGGGGTAAAATGAGATTGCTTCGGCCTTCCCTCGACTTCGCTCGGGACAAGTTGGCCTCGCAATGACAGATTGAACTATTACGAACAGAAAGAGAAAAGCAGATGCCGGCGAAGGATCTAATAACAGTCATAAATGATAAATGTGTCGGGTGTACACTCTGTATCAAAGTGTGTCTGTTCGGCGCTATGATCATGGAAGAAAAAAAGGCGGTTATAGATCTGACCAAATGTACACTATGCGGCGCGTGTGTAGAAGCGTGCGAATTTGAGGCCATAGTGCTAGAAGAGAAAGAAGAAAAAAGATCGGTCGACTTCTCTTTGTATAAAGACGTATGGGTATTCGCTGAACAGAAAAAAGGGGAAGTGCAGTCTATAGCTTTCGAACTTTTGGGTAAAGGAAGAGAACTTGCGGATAAACTCGGCGTTGATCTTTGCGCGGTGCTTCTGGGATCCGATACCGACCGGGCTTCCAAAGAACTTATAGCCAGAGGCGCGGATAAAGTATATGTGGTAGATTCCCCGAAACTAAAAGCGTATCAGGATGATCCCTATACAAAAGTACTTACCGAACTTGTAAAAAAGTATAAACCCGAGATCGTTCTTTGCGGAGCGACCACAATAGGACGCAGTCTTATCTCGCGTGTCGCAGTGACCTTGAGAGCCGGTCTTACGGCGGATTGTACGGGGCTTGATATAGACGATAAAGAGAAACTGCTTCTTCAGACGCGTCCCGCTTTCGGCGGCAATATTATGGCTACGATCATCGCCCCCGATTCCAGACCGCAGATGTCGACAGTGCGTCATAAAGTCATGAAAGAAGCCGAAGCCGATCCCAAAAGGAAAGGCAAAATAATAAAAGAAGAATTT
>JBDRBI010000015.1:0-16167 GCA_043822885.1 Candidatus Omnitrophota bacterium
GCTCCTGCCTGACCGGTAGAACCGCCTCCGGAAAGAGTAGCTATCACGTCATATTTATTGGCTGTACCCGTTAAATTCATCGGTATCATCACCATGATCCTATGCGTTTCTCTGGGAAAATAATCTTCAAGTCCTCTTTTATTGAGCTTGAATTTACCTGTCCCCGGGCGTAACCTTACTCTGGCTACGGATTCTTTTCTTCTGCCGACTGTTACGTATTCAACGATTTTTTCCATTTTATTATCCTGCCTCGATTGTTATATATCCAGTACTTTAGGCTGCTGCGCCGTATGAGGATGCTGTGTCCCTTCATATAGCTTTAACCTTTTTAACATCAGATCTCCCAGCTTGTTCTTCGGAAGCATCCCTTTAACAGCGTGTCTCATAATGTGCTGCGGATTCTTTTCCCTCATCTTGCTGTACACTATTTCTCTTTGTCCTCCGGGATATCCGGAAAAATTTTTATACACTTTCTGCTGTTCCTTAGCTCCGGTGACCTTTACTTTACCGCAATTAAGAACTATAACACCGCTTCCGGCATCCACATTGGGAGTATAATCCGGCCGGTTCTTTCCGCTTAAAAGCCGGGCTATTTTTGTAGCTATTCTCCCGAGTATTTTGCCTTCCACGTCTATTATGTACCACTCGTGCTCTGTTTCCAGATGTTTTAACATTTTTGTCTTTGCCATCATATTTCCTTTATTCTCATACACCCATTATCGGCGCAAAATAGCGCTATTTCCTGCTTAAAATAACAAAACTGAAGTGTAAAATTATCACATTTGGATAGGTTTGTCAAGAATTATCAATAAGGTAATGCCCTATTGACAATAGACCATGGACTATACACCTAAAACGATACTACTATTTGGCTTACTTCGTCTTTGATACGGCATTGTATAAAGCGCGTACCTGATCTTTATAGACAGTATTGAATACTACCTTAAGTAACTGATCCCCGGATCCCTTGCTCATAAAATCCGTGGTCCTTTTCTTCTCTCTGCGCTTGTCGTTTACAGTAAAGTTGTGCTTATGTACTTTCTTAGCCATTTTTCACTCCTTTTCCTTTTCACTTTTCTTCTTAAAAACAACGTTTCCGTCATCTTGAAGGATAAAAATTACCTTATCACGTTTCCTTATACCAAAATATCCTTGCAGTACTTTAGGTATAAAGATCTGCCCTCTATTGGAGACCGTAGCAAAAAATTTTAATCTGAACTTCCCGCTCACTCTCTTCACCTCTTTTTTCTATGCTTTTCCTTAACAAGTATAAAACAAGTATATAGCAAGTATAAATACTTGTCAAGATAAAAATAATAAAAGTTTAGAGTTCGGAGTTCTAGGGTTTAGGGGTTAGTTTTACTCAGCATAGGGCATAGAGCATGGCGCATGGCAGAACGGTCTAAAGGTCTAAAAGTCAAAGGTCTGAATTAGACTATGGACCAATGACTATAGACAATAGACCCGTGCCGGACGAAAAGGGCGCGTTCTCTGTCTTTGCGAGGGAGCCAGTGAACCACACAGGGTTCACTGCCGTGTACCCTGTGTGGTATACGGGAAGCGACCGAAGCAATCTCGACAAATAGCGCAGGAAACAGATTGCTTCACTACGTTCCCCCCTGCGGAGGGCAGGTGCAATGACGGGACGAACTAGATATTAGAAGATAGAAGCGAAAAAATGAGGGTACAGGGTTGAGGGTATAGGGTATAGTTTAAAAATCAAAAAGACAAAAGCATAAATCCAAAAAAAATGAAACCCAAAACCTAAACCCTGAACGCTAAACGCTATACCCTAGAAACTCGAACTTTTAGACTTTTGGATTTTGTCTTTTGGATCTCTAATCTCTCGCCTCTCGCTTCCAGACCTTTGACTTTAGACTTTAGACCTTCAGACTGTTTACGTTTCCTCGTTCACGAAAGGATCAGGCGTTTTGTTCAATATAATCCGCTATCTTTTTGTATAGGTCTGTGTCTGCAGTCACCGCATAAGCGTCAGGGAGGCCTAATTTGATTACTATAGTGCTCCTACAGCGGTTCCTGAGCCCATCCCAGTACAGATCGAATATCTCCTCCGGGGTAAGCTCTTCGGCATTGAGTATGGAATTATACATTTTTACCAAGTCGTTTTTCGTATATTCAAAAGCTTCCATCCGGGCCAGGGTGAAAAGTATTATACTTACCATATCGTAATATGCATCGTCCTGCATCTTGGTGTCATCCACTTTTGTTATTACAGAGATATCCTCGTAATCTTTCAGCAAGGAGATATCCTCATCGCGTGTTATTATCACCATATTCTCTTTACCGATATTTTTCTTCTTTTCAAAATATTCAAGTCCGCGTGAAACATCTGTCACATCCCCCCTTTTTATCACAACGTTACTGAGTAATTTCCCTAATATGTCGTTACGATAAGCTAATTTTTCCATAGCGTCTATTATCACGTCGGCCGATCCGGACCCCAGCCGCTCGTCTATGAATATACCCACTTTTCCTTTACTGTCATCACTAAAAACTTCTGATCCGGTTTCTCCCGGGATCTCTGATACAGATACTTCGTGCCCTGCTGTTATCAATGTATCGACTACTCTCGGCAGTGTATCTCTCATCCCTCCCATGACGGTTGAAGTCGAGATATCATCGGTCGAGACTGTTTCTTTTGATCCGACAAATTCCCATAGTTCTATGTTATCTTTTTCCTTTACGCTGACAACAACGGCCTCCCATCCTTTATTTTTGAACGGAAAAGAATAGTTTTCCCACAAATTTATTTCAGGAATGGTTATCCCTTGCCTTTTATAACGTTCTCTTATCCTTTCTTTGTTGGAGACATAAAAAGATACTATACCCTCGTCCCGGCCTACTTCGATCATCTTTTCTATTGCAGTTTCCGCCCATAATCTATACCTATTCCGAATATGGGTCGGCTTCAGCTCCCTGTATCCGAATCCCGGATGCACTTCATCAAATAACATAGCTAGTTTACCGTTTATATTTTCAAATTTCACGACTATCTGACCGAACGATCCCGACGGAGGCATATCCTCCATGCTGGCAGGTAGATCCAACACTTCCAGTTCGGGATGCGTGTCCTTATGTTCTTTTGTGGGACTGACAATAAAATTATCGAATATGTCGTCGTACTCTATCTCCGCCGCAATTTCCTCTCCTTTGAAACTCCAGTTGAACATTCGTTTTTCCGAAAAAATATTTATAAATTGCCTTTTCATTTCTTCATGTTTGATCTCATCTGCCTTTAATTCAGAGCGAGGATCAATTTGATTCGAAAACACTCTGTTTTCAAAAATCTTCAATAATTTTCTTTCCTGTTCCGCGTTCAATTCAAAATCCAAAGAAAGCGCTTTCAACAGTCCGTTATACTTTGTCTTTGTTAATAGATCCAGTCCCTCCGGTTCGGTTTCTTGATATTCTTTTAAGATATTATAAAGATGTCTGTACTTTTTCTGCTCTCTCGAGAGAGATCTAACAAGAGCGGAGATATTTTTAAATTCAAGTATCCTTACAAGGTCCAGGCAAACTGTAAATAAGGGGTTCTTTATCTTTTTGGATGGTTTTTCGGGGTCGGGCATGTTCATGCTTATATGAGCGGCCAGATAAAAAAGCGCGCGTATGAGACGCGGGGATCCTCTGCCTATATCATTATCACGCGCAAAATCCAGGTACTGGTCAAATTTTATTTCAAAAAGATCGTCTATATTCTTGTCCGGGCTGTCTTTCAGGCGCGCATCAACATAAGTGTCTCTAAAGTCCTCCATGAAAGAATCCAGGAGTTCCGCTGATCTGACCCGCTGTTTCATGATAGACATCATTTTTTTGACATCTTCTTCACTGCCCGGTTTGGATAGATCCGAGTGAGCCTTGCCAAGAACTCTGTTCATCCTATAGAATTCGGGTTCGTTTCTTGTGTCCTTGTCACGCAGCATACCTAAGATCAGTTTATCCGCTTCTTCTTTTTTCCCTCTTTCGACTAATGATGTAACCATGTCTGTTTTCCAGATATAATAGCTATTACGTGAATGTACTTTGTGCCTCAGATCGCCGAGCCTGCCTCGTATGACATTATTTATCATACCTTCCAGGGATTCACATCTCGTCAGAAGAAGTGTATTGATCACTTTTAAGAGTTCCAGCATACTCCTGTATTCCGAGAGCTCTAGCAGGTCAAGCGCCGATCTTGCTGCCCCGGCGGCTATCTCTTTCTCTTCCACTATCGCGTTTCGTGTATAACCCCAGATGTCCAGTAAAAGTTTATGGAGCTCCTCTTTATCTTCATCTGTGATCTTCATATCTTCTCTTAACTTTTCAGCTGTTTCTTTACTTTTTTCCAATTTTTCAATGGATGCCGATATCTTTTTTACTTTACCTTTTATCAGGTCCCGTTCGTCAAGCATCCCGTTAATTTCCCTGTCACGAGCCCGCAGAGCCTGCCAAAGCAGTTCTGTTTTCTGGACACTTTTCTCTTTTATAAAAACACCTTTTTCTGTTTCATCTTCCAGCGCATGTTTCACATACTGTCCCTTAAGTACCGTCCACATCTTTCTCTTGGTGTCGAACCAGACCCTTTTCTTTCTTTTACCTTTTCCGGCTTTTGATATTAGGAGTAGTTCCTCCGCAAGAAGCTGTGAGGTTGTCCAGAGTAAAGTACATGCGGCCGGTTCGTTTCTTTCGTCTATATACTCTACAGCTTTCTTGATATTCTCCCGTATCTCTTTTCGATAATCACGGTCAAATGTAATACCGATAAAATATGAAGGACCCGGCATGCCTGATAACTTATCACTCAATATTTCCCGAATATCATTTAAACGTTGCGTACATTCTTCGATTTTCTGTGCCGCATCAACGCTCAAACCGGGTAGATTTGATAAACGGGCGCGTTCCGTATATAAGCGTATAAGTTCAAGATTGATTTTCGGCACTTCACGGAGATAATATGACAATAGATCCTTGTCTTTCTTTATTTTAACGCCCTTAGAACCGGGGAACATTTTGTAAGACTCTACATTTTTAATAAATCTCCCGGCCGCCTTTAATTGTATGTCGTTAGGGCGGGCGGGAAGTTTATCCAGAATGAATTTTACTTCTATCAGTTCTTCCAGTTTTGCTGCACGATATATTTCCGTTAATTCATACTCAAAAGGCCATTTTTTTCTGTTCGTTTTTAGGATACCGAGCTTAACCATGCCTTCCAATTCGGTTGTGATGGTAGTATAAGAAAAAGTGTCGCCATCATCCTTTTCTCTCCTTTCCTGGAATTTCTTTCTGGCAAATGCCCCGTATTTTAATTCATCTTCTTTAAGTATAGTATCGAGCCCGGCGAGTATATCGCCTTTTTTCTTCTGTATCTCCGCTCTGAAAAATTCGGTTATCTCATCGATATCGTATCTCTTTGCGGTAATGTCATAATTATTCGTTAGCTGATAATAACGTACGGCATTGTTTTCATTAAGCATAAAATACGGCAGGCCGTTCTTGATAAGGATAAAGTTCATGACAATATCCGCTGCTCTATGGTTTCCGTTATGAAAAGCCTGGGCGTTCACTATGTCCACAAATGCTCTCGCAGAAAATCTTATAGGATCTTTTTCTATTTCTTCTACATTCTTAGGATTGAATATGCTAAGGATGACTTCCTGGACCTTCTTAGCTCCCTTCACATCATGATATCCATAAGTATCCTTGACCTTATTCGCGGTCTCATCCATATAAAAATAGAATTTCAACATATACTCTTCCAGCTTCCCAGCGGTCATTTCGGTATCCCCGGCCATCTCGCTAAATATATCGAGAGCGCCTATGTACTCATCGATATCTACGTTCATAATATTGTTGTATAGACCGTTCTTTTGATACGGCTTGAAATGTTCCGGCAACGCCGCAATTATTTTCGGAGCCATTTCTACTACTTTGGACAAATTGTCTCTTATCCTTTCTTTGGGAAGGGCTATATCTATTCTGCGGTCATGCCAGTGACTTTTTTTGGTTAACTCTCTTTGTATGATTATCTGCCGTGTTAGGTACTTTCCGACCTTTTCCTGTAAAACTTTGTAAGAATTACCGGGATCGTTCTTTTCAGGAAATTCGGCATCGGGGATATTATGATTGAAATACCGCACTTTGAACGGTCCAAGATCTAACAATACCGCTGCCTTATACGGCTCATATGTGACCTTATCCGGGATCAGTATCCTGTCTTTATCCGGGATATCTGATCCATTCTTTATCTTTCTGAGTTCTTTGTTTATTGAGGTCCTAAGGCTGGCAACACTTTGATTTTTGGGGTCATTCTCTATATTCAGAAGAAACCGGCTGAGATATCCGCTCGCGAGGACAAAAAAAGTATCCTCATGGCTAAGCCCCGTGAAAACGGTCGGGGCAGCAAGAGTATAAGAATTGTCCTTTGCGGACGCAGGGTATGCTCCGGCAATATCACTTATGAGAAAGCAAATAAGTATTATTGCGGAAAATATCCGTAATAGTTTTCTTCTAGAACTATGTCCTATAGTCATAATGATATGCTTTTCTTTTATTCTCTTAACATAACTAGTAAATACAATATAGCAATAACGTTACTATTTGTCAACAACCCTTTCAGACTTTTTAAAACTTAACAAATTGGGACGGTGGTGGCAGTTTAGCTTGCGTAAGAAACGCAAAGCGCATAGGGCAGAGAGCCTGGCGCATGGCAGAACGGTCTAAAGGTCTAAAAGTCAAAAGTCAAAGGTCTGAATTAGACTATAGACCAATGACCATAGACAATAGACCCGTACCGGACGAAAAGGGCGCGTTCTCTGTCTTTGCGAGGGAGCGTAAGCGACCGAAGCAATCTCGACAAATAGCGCATGAAACAGATTGCTTCACTACGTTCGCAATGACGGGATGAACTAGATATTATCGGAGTTCCCTCCTTCGCCAAACTATTCAGGTGTTTATCTGGCTACGGCGGACAGGCGCAATGACAACAAGTAGCATTTTAACCAGGTTAGCATTTTTAAGCATTTTTATTTTTATAATGCCATGCGCCATGCACTGTGCGCTATGCCATACGGTCTCTGGTCTGACTTTAATATTTTACTTCCATCAGGAATAAACCTTTGGCGGGCGCGGTGGGGCCGGCGGTCGTGCGGTCTTTATTTGCGAGTATTTTTTTCATGCTTCCGGGGGGAATGTGTCCCCTTGCGATATCAACAAGCGTTCCTACGATATTTCGTACCATGTTATACAGAAAACCGTTCCCTTCGATATCTATGATGATTTCCGGGCCTCTTTTTTTAATATCCAAACGATATATATTTCTTATGGATCCCCGCTTGCGCGGGGATGACAGGGAGTGGGATGTCCCTTCTCTCTTGTTGGTTGCTTGGAAGGACTTGAAATCATGACGCCCTTCAAGTTCGGCCGCTTCTCTTTTCATAAGCGGGATATTTAATGTATATGGAACACGCCATGAATATTTTTCCAGAAAAGGATCGGGATTCTTCGAATTAAATATCCTGTAACTGTACGTTTTTAATTTAGCGTCATACCTTGCGTGGAAATCGGAATTAATTTCTTCCGCGCCGATTATAACGATATCGTTAGGCAGGAGACTGTTCAATGCGTCGATAATATTGCTTAATGGAATATTGCCGGACATCTTGAAATGCGCTACTTGTCCTCTCGCATGTACTCCGGAATCCGTACGGCCCGATCCATGCAAACAAGTCGCCTTTTTAAGTAAGCTCTTTAACGCTTTTTCTATTTCGCCCTGTACTGACGGTCCGTTCTTCTGGATCTGCCATCCTTTGTAGCCGGTGCCGTCATAGGATATGGTGAGTTTGATGGTTCTCATGGTTCAGTAAACAGTGAACAGTAAACAGTGAATAGTGAGTAGTGAACAGTGAGCAGTGAATGGTGAACAGTAAACAGTGAATAGTAAACTGGACGTTCATACCTTCGACTGTTTACTGCTCACTGTTCACTGTTTACTAACTAATCAGCAATTCCGCGATCTGCACTGCGTTCAGCGCCGCGCCTTTTCTTAAATTATCGGCAACGACCCACATGTTCAGACCATTTTCAACGGATCCGTCTTCACGTATGCGTCCCACAAAAACGTCATCTTTTCCTTCGGCCTTGATCGGCATGGGATATATGCTCTTTGCCGGATCGTCAACAACGGTTATGCCCGGGAACACTTTCATAAGTTCTACCGCTTTCTTTACGCTCAATTTTTTTTTGGTCTCCACATTAACGCTTTCCGAATGAGCGTAATATACGGGTACTCTCACACAAGTCGCGGTCACGGCAAGTTTCGGCTCTTCCAGTATTTTACGCGTTTCATTGATCATTTTGATCTCTTCTTTGGTATACAGATCCTCATCGAACACATCTATCTGAGGCAAGAGGTTATACGCGATCTGATATGGAAACTCCGATATCATCTCTGCCGGCACATTGTGCTCGCCTATACCGTAATGCGAATCTTTTTTGCTTAGATGTTTTACCTGCTTTTCCATCTCCAGAATATTCCCCTGCCCTGCCCCTGAAACAGACTGAAAAGTAGTGACTACTATTCTTTTTAATCCCGCTTCCCTTTTTATCACGCAAAGTGGAAGCACCATCTGTATGGTAGAACAATTCGGATTAGCGATTATTCCCTTGTGCTCCTTGATCGCATGCGCGTTGACTTCGGGGACAACAAGAGGAATTTTCGGATCCATACGGAATGCGCTCGAATTATCCACACAGACAGCTCCGGCCTTTACCGCATACGGCAGGAATTCTTTACTCCTCTTAGCGCCTGCTGACGCCAGAACAATGTCTATCCCCCTGAAAGAATCTTTTCCCAGAACTTGTACTTCAATAGCTTCATCCTTAAACCGAAGTTTCTTTCCCTTGGATCTTTCGCTGGCCAAAAGGCGCAGTTCCGCTATAGGAAAATCTCTCTGAGCAAGTATTTTTAAGAACTGAGCGCCCACCGCCCCGGTCGCCCCCATAACAGCCACATTATATTTCGCTTTTTTCTTCAGCATATCTCTCTCCAATCGTTCAATATTTTATCAGATCGCTTTGTCCTCGCCTCGCTCCTCCATGCAGAAATCTGTCTTTGCGAACCCTGAAAGGGGTGAAGCAACCTCTTTTCCTTTCCATCCTCAATGGTCAATAGTCTATAGTCTATGGTCTATGGTCTTTTCCATTACTTAAGTTCCTTCACCACCAGATCTCCCACTTCCGCCGTAGAATAACCCATCTTACCCGCCGAAAGACTTTTCAGCTTTGGAGTTACGCTCATAACGGCTTGTTCTACACTTTTGGCGGCCTTTTCTTCTCCCAAAACTTCCAGCATCATTCCTCCCGCGCATATCGCCGCCAGAGGATTGATAACATTTTGTCCGGTATATTTAGGAGCCGATCCCCCGATAGGCTCGAACATAGATACACCTTTGGGATTTATGTTCCCGCCGGCGGCTATACCCATCCCGCCTTGTATCATAGCTCCGAGATCGGTAACTATGTCACCGAACATATTGTCGGTGACAAGCACATCGAACCATTCGGGATTTTTGATCATCCACATACATGTAGCGTCGACATGAGCATAATCACGTTTAACATCCGGATATTCTTTTTCACCCATCTCATTAAAAGCTCTTTCCCAGAGATCGAACGCATAAGTAAGAACATTAGTTTTTCCCACTAAAGTTAACTGTTTTTTCTTATTCCTTTTTCTTGTGTATTCAAAAGCATATTTGAGACATCTATCCACGCCTCTTCTCGTATTTCTTGATATCTGTATAGCAACTTCGTTTTTGGTCCCTTTGTCTATAAATTCCCCTTCTCCGACATAAAGACCTTCGTTATTTTCACGAACGAACACAAAATCAATATCTTCGGGTCCTTTATCTTTTATAGGTGTCCACACGCCCGGATAAAGTTTAACGGGACGCAGATTTATATATTGCTCAAGCGAGAATCTTAGTTTTAAAAGAAGACCTTTTTCCAGTATCCCGGGTTTAACGTCAGGGTGTCCTACGGCGCCCAAAAGTATAGAGTCAACGGTTCTCAGTTCCTCCAAAACGCTTTCAGGAAGGATCTCTCCCGTTTTCTTATATCTTTCTCCTCCAAGGTCATAATCTATTTTTTCAAGTTTTATATCGTATTTCTCCGAAACCGCATCCAGGACTTTTACGGCTTCATTTGTAACTTCCGGACCTGTTCCGTCACCCGGTAAAACTGCTATCTTGTACATGTATCCCCCTGTTCTTTAGATTTAATTTCAAACTATGTTGGACAATAGTCTATTGTCTATGGTCTATCATCATTTATTCCTGGCGGTTTTCATTAATCCGCCGTTCTTGATAATATCCTTTATGAACTGGGGGAAAACCTCAGCCTTAAACACCGTTTTCTGTCCGGTCTTTGTTATCTCTCCCTTGTTCACGTTCACTTCGACGGTATCGCCCTGCTTTATCTTTTTTACAGCTTCTTCGCTGGTGAAGATCGGAAGTCCAATATTTATCGCGTTGCGGTAAAATATGCGGGCAAAACTTTTAGCGATGACACAAGAAACGCCCGCCGCTTTTATGGATATCGGCGCGTGTTCTCTGGATGATCCGCATCCGAAATTCTCTCCGCCGACTATGATATCGCCCTTATTGACCTTTTGGGAAAACTTAGGATCCGCGTCTTCCATGCAGTGTTTTGCCAATTCATCCGGATCTGACGTATTCAGATAACGGGCCGGGATTATCTCGTCCGTATTGATATCATCACCAAATTTAAATACTTTTCCTTTTAACTTCATATCATTTCCTTTTTTTATTCTCCTTCGAATCACTAATCACGAATCACGGGTCACGGGTCACGACTACAGATCCGACGGCTGTGATATCATGCCTTTTATGGCGCTGGCGGCCGCGACTGCCGGATTAGACAGATATACAAAACTTTTTGGATGCCCCATCCTGCCGACAAAATTTCTGTTGGTCGTAGATATCGCGACCTCTCCCTCATGCAGAATGCCCATGTGCCCGCCTAAACAGGGTCCGCAGCTGGGTGTACAGAACGTCCCCCCCGCGCGGATAAAGATCTCCGCGTACCCTTCTTTTACGGCTTCGAGGTATATCGCCTGCGTTGCCGGTATTATCACCAAACGCGTATTGGGATTGACCTTTTTATTTTTTAGTACCGCGGCGGCTTGCTTAAGATCGCTTATTCTCCCGTTGGTACATGAACCTATAACGACCTGGTCTACTTTCACGTCCTTCACTTCGCTTACCGGCTTGCCGTTCGAAGGTAAGTGCGGCAAAGCGACAACGGGTTCGATCTTTGATACATTATACTCTCTTACATCCGCGTATACCGCGTCTTTATCGCTCTCTACCACCGTATATGCGGTCCTTAAAGGCTTGTATTTCTTAACGGCATCCTTTACATATTTTTCGGTGATCTTATCCGGAGCGATTATCCCGTTTTTCGCGCCCGCTTCGATCGCCATATTACACATACTGAACCTGTCATCCATGGATAAAAGTTCCATGGTGTCTCCCGTAAATTCCAATGATTTATATCTTGCTCCGGAAACACCCATATCCGCTATAACATGCAGAATAAGGTCTTTACCGCCGACCCATTTTCGCGGTTTTCCGGTAAATATTATCTTTATGGTCTCGGGTACTTTTAGCCAGCATTCACCGAACGCCATGGCATAAGCCAGATCCGTGCTCCCCATTCCCGTAGCGAAAGCTCCCAGCGCGCCGTGCGTACAGGTATGAGAATCCGCCCCTATCATAAGGTCACCCGGCATTATCAACCCTCTTTCCGGGAGAAGAGCATGTTCCACACCCATTTCTCCTAATTCGAAATAGTTGCTTATCCCGAATTCTTTGGCAAAATCCTTAAGGAGTTTGGCTTGATTGGCGCTTGCCATGTCTTTCGCGGGTAAAAAATGATCCGGAACGAGCACAATACGGTTCTGGTTGAAGACTTTCTTCTTTCCCAGCTCCCTGAATTCCTTTATGGCTATTGGACTTGTGATATCATTCCCCAGACAGAGATCTATCTTAGCCATCACGAAGTCCCCCGGCGCTATCTTATTTAGTCCGGGAACATGCGATAATATGATCTTTTCTGTTATAGTGTAACCCATTATATCCGCTCCTTTGGTGGTCCGGAGTTCAAAGCCCGGTATTCGTAGGTATAATACCAAAGCAGTCTCTGAACTCATAACTCACAACTCTGAACTTACTGAACGCTCAGTCTACCAAATTTTAATAACAAAATCAATAGACAAATCACGGGGTCAGCCCCCTAATTAAGGCGTAGAATCTATCAAATGTCGGGTATATGGGTCTTTGGGATTTTTGTAAAGCTCTTCGGAGGATGCTATTTCTACGAACTTGCCGTTTTTCATGACACCAACCGTATCTGACATGAATTCCACTATACGAAGATCGTGGGATATAAATAAATACGTGAGAGAATGTTCTTCCTGCAGATCTTTCAATAAATTCAATATTTCGGCTTGTATGGATACGTCCAAACTTGAGACCGGTTCATCAAGCACTATAAATTCCGGACGTCTTATTAAAGCCCTGGCTATGGCTATTCTTTGCCTTTCTCCTCCCGAAAATTGATGAGGATACTTGGATAAACATTCTTCACATTTAAGTCTCACTGCGCGTAAAGCGCTTTTCACTTGCTTTTCGACCTCATCTTTTTCTATTCTTCTTACATACAGAGATTCCCCGACTATTTTTTGCACGGACATACGGGGGTTCAGGGAACTGAACGGATCCTGAAAAACAATATCCACCCCTCCTTCTATAGAAATATCACCCGCATCAGGTGCTAATATGCCGGCTACAAGTTTCGCGATAGTAGATTTACCGCAGCCTGATTCCCCTACCAATCCGAAGGTCTTCCCTTTTTCAATAGAAAAGCTCACTCCGTCGACCGCTTTAACAACGATCTTCTCCAGACTAAAAATATCGTTTTTCTTATAGAAATATTTTTTTAGACCGTTTATTTTTATCATATCATTCTATTCCCGTCCGGAACGGGGATCCTTACACGGGAAAACGTTTGCGTTTATCCCCCAACCTGGGTATACACCCTATTAAATGCCGGGTATATTCATGTTTTGCCGAAAAAAGAACGTCCTCTTTTGACCCGGATTCTACTATGATCCCATCCTTCATTACACAAATATCGTCCGCTATCATATTTACTACGGAAAAATCATGTGTTATAAAAAGTACGCCTAATCCTTTATTCCTCTGTATCTGTTTTATGAGGTCCAATATCTCTTTCTGTACAGAAACATCAAGCGCCGTAGTCGGCTCGTCCAGTATCAATATATCGGGAGAACAGGATAGAGCCATCGCCAGCATAGCTCTCTGGCACATCCCTCCCGAAAGTTCATGAGGATATCTAAAAAGCGTATCTTCAGGCAATCTTACCATATCAAGCAATATCCTTAAACGAGTCCTGATCTCTTTACCGTGTATTTTTTTGTGTTCTATCATCACTTCTTCTATTTGTTTCTTTATCCTCATCACCGGGTTCAAAGCCGTGAATGGTTCCTGGAACACTATCGCAATGTCCTTTCCTCTTATTTTTTGAAGTTCTTTCTCCGACTTTTTCAGAATATCACTTCCTCGAAAGATTATTTCCCCTTTTTCTATTTTTGCGGGTCCCGGAAGAAGCTTGAGCATAGCTAAAGCGGTCATAGTCTTCCCGCTGCCGGATTCTCCTACAAGAGCGGTTACCTTGCCCGAAGAGATTCCTAGACTCGCGTCATCTATAACGCGTTTCCCGTTAATGTTTACCGTTAAGCCTTTAATTTCGAGTAATTTGTCCATAATAGCAATAATCCGGGGACATCCTTCAGCCAGACTCTACACCCCTGCAGGAAGGGTGTCCCCGCCTTGTATCATCTCCTCTCCCTAAATTTCGGATCCAGTCTCTCCCTCAGTCCCTCACCTATCAGATTAAAACTTAACACCGTTAAAAGTATGGCAAAACCAGGAAAAACAGTTAACCACCACGCGTAATCCATATAGTTTTTTCCTACGGTAAGTATATTTCCCCAACTTGGGTTAGGTATTTGTACTCCCAGTCCTAAAAAGCTTAAAGCGCTTTCCACCAAAATAGCTCCGCCTACACTTAATGTCGCGCTTACATAAACAGGCGCCATCGCGTTAGGCAGTATATGACGGAATATTATGCGCGCATCCGATACTCCCTGAACTTTAGCGGAATGTACGAAGTCTCTTTCTCTTAATGTCAAGAATTCCGCCCTGACTAAACGGCAAAGACCGGCCCAGCTTGTAAGCCCTATGACTACCATAACATTTACAATACTGGGTCCCAAAAAGGTTATGATCATCATTATCAGGAAAAACGTCGGAAAACAGTACATAATTTCAACTAACCTCATTATGACATTATCTACCCATCCGCCGTAATAACCGCTTAATCCTCCGAGAGACACTCCGATCACCAAAGAGATAAAGACCGCTATAAATCCTACGCTTAAGGATACCCGGGCTCCGTAGACCATACGGCTAAAAATATCCCTTCCCAGATTATCGGTGCCGAATACATGCTCTTGGGAAGGAGCTTCCAGCCTCGCGTCATGATCAATTTCCAGGGGATCCTGCCCGGCTATAAGCGGCGCGAATAGCGCCATAAGCGCCATGACCGAGATAATGATAATTCCGAATATAGTTCGTTTGTTCATGATAAGGTCCAAAAGTTAAATCAGCTCAAAACTTGAGATTGCTTCGTTGTTCGCTTCGCTCACTCCTCGCAATGACGGAACATTACGTCATTGCGAGCGAATGCAATGAGCGAAGCAATCTTATCCATTCACCAAAGATTATTCACCATCTATTTACTCAATCTGATCCGCGGATCTACTACCGCGTAAAGGATATCAGACGCAAAAATGCCGATAAGCGTTAAAAGCGTCGCTATTACGCCTACTCCCATGACCACGGGATAATCATAATTCATTATGGCTTCATATCCCAATCTTCCCATACCCGGCCATGAAAATATCGTCTCAAAAATAAAACTTCCGGAAATAAGAGCCGGTAAGGTCAGGCCCATGATCGTGATTATGGGAAGCAGCGCGTTCTTTAAAGCGTGTGTAAATATGATTCTTTTCTCCGAAAGACCTTTCGCTCTGGCGGTAAGTATATAATTTTCTTCCATGGCCTCTATCATGCTGGACCGCGAATATCTGGATAAAGCCGCTAAAGAGCCGAAAGCTGTGACCGTAACGGGAAGGATCAGATGCCGAATAAGATCTTTGTATCTTGCCGCGTTATCCAGATAAACCGTATACCATGGAGTCATTCCCGATATCGGCAGGCACTGTAATTTCACTCCGAAAAAGAATACAAGTAAAAGAGCCAGCCAGAACGAAGGTGTAGCGTATCCGACAAATACCAGGACAGTACTCACCTTATCAAAAGTAGAATCCCTCTTAACCGCGCTGTATATCCCCAAAGGTACGGCAATAAAAAATATCAGGATTATAGACGAGATCTGTAAGAGAAGTGTCGCCGGAAGACGCCCCAGTATCTTGGCCATAACAGGCTGGTCATCTATTAGAGACATTCCGAAATCAAGTTTTATAAGGCGTTTAAGCCAAAGCGCATACTGCACAACTATAGGCTTATCCAGATCATACATCTTACTGAATTCAGCCCGGGCGCTTCCTGAGACCTCGGGATTCATGCCGTAACGCATACTTGCGGGATCCCCCGGAGCAATATGCATTACAATGAACATGATGAAAGATATCCCAAGAAGCATTGGTATCATCAACAGCAGTCTTTTTAAAATGTATTTGTTCATGGTTTATTTTATGTTTTATGTGTTTTCTTTGTCGCTTTGTCCTTCCCCCTTCGCTCCTTCGCTTTCGCTCAGGACAGGCAAGGCTACGGAGGACAGGCGCAATGACGCGCGGGAGTTACTCATTCTGTCATTGCGAGGCTGGTGCAACTAGCCGAAGCAATCTCCCCCTTTCACACATCACACATCACACATCACACATCACACATCACACATCACACATCACACATCACACATCACACATCACACATCACACATCACACATCACACATCACACATCACACATCACACATCACACAT
>JBDRBI010000016.1:0-10786 GCA_043822885.1 Candidatus Omnitrophota bacterium
ATAGGTAAAAATGTTAACATAGGCGCCGGAGTTATAACCGCCAATTATGACGGGAAAAATAAAAATAAAACTGTCATAGAAGACGGCGCTTTTATAGGCGTGGGCACAATATTAATAGCTCCGGTTACGGTCGGTAAAAAAGCAATATCCGGCGCCGGAAGTGTGATAACAAAGAACAAAAATGTTAAAGCGGGAGAGACCGTAGTAGGTATTCCCGCTAAACCGTTCAGAAAGTAGAATTTTGAGATAGTTCGGAGTTTAGAGTTCAGAGTTCGGTGAAAGGAAATTAAATCAAAATGGTCACTGAACACCTAACTCCGAACTCATAACGTAAAAAGGGGAAAAATGGATAAGTTAATAATTTTCGCGGGTAACGCAAACCCCAAATTATCTCAAAAAATATGCGATAGCTTGAATGTTAAAATGGGAGCGAGCGATGTGTCAAGTTTTTGCGACGGAGAAACACGCGTCAAAATAGAACAAAATGTCAGAGGAAAAGATGTCTTTGTTCTACAGTCTACATGTGATCCCGCTAACGAAAATCTGATGGAACTGTTAATAATGATGGACGCTATCAGAAGATCTTCCGCGCGAAGAATAACGGCGGTCCTTCCGTATTTCGGATACGCCCGGCAAGACAGGAAAGACCAGCCCAGAGTACCCATAACAGCGAAGTTAACGGCCAATCTTTTATCTCGGGCCGGGGCTGACAGGATAATAACGATAGATCTGCACGCGGGGCAAATACAGGGGTTTTTTGATATTCCGCTGGACCATCTTTACGCCGTACGAATCTTTACGGAATATTTCACTAAGAAAAACATAAAAGACGTGGTCATTGTTTCTCCGGATGTCGGAGGGATAAAGATGGCCAGAGCCTATGCTAAAAAAATGAGCGCCGATCTGGCTATAGTGGATAAAAGACGCATCTCCGATACAAAAGCGGAAGTAATGCACATAATGGGAGACGTAAAAGGAAAAAATGTAATACTTGTTGACGATATCATAGCGACGGCAGGAAGTCTCACGGAAGCGGTAGCGGCGCTAAAAAAGAACGGGGCAAAAGATATTTACGCGGCCATAACGCACCCGGTTCTCTGCGGACCGGCGCTTGAAAGATTGGAGAAATCCGAAATAAAGGAATTGATAGTCACGGATACTATCCCGCTAAAAGATAAAAAAAATACGGATAAAATAGTTCAATTATCAGTTGCTAATCTTTTGGGAGAAGCTATAAGAAGAATACATAACGAAGAATCCGTCAGCGCGTTGTTTGAATGAGATTAGGGATAGAAGGTAGAAGGTAGACGGTAGATTGTGGGATGAGCTCTTCCCCGTCATTGCGAACGCAGTGAAGCAATCTGCCTAGAGGAGATTGCTTCGGACTTTCGGTCCTCGCAATGACGAGGACGAACTATGAACTATCAACTAAACAAGGAGCGAGATAAATGGAGAAGGTAATAATTGAAGCTGTTGTAAGAGAGGAATTAAAAAAGAGCGGATGCAAACATCTCAGAAAAGAAGGGAGAATACCGGCGGTCGTATATAAAAGCGGGAAAGTCGGAGTAAATGTGCATGTTGATGCCAAAGAATTATGGCAAGCAATGCATACCGAAGCGGGAGAAAACGCTATTATCACGATGAATATCGATGATAAAGAAAAAACGGCCAAAAAGACGGTTATCGTTCAGGAGGTCCAAAGAGACCCGGTAAACGATAAATTAATTCATGTAGATTTCCATGAAATATCCCTTAAAGAAAAGATCAAAGTCAGCGTACCTATAACGATAAAGGGAGAAGCTCCCGGGGTTACGGAAGAAGAAGGTATTCTTACTCAGGTCATATGGGAGATCGAAATCGAGTGTCTTCCGACATCGATACCCGAACATTTGGATGTCAGGGTTGATGAGCTTCACATAGGAGACGCCGTCCATGTTAAAGAAATGAAAATACCCGAAGGGATAAAAGTTCTGGAAGACCCTGAAAGTGTCGTTGTTTCGGTCAGTCCTCCGATGGCTGAAGAAGAAAAGCCGGAAGAAGAAGAAACGCTGGAAGAAGAAGGCGTCGAACCCGAAGTGATCAAGAAGGGTAAGAAAGAAGCGGAAGATGACGACGAGGCGGCTCCGACTAAAGAAAAAGAATAAAGTAATAGCCGAGAAAACATGAAGAGCATAATAGGATTAGGGAATCCGGGTTTTAGATACAGAAATACACGGCACAATGTAGGTTTTGAAGTCGTTTCTTTTCTGGCAAAAAAGTATCGAATAAACTTAAAGAACAGAGGATTTTCAGGGATATACGGAATAGGAAAGATCCAAGGGGAAGAGACGATGCTTTTCAAGCCCCGAACCTATATGAACCTTTCGGGAGAAGCTGTTGGCAGTGTTTATTCCTCAAAACTGGAAGGGACACATGATCTTTTGGTGATCAGCGATGATTTTAACCTGCCTTTGGGGGCGATAAGACTGCGTGAAAAAGGATCCGCGGGAGGCCATAACGGACTAAAATCAATAATAGAGAGGATCGGCGAAGATTTTCCAAGATTAAGGGTGGGTGTGGCGGCGGGAGAAGTACCCGAAGGGAAAACCTCCTATGTTTTAGGCTCTTTTTCAAGAAAAGAGAAAGACCCGCTCAAAGAGATGATAGAAAAAGCCGCAGAATGTACGGAAACCTGGCTTACTGCGGGGATCAAGGAAGCGATGGCCCGGTTTAACGGCGCGAATAACGCTTTTTAAGCTCGAAACTATTGTCTTGCGCAAGTAAATGATGTGTGTTATTATCTAAAACGGATTTAGATATGTGTAATAAAGAGTATTAAAAGGAAATGGCGGTTAAATATGGAAAAGGTAAGATCATATTCGGGATTATTCATTATAACTCCCGATAAAAATGAAGATCTGGACGATGTAAAAAACAGTATAAACGGTGTTATAAACGAAAATTCCGGAACAATAGTGAACGAGAACATGATCGGAAAAAGAACACTGGCATATCCCATCAAGAAAAAGGAAGAAGGGATATATTATGAGGTCGATTTCAAGGCGGACGCGAAATCGATCACTAAGATGTCACGTTTATTCCGTATAAACGTCGATATTTTGAGAGCTTTGATAGACAAGAAATAGGAATAGAAGATAGAGGGTAGAGGGTAGAACGATGGAGGGCAAATGCAACTGAGATTGCTTCGTCGCTTCGCTCCTCGCAAAGACAGACTTTCTTCTCGTCATTGCGAGGAGGAAGCGAAGCGAACGACGAAGCAATCCCGATAGACTTTTTACTCCGAACTCATAACTCTGAACTAACCCAGGAGAAAGATATGGCGGCCAGTCTTAATAAAGTGTTTTTGATGGGAAACCTCACCAGGGATCCGGAACTAAGATATGTTCCGAGCGGAACGGCCGTCGCTAATTTTTCAGTCGCGGTAAACCGGGCATACAAAGACAATGCCGGAGAAAAGAAAGAAGACGTTTCTTTTATACGCGTAGTTGTATGGGGCAAAATGGCGGAAATATGCGGGGAGTATCTGACTAAAGGAAGACCAGTTTTGGTAGAAGGAAGATTAAAATCCCGCAGCTGGGAAGCTCAGGACGGACAGAAGCGCAGCGCCTTGGATGTTGTAGCTACCAGCGTCCAGTTTCTTGGGTCACGTCCGGCCGGCGGAGCATCACCCCCTAGTCCGAAACAGAACGATGATGAATATCAAAAAATGGGAGCAATAGACGTAGAAGGAGACATGGGCGGGGACGATATCCCGTTCTGAACAGGAGGAAAATGAAGAAAAAGAAAGAGTTAAAAAGCCCCCGGAGAATATTCAAAAAAAAACCATGTAGATTATGCCGGGATAAGATCAAAGCGGTAGATTACAAAAACGTAGATCTCTTAAGATCTTTTATTTCAGATAGAGGCAGGATCATAGGGCCCAGGATAACCGGTAATTGCTCGAAACATCAACGCATGGTTGCCGGAGGCATTAAAAAAGCCAGATTAGCCGCGCTGCTCCCGTTCGTGAAGATCAAAGAGGGTTTGGCGAGAAGGAAACCCAGGAGAACAACATGAAGGTAATCCTAATGAAAGACGCGGTCAACTTAGGGTCAATAGGCGACGAGATCTTGGTTAAGGACGGATACGCGAGAAATTATCTTATCCCGAACGGTGTAGCCATAGAATTCACTAAAGGAGCTTTACGCGTAATCGAAGAAAAAAGACGCGAAAAAGCCCTCAGAGAACAACGCATCAAGAAAGAATGCGAAGAGCTAGCCGCAAAAATAAGCAATGTTTCATGCACGATACCTATGGAAGCCGGAGAGGAAGATAAACTTTTTGGGACAGTCACTTCTGAGAAAATAGCCGAATGTCTGAGCGCCGAAGGAATAGAAGTAGACAAGAAAAGAATAGTGCTGGAAAACCCTATAAAAGCTGTGGGAGTATACAACATAGTAGTGGACCTGCATCCTGAAGTTAAGGCACAGGCTAGAATTTGGGTTGTTAAAAAATGATTCCAAAAACTCTAATCGAAAAAATGCCGCCGCAAAACAACGAGGCGGAAGCCGCGGTTTTAGGTGCGATGTTGATTGACAGAGAGGCCATTTCTCAGTCGATAGAGCACCTCGAAGAGAGCGCGTTCTATTCCGAAGCCAACAAACAGATCTTCCAAGCCATAGTAGACCTATACGACAATAACGAAGCTGTTGATATAGTTACGTTAGTGGAAGCGCTTAAAAAAAACAATAAGCTTGATACTGTAGGCGGGCCGTCTTACATAACAGACCTCGCCAACAGCATTCCGACCGCCGCGAACATAGAACATTACGCGAAAATAGTAAGAGAAAAATATCTATTAAGGCGCCTTATTAACACGGCGACACAGATCGTGACAGAGAGCTTTGAACCGTCAGGTGAGGTCGAAAAGCTCCTCGATAGGGCAGAAAGCCTTATATTCGATATAACTTCCACTCAGAAAAGAGCGATGCAGGTATCTCAGATGAAGGATATCGTCAAGGAGAGCATAGAGACGATAGATCTTCTGTATCAGAGAAAAGAAAACATTACCGGCATCCCTACAGGATTCCACGATCTTGACGTAAAGTTAGCGGGTCTGCAAAGATCCGATCTTGTGGTCCTTGCGGGAAGACCTTCCATGGGTAAAAGCGCGTTGGCTATTTCCATGCTCCAACATGCCGGGGTAGTGAAAAAAGTCCCATGTGTGTATTTTAGCCTCGAAATGTCAAAAGACCAGCTTGCGCAAAGAATGCTCTGCTCGATCGCCGGAGTGAACGCGCATAAAGTAAGGACAGGTTTCTTCTCGCAAAACGACTGGCCGAAACTTGTGACAGCGGCAGGCAAATTATCGGAATCGCCCATATTCGTGGATGACACGCCCGGGATATCGGTACTTGAACTTAGGGCAAAGGCAAGAAGACTTAAAGGGCGCCATGATATTCAACTGATCATAGTGGACTATCTTCAGCTCATGAGAGGCGCATCGCGGCTTGAAAATCGTCAGCAGGAAATATCCGACATATCAAGATCTATGAAAGCTTTAGCAAGAGAGCTGGATATCCCCGTCATCGCTATAAGCCAGCTTTCCAGGGCCGTTGAGCAGAGACAGGATAAGAGACCCATGCTTTCGGACTTAAGGGACTCCGGAGCTATAGAACAAGACGCGGATGTTGTTATGTTGATCCTAAGAGAAGAATACTACAATCCTACCGAAGAAAATAAGGGAATAGCGGAGATCATAGTAGCGAAACAAAGGCATGGCCCCGTGGGGACAGTGAAACTTGCCTTTTTACCGGAATATACAAAATTTTCTAATCTATCAAGAATAGAAGAGGAAGAAGGTTTCTGATGAAAAGAAAAACATTGCTTTTGGCGATCGCGGGAATAATTCTTTTTGTTCTTTGTTCCGAGCGCGTACTTGCGCAATCGGAGGGCGGAAAAATAAGGGACATTAAAATTAAAGGGAATAACGCGGTAAGTACTCCGACCATTCTCAGCAGGCTAAAACTAAAAGCAGGGGATGTTTTTGAAGAAAGTGCTCTAAATAAAGAACTTAAACGGCTTTATGCTACAGGTTTTTTCAGTGATGTTTTTGTGGAGACCGAAGAAGGAGCCGACGGCATTATCGTAACTTTTTCCGTGATAGAAAAACCTATAATCAAAGGAGTGGAATTCAGGGGTAACGCGAAGATCAAAGACTCGAAGCTTGAGAAAAAGATCAGCATAAAAACCGGAGACCTTTTAGACTTCAATGTTTTGAATCAGGACATAGCGGAGATAAGGAACGCGTATACGGAACAGGGGTATAAGTTCGTAAATGTAGATTACGATATGAAATCCGACAAAGAGCTCGGCACAGCCGTAGTTGTGTTCATTGTAGACGAGGGAAGAGCCCTGAAAATAAAAGCCATTGAAATAGAGGGTAACACGAATATATCCGATAATGAGATCAGAAAATATATGAGCACAAAAGCGGCATGGTGGTTCATCAATAAAGGCGTGTATGATGAAGACGAATTTCAGTCCGATCTCGAACGTATCCGGAACGTGTATATGAGCAAAGGTTTCCTAGACGCGCGGCTTACCAGTAGAGAAGAATTTTCCGACGACGGCAATATGGTAACATTAACGGCAGTGGTAGACGAAGGAAAAAAATATCTTATAGGAAAGAAAGAGATAACAGGTGAACTTTCTTTTCCGCAACAAGAGATAGAGGACGTTATCTCCATAAGAGACGGCGACCCCTTTGATTACGGGAAAATTAAGGAAGACCTCGACAAACTAAGAACATTCTATTATGACAAAGGGTATATGAACGCGGAGGTAGATCTCTCTCATAAATATGATCCTAAAACGGACAGAATGAACCTTGAATATAAAATAGTTTCTCATGAAGAGATATCCGTGGGAAAGATCAATGTTATCGGGAACACAAAGACAAGGGACAAAGTCATCAGAAGAGAATTGAGAGTATACCCGGGCGAAAAATACGAAGGAGTACAGCTCAAAAAAAGTAAAGAGAGGATATATGACCTCGGATATTTTGAAGATGTCTATTTTGAAACTATCCCGACAGATGATCCTACCGTCAAAGATCTGGATGTGACGGTAAAAGAAACTAAAACAGGAGAATTTTCTTTCGGCGGCGGATATAGTTCCGTGGATTCTTTTATAGGGTTTGCCCAAGTAAGACAAAGAAATTTTGATATATTGAATTTCCCCACATTTACCGGAGCGGGACAGGATCTTGTAATAAGAGGAGAAATGGGCAGCACCCGGACCAATTATCTTTTAAGCTGGACGGATCCATGGATAATGGGGCTGCCGTATCTATTCGGGTTTGACGTTTACAGAGAAGAGCATAATAAATCAGGGACATCCGGATATGATTATGATGAAACACGTACCGGAGGGGCTCTCAGATTAGGGAAAGATATAACGGACGAGTTAGGCGTCGGGCTGAAATATAATTTGGAAGAAGTGAAAATATCGGATCTTCCTTCGGATTATACGGAGGATCTCAAAGATGAAGAAGGGACCAACATGATCAGCCGGCTGACCGGATCCGTGCAGTATGACACCCGCGATAACAAATATTCTCCCACAAAGGGATGGTTATCGGGAGCAAGTCTTGAGAATGCCGGCGGATTTCTCGGAGGAGACAAGGATTTCGTGAAAATTTATACATATGCATCCTATTACCATAGTCTGTACGAAAACATAGTCCTGGAGTTGAAGGGACGCTCCGGAGTGGTCGAAGCTTACGGGAATTCCGAAAAAGTTCCGATATATGAAAGGTTTTTCTCGGGAGGAGCGACGACTATACGCGGATACGCGCAAAGAGCGGTCGGACCCAGAGACCAAGCAGGACACTATATCGGGGGAGAAGGAATGGTTGTCGGCAACGCGGAAGTAATCTTCCCCGTATTTAAGAAACTGATAAAAGGCGCGGTTTTTTATGATGTGGGCAATGTTACGGAAAACGCCGGAGACATATTCAGTGATTCATCATACAAGATGGCGACAGGTGTAGGGGTAAGGGTCAAAACTCCGATAGGGCCGTTAAAGCTTGATTACGGATATCCATTGAGCGATAATTATGAAGATAAAAAAGAGGGACAATTCTGGTTTAGCGTAAGTCATGGTTTTTAAGGTAAAAGAGCGCGCTTAAAGCGCGCGAAAAAGTAAACATTATCCCGCAAGGTAATAAAAAAAGTGGAGGAACAAATGAAGACTACAATGGTAAAGCTTTTTAGAGTAAGTTTAGCAGCTCTCTTTCTGTTTGGCCTTATAGCGCCGATGGCAAATGCCGCGGACGGAGTTAAGATAGGGTATGTGGATTTCAGGAAAGCGTTTTATGAAAATGATAAAGCAAAAACAAAAGAAGAAGAACTTAGAGCCTATGAGGAAGAGCAGCAGAAAAAACAAAAAGAGATGATAGATGAGATAACGGAACTTAGAGGTGAAGCGGAAATGCTTTCCGCTGAAGCAAAAGAGAAAAAACGACCGGAGATCGAGAAAAAAATAGTCGCGTTACAGGATTTCGAGAACGAAGTAAGAAAAGAGCTGCTTAATAGAAAAAACGATATATACAAAGAGATAGCGGATGATATACAATCTGTCGTCGACGAAGTCGGCGAGGCCGGAGGATATGATTATATCTTAGATTCGCGAAGCGTGATATACACAAGCGGGAATTTAGACATAACGGATGAAGTGATAAAAAAGATAAAGGCAAAAAAATAATATATTCTAAAGGGAACAAGGGTCAAGGATCATCGGGAAGAAGTTTCCTGGGGCTTGACCCTTGATTTTTTAAAAACACGGGTCATGAAAAAGCAGAGAACTATAAAAAAAGAGATATCCTTTTCCGGGAAGGCGCTTCAGACCGGAGACAACGCGGAGGTTATATTGCGGCCCCTTGCGCCGAATGAAGGAATAGTTTTTTTTCGCGCAGACATAGAAGGAAGCGCGCCTATAAAGTTAGGGCCGGACACGTTGACCGGTGAAGGGCAAAGAAGAAGCGTAATAGGCGGAGCGCAAGGCGTTCAAACCGTGGAGCACTTTATGGCCGCGCTCTGGGCGCTGGGAATAGACAATATCAGGGTAGATATTAAGGGTCAGGAACTCCCGGCTTTGGACGGAAGCGCTAAATGTTTTATCGAGAAAATAGAAGAGGCCGGGTTAAAAGAAGAGGAAGCTCTCCGCGAAGAGATAGTGATCACGGAAAAAGAAGAGATATCATTTATGGATGCGTCGATCACGATAGTGCCGTCCGATATTTTTCAGGTATCCTATTTTATCGACTATAATGTAAGATCCATAGGAAAAGAAGAGTTCAGCATAGATCTTGATAAAGATTCTTTTATGCGCGAAATAGCTCCCGCAAGGACTTTTTGTTTAAAAAAAGAGGCTGAAATGCTCATTAAAGCCGGTCTGGGGAAGGGAGCCGATCTTAATAATACGCTGGTCATGGATGAAGACGGCCCGGTAGGAACGTCTTTAAGGTTCCTCAATGAACCTGTCAGACATAAGATCTTAGATCTGGTGGGAGATCTTTATATGCTCGGAAGGCATATAAAGGGTAAGGTCATTGCCAAAAGATCCGGTCACACTCTCAACGGAAAAATGGTACAATTGCTGTATGATAAGTATGTGGATAATAGGGCATAGGGCATGGAGCATAGGGCATAGAGCACAGGGCATAGAGTGTGGCATAAAAGGGTGGAATAACACATTGTAATAGTTCAGTTATGCAAGACAGAATCGTCTCAAACTGTCATTGCGAGGGCGCTTTAGCGCCCGAAGCAATCTATTCCAAAATCATAGAGATTGCTTCGCTTCGCTCGCAATGACGCTTCACATTAATTGCTGATACATTGACCAAAAGCAAATAGTACCCCCGGTTTTGAAAGTTCCTTAAAAAATTTCCCCCCCCAGGGTATTGACAAAGAAATAATGACGTGTTATAGTTTGCGGTTTGACAATTAGCAGGTTATGTAATAAAGAAGTTAGGAGGTAAAGAGAGATGTTTTGGCCATTTAAAATGTTTGGTGGCAACCAAAAAGGTTTTACCATTCTCTCTCTGCTGGGGGGGTTGGCGATTACCAGTATCGTAGGTATTGGTGTCGCCATGGCGACCGTCCAGATTATGAAGTCGCCCAGCCGTGTCACGGAGCAGAAAGCCGTGATTCAGACAAGGATAGAGACGGTGCAGACTGGCGTTTCCACGGAAGCACCGCCAACCAGGTTGCAGGGCTTGCCCCAGGTGGACTACGCTATTATCGCCTTAAATGGGGATGTTACTTTTGGCGGTAGCTCTGTGATTAAGTCTGACCCGGCCACCCCCGCGGAAGGCGATATCTATGCCAATGGCAATATCACTGCCAGCGGCTCGTCTATGGCTTATGGTGATGCTGACTATACCGGTACGCTCACCGGCGAATCGCACATCACCGGCACGAAGACGCAGCTCAGCACCGCGCTGAAGTTCCCGCAGATACAGCAGTCGGTTTATGCCGCCCGCTCGGCTCTAATTCAGTTTGCCGAGGCTGGCGGCACTCATACTGGGGACAAGACTATCAATTCAAACCAGAATCTGGGACCAATCCGTATCACCGGCGACCTGACAATTACCGGCGGCACTATAACGCTGACCGGTGACGTGTTTGTTAACGGGAAGATTACCATGACCGGTAATCCCGATATTAGCGGGCCTTACACCATTGCCACTGATGGAGATATCGCTCTCCAGGGAACAGCCAAGCTCGACCTGGCTAACCTGCCC
>JBDRBI010000017.1:0-7498 GCA_043822885.1 Candidatus Omnitrophota bacterium
TGTACCGCTCCTGGTACAGGGCGAGTTTATTTTACACCCCTTAAAAAGTTAGAAAAATACGTTAAAAAATACCGCTGTGAATGAAGGTATACAGTTTTAGCATGTGTATGGCGCACGCGAAAAGATCCGCTTGTACCGTTAGTGTGGGATTGCTTCCCCCCGTCGCTTTGCTCCGCAAAGCGGAGCAGCGGGGGTCGCAATGACGGAGTTAAGCATGACTTCTAGCAATGACGGGGAATAGTCCCACCGTCTTGACCTGACCAAAAAGCTTAGGTATAATTGTAGCGTTGCAGGTGATTTAAGAAGCGTGTCGTAACAGGAGGTAAAAAGTAATGGCAAAAGGTAAAGTAAAGTGGTTCAACAACAAAAAAGGTTATGGATTTATCGCTCCGGAAGAAGGCGATGATGTGTTCGTGCATCACAGTTCTATACAGGGGGAAGGATTCAAAACCCTCGAAGAAGGTCAGGATGTCGAATTTGAAATAAAACAGGGTGAAAAAGGCGTGGAAGCCGTTAACGTTGTTAAGCTTTAAGTATTTATAGAAAATAAAGACAGGGACGCCACTTATAATTTAGAGACGTCCCTGTCTTTTTGCCTCGTTCTCTCGGATATCTTTCCCGCATCATATGCCGCTGAATTCTTCGGCAAAGCTGTTTATCTCTTGTTTCTCCTTATCGTCTATATCCGTAAACATGGCGGCTATACGTACTCTTGAAGAATCCGAACGTTTATCGTTTCTGACGACTTTTCCTCTGCAATTAACCGGCTCAGGTAAGGTAGGAAAATTTATTTTGAACTCAAGATTAGAATTTACGGCAATTTCTTCACTATAATTAAAAAGTATACCTCCACCGCCGAGATCCTGCGCTGTCACGATATCCCATCCGGGGAAGATTCCGCTTTCACCTTTTTCATCCAATACTTGAAATCTGGCTACAAACGGTCTTCTTACTCTTTTATGTCTTCTTCTTTCGGCTCCTTGCAACATACTATCCCTTATTTAACTTTTTTTTATTTTAACCTATTTTATCTCCTTTGTCAAGTCCTCATTCCACATCCTTTCAAAACCTTCCCGTGTTACATAAAATTCTTCATCTATCGCGTTAGCATAATGTTTCCCTCTTTTTATCCTCTCCAATATCCCTCTTATTCCGTTCCAACCCCATTTATCCAGCATAAATAATGCCGCTGTATGCGCCGCCTCGTAACTTAGAGTTAATCTTTCTTTTTCAACCTCAGAAAAACCTTTATCCACCTCTTCTAATGTGATCTTTTCTCCTTCTTTTACCCTCATCGCAAGATCAGATGACACCGGCTTAATATACTTGGATTGTTCTAAAACAGCTAACCCTTCATGAAGCCATATGGGGCATTTGTTGTCCGTCAACATGGATATGACCGCATGGGTATACTCATGAGCCATTATCGCCGTAAAAAGCGGATCCCCGATATTTACGTTAAGGCCTATACGTATGCTCCCTCCGTCATAGAAAGCTCTTACGATGCCGGATTGTCTGAAAATATCTCTAAAATCTTTTTCATCATAGAATATTATCGGAGTATTACGTGGCGGATAGAAAGCAAGATCTTCTCCGACCTCATTGTATATCTTCCCCAGGATCCTCTTCAAACTTTCAGTATCTATGGTATTGTCCCCGTAAAAACCAACATTAAAGTATTCGGTCTCTACCGTTTTTTGATCTCTTTTAAGCGTCAGTTCTCTTTGGACTTTCAATATATTACTTTTGATCCCTTCGTCCTGGGGTCTTATCTTCCCGGCTTTTTCCCAATAAAATAACGCTCTTTCAAGATTATTTTTTCTGTAATAATGTCTGCCGAAAAGATCAAGTATTTCAAACCCGGGATTCAGAACATATGAAGCATTAAGACTTAAAAGTACCGTTTCATCGTCGTTTTTCCGGAACGCTTCAACCGCCTGATTAAAGAAATATATGGATATGCTTTTTCTCACCTTCTTTGACCTAAGAGCTATGTCTACCGATCTTAAAGAAAGATCTAAAGCCTGCCCTATATTTTTATTCGCCGATTCCGTGACGGCTCTCTTCGCGTATAAGTACGCCAATTCGTATACCACAGAAATATTGTTATCATTCATTTCATAAGCTATTTCCAGGGTATCTGTGGCCTTATCGATCTTCCCTTTTTCTTCCAAAGCTCTGGAATATCTTATGTAAGCGCTCATCAATTGTTCTTCGATATCCTTATTGTCGGGGGCCTCCTCATAGGCTTTATGCAGGACATATATGGCTTTATCATATTTGCCGTTCTCCATGTACTTATGAGCTTTTCTGACATATTGATAAAGCCCTATTTGCTTTCTGTTTTCGGAACAACCACCGACAGAGATCAGGATCGCTAATATGATGATCAGGGGGAGATTGCTTCGCTTCGCTCGCAATGACAAAGGATTCGCTCGCAATGACGGCTTCTTTGACTCGGATGAAGACACGGCTGAACGCGTGGCGATAAGGTTTACTCCAAGGCCTAAAATATTTTCTTTCACCGCTTCACCCCGCTTGATCGGAGATCTTATCTTTATCTTTCTGATCTCGGACATAATATCCATTATGCGGTTCTTTGGGATAGCATGACCGGTCCTTACCGGTACCGCTCTAAGATCAAGCCCTTCCGTAAATACCGTTGACGTGACTATTCTAACAGGATCTTCTATCTCACTTACGGCATAGGTTTCTCCTTTAGGGCATTTTGCGCCTTCAATTTTGGATACGCGGCCGTTCTCTGCTTCCACAACAAGAGAACATCCGACAGGACAATCTATACATGTAAGTTTTTTTGTCATAATTATGCTCGCTTCGCTTGGCATAGGGCATAGCGCATGGCGCAACAAAGATCGTCATCCCGGACCCAATAAAAGTAAAAATGCTAACCAAGTTAGAAAATATAACCTTTCAAATATTTCGCGGCGGACTGCCCCGCAAGGATACTATCCGTTGAAACCGCGTCCACTACGTCATACACTTTAAAGGCATTGCCGCATACAAATAAACCCGGTATAGACGTTTTGTTGATCCCATCCGAAATAGGCGAATTTGTCTCTTTGTCCAATTCTATCCCGGCCATTTCTATAAGTTCGTTCTCAGGTATGAGTCCCACAGAGATCAATACCGTATCACATTCTATTGTTTTTTTTGATCCCGGGACCTCATTGAAATTTTCGTCTATCTTCACAACTTCTACTTCTTCCACTCTTTTTTTACCTTTTATTTTTGAAAGTTTGTGCCTGAAGTAAATAGGCACTTCAAAATCTTCTATACATTGGACCATGTTCCTTATCAGCCCGCGGCTTTCTTTGCGGACCTCGATCACGGCTTTGACCTTCGCTCCTTCAAGAATAAATCTACGCGCCATAATAAGACCTATATCTCCTGAGCCTACTATGACCGCTTCCTTTCCGGGAAGAAGACCTTCTATATTGATCAGTTTTTGCGCGAGACCCGCGGAGAATATCCCGGCCGGGCGATCCCCCGCGATATGCACCATCTCTCTTGTTTTTTCTCTGCAGCCCGTCGCCATAATAAGGACTTTAGCCTTTACTTTTTTCATAACACCGGGCTTAAGATAAGTAATGACCTTATCTTCCGTAAGATCGACAACAAATGACCGCAGGCTGATCTCTATTTCCGGAATATTTCTAATATCTTCTTCAAATCTCCCGGCATACTCCGGACCGGTAAGCGCTTCTTTAAAATAATCCAATCCGAACCCGGTATGTATACATTGATTGAGTATCCCTCCCAGATATTGATCCCTCTCAAGAAGAAGTATATCCCGAACTCCGTTCTTATAAGCTTCTATTGCCGCGCCCATGCCCGCGGGACCGCCGCCTACTATAACAAGATCTCTTTCACTCACCTTTTACCCCTTTGACCACTTCAGATCCAACGCCTTTTTTTGTGATATCGATAAGGTTCCGACGCGTCTCCTCGGCAAGTATTTTCATGATCCTTGTCGTACAAAAACTTCCGTGACATCTTCCGGCTTGAGCGCGTGTACGAAATTTTATACCGTCCATGGTCGTCGCGCCCCTTTTAACGGCAAAGCGGATCTCTTTCGCCGAGACCATTTCACACCTACATACAACATCTCCGTATGCCGGATCTTTTTTAATAAGTTTTTTTGTTTTACTAAAACCTTCATTAAAAATATGTATTGTTTTTTTTCTATGCTTCCGGAAAAAAAGTTTTTTCTTCATTAAAAGACCGTTATTCTTTAAAAGCCCTGTGACCATAAGAGCTATTGCCGGAGCGGCCGTCAGACCCGGTGATTGTATACCCGCTACATTAATGAACCCTGGAACTTTATTTTCATGGCGTATGACAAAATCGTCTCCGCATACGGGCCTTAACCCCGCAAAATATGATATTATGTCATCTCCTATTATGGATGGCACTAGTTTTTGCGCGGCAGATACGACTTTATCAAAACCGGCATCGGAAGTCGCCATATCTTCTTTATCTTGTACCTCCTCCAGTGTCGGTCCTATCATGGGATTTCCGTCGGAAGTCCTTGTAACAAGAATACCTTTAGAATTTTTTGCAGGAAGAGGAAAAAGAAGATGCCTTGTAAGGTCCTCTTTTTTCTTATCCAGAATGAATTCTTGTCCCTTTCGGGGTACGATCTTTATATCCTCTATCCCTGCCATCTTTGCTATTTCATCGGCAAAAAGTCCTGCCGCGTTCACGATATATCCGGCATTAAATGTCCCTCGGGAAGTAATGATCTCAAAATTATATTTGCCTTTATCTTCCACAAAGACAATATTCTCTACTTTTGTCCGGAGGGTTATTTCTATCCCGTTCTTTACGGCATTTTCCGCAAGATCGTATACCCATCTGTACGGGCTGATTATACCCGCGGTAGGCGCGTAGAGCGCTTCTACCGCTTCCGGGTTCAGATTCGGTTCATTTTCCCTGAGCCACTTCTTGTCGACTATTTCTATTCCCGGAACACCAAGTTCTTCCGCTTCTTTTTTTAGTTTTACTAAACGCGCCTTTTCCTCTTCATCAAAGGCCACTATCAACTCTCCGACTTCCTTCAGATCCACGCCTAACTCTTTAGCTATTTTCCGCGTCAGGAAATTTCCCTGCACGCATAATCTTCCCTTTAGAGTACCCGGTTTATTCTGAGTTCCAGGATGTATTATCCCACTATTGGATTTAGATACCCCGAAGGCAAGTTCTTCTTCCTTTTCTAAAAGCACCGCGCTGACCTTATAACGCGATATCTCTCTCGCTATGGCCGCGCCTATTACTCCGCCGCCTATTATGACCACATCGTATTGTTTCATGATTAGTTTGAAGTTAATGGTTTGAGATTGCTTCGCTCACTTCGTTCGCCCGCAATGACGGAGAGGACAGGCAGAATGACAGAAAATCAGGTCATTGCGAGGAGGCCAAAGGTCGACGCGGCAATCTCATCCGAGTCTCCCCATTCTACCTTAGACTTTTGAAGTTAGTGTCCTTCCAACGGCTTCCGTCCATCCCGCGTAAAGTATATCCGCTGTTTTTCTGGACATCTTAGGCTTAAATGTTCTATCTTTGCGCCAACATTTTTTAATTTCCTCTGTGTTTTTCCAATATCCTACGGCTAATCCGGCAAGATATGCCGCACCGAGTGATGTAAGCTCTATTGTTTTAGGTCTCGTGACGTCTATTCCCAGTATATCCGCCTGGAACTGACAAAGGAAATCATTAGCCGCGGCACCGCCGTCTATCCTTATTTCTTTTATTTTGAGCCCGGAGTCTTTCCTCATAGCGCTCAATACATCCTTCGTTTGATAACACATAGCTTCAAGCGCGGCGCGTACGATATGTTCTTTGCTTACGCCTCTTGTAAGTCCGGATATCATTCCGCGCGCATCCGCATCCCAATAAGGAGCCCCCATTCCCACCAGCGCCGGAACGAAATATACGCCCGCGTTATTTTTGACCTTTCGCGCCATTTTGTTTGATTCCGCGGAATTTTTCAAAAGCCCCAGTCCGTCCCTTAGCCATTGCATGGCCGATCCGGCGACGAATATAGCGCCTTCAAGCACATACACGGGTTTCCCGTTCTTTCCGCATCCCAAAGTTGTTATTAAGCCGTGCTTAGATACCGGGCGTTTTTTGCCTGTATTCATCAGCATAAAACATCCCGTTCCATAGGTATTTTTTATTGTCCCCGGCCGAAAGCAAGTCTGACCGAAAAGAGCCGCCTGCTGATCTCCGGCGACGCCTGATATCGGGATACCCGCGGGAAGCCTTCCGATCTTTTCGGTCTGCCCGAAGATGCTTGATGAGGTCCTAACCTCCGGCAATATCCCTTTAGGAATATTGAACTTTTTTAATATTTCATCATCCCATTTAAGTTTATCTATGTTGTAAAGCATCGTACGGGAAGCATTTGTATGATCCGTTAAATGGACTTTCCCTCGGGTAAGATTCCACAAGATCCATGTGTCCGTAGTGCCGAACCGTAAAGTCCCTTTTTTTGCTTTGCGTAAAGCGTCCGGGACATTCTTAAGTATCCATTCGATCTTTGTGGCTGAAAAATACGCGTCTATCGGAAGTCCCGTTCTATCGCGGAAAAACTCGGATTCTCCTTTTTTATTGTTGAGTTTCTGACAGCGTTCAGAAGTCCTTCGGCACTGCCAGACTATAGCGTTATAAACGGGCTTTCCCGTTTTGCCGTCCCAGATAAGCGTGGTCTCCCGTTGGTTGGTTATTCCTACGGCGGCAATCCGTGACGGAGAAACTTTTCTCAATACTTTTTGTATGGAAGCGTATACGCTTTCCCAGATGTCTTCGGGGGCATGTTCTACCCAACCGGGCCTGGGAAATTTTTGCGGAAATTCTTGATAAGCACCGGCTATCTGCACACCTCTTTTATCGTATATGACAGCCCGGCTGCCTGTTGTACCTTGATCTATAGCCAGTATATATTTCACTCTTTCCTCTATATCCTTTCTATCAGCCATTCAAAAATATCTCCGAACACTTTATCCTTGCTCAGCTCTATAGATAAAGCATGATACATCTCGGGATAGTCTATTATCTTTTTGTCCTTTACTTTAAGAGCGTTAAAAACTTTACGGCTTGCCCCGGGGTCGACCAATTTATCCTTACCCGCCAAAAGAAAAAGAACGGGTATTTTAATTTTTTTCTTTATCATTCCGGACTTTATTTGAACCGCGGCGATTTTCATCAACAGTCCCGATGTAGCCAGACGATGCTCTCTGTGATCATGGTTCATAACTTCCTGATACACTTCATCCTGCGTACACATAGCTGATGAAAACGGCATATGGAACTGTTTTTTAGGGTCGTATATCGCGGAGGAAAATATTTTTATGTAATCGATCAATTTAATTTTCATGCGGTTAACGAAAGCGGGTGAAATACATATAAGCCCGTTGAACATATTCGGCTCTTTCCCCGCCAGCATAAATGAGATCAAAGCTCCCAGACTTTCTCCCAG
>JBDRBI010000018.1:0-14193 GCA_043822885.1 Candidatus Omnitrophota bacterium
AATCCAGGCCGCTTACGTAGTCAGGTCTGGATTCAGGACAAGGTTTAAATTGTAGAGATTGCTTCGCTACGCTCGCAATGACGAGAGTGAGGATGAGGGTCGAGTTAAAGAATGGTGCCCCGGGCTTGCCCGGGGGGACCCGCTAATATCCAGAAAAGCTGCGCTAAAAAATGGTTTGATTATTTTTTTTTATGTGATAGCATAAAATCACGATATGCAGATCTGAATAAATGAAAAAAGGATCCTGAATGCGGACAATTATTGTTATGATCGTTCTTTTTCGACTATTAGCCCTTGATGTTTACGCGGCGGGAGAAAAAGACGGCGATTACAACCTTATAAGAGCGAGAAAATATTTCGAAGAAGGTAAGTTCCATAACGCGATAAAGTACTACGATAAGGTCCTTCAATCAAACCAAAACGACGCGAAGATGTACGCGGACCTGGGCGAAGCTTACTACGAGACCAGCAAATACGCGGAAGCCATAGAATATTTTAAAAAGGCTTTGAATATCAAGCCCGATTACGTGAGGTGTTATTATGACCTAACAAAGATATACTCAAAACTGGGTTATAGTAACGCGTCTAGCGATAATTATAACACCGCTATGCGGGTAAAAAAAGAAAAGGCGGAAGACTATTATTATATTGGCAAGATGATAAACGAATTTGATATGTCCCCGAATGATGCTATGCCTTTTTTGAAAAAGGCCATAAACCTGGACCCCGGGTTTTCAAAAGCGTATTGTGAGCTGGCCCGTTCATACATTGCTTCAGGAGAACCTGAAAAGGCCAAAGAGATCCTTGTTACATTAGCCAGAATGGATGTATATTCTTCCGAAAACCAGCAGATAAAAGGGGAGCTTTGTCACGGAACAAGAAAATCTATAGACTATTATACTAAGGCGGTGGAATTTGACCCGTTCAATATAAACGCTTATATCCTGCTTGCCGATTCCTATAGTATTTTAAAAGACTATGAAAACGCGAAGAATTGTTGCTACGAAGCAGTAAGAAACAATCCTGATCATCCCGACGCGTATTACAAACTCGCGGAGATATATTCTAAGACCGGAGAATATCATTTCTCAAGGCTCAACATACAAAAGGCTCTGAAATTGTATCGGACTAAAGGGGACCCAAAAATGGCAGCTAATGCCGCAAAAATTCTTGAGACCAACTCTATGTATTTCAAGGAGACGGAAAAGAAGGCTGCGGAGAAGTAGTGGATAGCGAAGAGACCATAGACCATTAGAGATAGAAGGTAGAAGATAGAGGGTAGAAAATAGAAAATGTAGGGACGGTTCGCGAACCGCCCCTAAAGAGTCACAGAGTCATCATTCGCTTCGCTCATTAGAGTCATCGTTAGAGTCATCGTTCGCTTTGCTCTCTAGAGTCAATTTTTCTATTCTGACTCTACTTTTCCATCAGTCCAACCTGACTCTCTGACTCTTATTTTTCCCTCATCGGTCAAACACTATGAACCATGAACTACGAACTATGAACTTTTAAGCTTTTGGATTTTTATTTTGGCTTTTGTCTTTTGGATTTTAGATTTCCAAGCCATCCACCATTTAACTATGAGCCATGCACTATGCTCTATGCGTTCCAGTTTAGTTTTAATTTTCCAATTTTAATGTTTACTTTTCATGAATGTCGGATTAGAATGCTCGTGTATTAGGGTGGAAGATTTGGTAAAAACTTTAAAAGAGGAGAGGAGAATTATGAGAAAAAAACTAATATGCGTTTTAGTCATGTTGATCTTCTTGATGTCATCCAGTGTTTCATATGCGGCATCAGGGGATCTTTTGACGGGGATGGGACAAAAATTATTTAGAGGCGTTGTTAACGTACTTACCGGATGGATAGAGATCCCGGCGCAGATAGGAAAGGGATATGACAGAGGCTTTATGGGTAATGAGAACAACAAGATCACGGGGAGTATAGTCGGCATCTTCAAGGGACTCGGAGATTTCGCCGGAAGAACAGTTTCCGGGGTTCTCGACATTGCCGGGTTTTGGGCGGCGGATCCTAATTCTAATGAAGGCATAGGTATTCCTCTTGACGCGGAATACGCGTGGGAAGAAGGGACGCCGCATAATATTTTTGAGCCTAACCTTGCGGAGGGAGCCTTTAAACCTATAGGGTCAAAACTTCTTAGAGGCATAGGGAACACCGTATTTGGTTTTGTTGAAATACCGGGTCAGGTCGTTAAAGGTATCAAAGAAGGGTCGCCGGACCTTGGGATAATCAAAGGGATCTGGTATTTCGTCAGCCGTGAAGTAGACGGGGCGGCGGATATGGCCACCTTTTATCTGGCTAATCCCAGAGAGACAAAAGGACTATCATTTGACGAAACATGGCCATGGAGCGCTCTTGGCGATGATCTGAAGTAAGGCTATAGTAGAAAATATAAAGAACGGGGCTATCTCAAGCAAAGCGATGAGGTAGCCCTGTTTTTTAGGTCACCAATACGGGAAAATAAGAGTCAGAGAGTCAGGTTGGACTGATGTGGAAGTCGTGTCAAAGAGTCAGCGGCAAAATAATGACTCTAATGAGCGAAGCGAATGATGACTCTGTGACTCTCTCTCCTCTCGCTTCACCGAAAAGAGAAATGGGGTTGAAAAATACGGATTTAGTATTACAATGATACATAATATAAACTCGTTTACGAGCTATTACAGGAAGAAGAGAAGGATATGTTCAATAAAAAGATGCGCTTCAAAATAGGAACCAAGATGCTGCTTGCCCTCTTAGGGGTATCATTCGCGTCGCTTATTTTATTTGCTTACATAGTTTTCGGAGGGATGAAAGAACTCGGGAAATCTGTCCTAGAAAGTAGTGTTATTCTGGGAGAGGACGCGATAGAAGACAGTGTAACATGTTTGGAGTCTCAGGCGGAGAGCGGTCTTCTGAACATGGCTCGAAATCAAGCAGCCCTCAGCGACGCATTACTCGAAAAAGTAGAGACAGAAGTCAAAATAATAGCCGCATTCGCCAATTACCTGTGGAAAGATCCGTCGATACACGGAAATGTAAGATCGTATAAGCAGGATGAAAAACCTGAAAATATTTTTGAACATTCCGTTTATGTTTTAGCTCCGGGAGTCGAAGAAGACGCGGTCAGAGCTGAGGTCGATCTTTCAGGGAACATGGATAAAGCCTTTATAGCTATCTCCAGTAACGATGCCAATATAAACACCATATGCATGGGAACGGAATCCGGAATATTCAGAAGCTATCCATGGAGATCCGGCAGGGCGGAAACATATGATCCCAGACAGAGATATTGGTATAAAAAAGCTATGGCAGAAAAAGGGCTGGTCTGGACAGAGCCGTATGTGCATGCCTCTACTAAGGAGCTCATTATAACATGCGCTACTCCGTTTTATAAAGTGAACAACAAAATAGCCGGTGTAGCGGAAATAGACGTGACTTTACAGGTCATGTATGAAGACATAATAAGCACACAGATCGGGAAAGAAGGGTATGCTTTTCTATTGGATAAATACGGGAATCTCGTGGTCAGCCCGGGACTTGATCCCGGAGATACAAGATGGGACGAGGTTTACACAACTAAAAACCTTTTGGGGGATGAAAACCCCGCGCTCAAAGACATAATCAAGAACATGATAAACGGAAAGTCCGGGATCGGCAGGACGAAATTCGAAAATGAGGAAAAATATATCGCATACGCGCCTATCAGGGCCGCAAGCTGGAGTTTGGGTATAGTAATGCCCGTAAAGGAAGTAATAGCCCCCGCGATGTCAACACAAAGCAAAATAATATCCGCTACAAGGACCGTAGACTGTAATATCAATGATCACTTAAGGGGGACAAAGAAGATCCTCTTAAGCGTATTCTTCTTCATAATAGGTTGGATACTTATACTGGCGCGTAGATTAGCAAGACGAATAACGCAGCCCATTGCGGCGCTTAGCCGGGGAGTAAAAATAGTAGGTGAAGGAGATCTGGATTATCATTTGGAAGTCCATACGGGAGATGAGGTAGAAGACCTGGCAAATGCTTTTAACGGAATGACGGCGAATCTGAAAAAGCATATTAAAAGATTAACGGATACCATTACCAGTAAAGAGAGGATGGAAAAGGAATTAAAAATAGCGCATGATATACAGATGGATCTTGTGCCTAAAATATTTCCTCCGTTCCCGGACAGAAAGGAATTGGATATTTACGCTGTTTTACAGCCGGCCAAAGAAGTCGGCGGGGATTTTTATGATTACTTCTTTATTGACGACAATAATCTTTGTTTCGTTATAGGCGATGTTTCCGGGAAAGGGGTTCCGGCGGCGCTGTTCATGACGATGATAATAACGCTTATAAGAACAATAGCCCGGGATACTAAAGATCCGGAAGAAGTCATAACGAAGGTCAATAAAGAAATATGCCGGGATAATAGATCTTCGACGTTTGTGACGATCTTCTACGGCATTTTGAATGTTACAACGGGAGAGGTCACTTTTATTAACGCAGGGCATAATCCTCCGATACTGATAGGAAAGAATAATGAGACTATTCCGCTCAGAAGTTCTTTCGGGACAATAGTAGGAGCTTTTGAGGACGCGGTGTTCAAAAAAGAAAAAACCGTCTTAAGAAAAGGCGATACTTTGCTTTTATATACCGACGGTATCACCGAGGCCCTGAGCATGAAAGGTGATCCGTTCACGGAAGAGAATCTCACCAAAGAAATACTTAGCCAGGAAGGGCAAAGCGCGAAGAACAGCGTGGAAGATATACTGAAAAGAATAAGAAGTTTTTCGGGAGACTCTCAGCAAGGGGATGATATAACGTTGTTAGTTCTAAAATATTTATGAAATGTTAAAAGGACGGAGGTATAAATGTATAAAGCTCTGATAATAGGAGCCGGAGGAGTAGGCGGTGTCGTAACGCATAAATGCGCTCAGGTGAAAGAAGTGTTCAAGGAAATATGCCTGGCGTCACGTACCATTGAAAAATGCGAAAAGATCTCCGAACAGCTTAACGGAACGATACAGACGGCTAAAGTCGATGCTGATAATACGGAAGAGGTCGTCCGGTTGATAAATAAATTCAAGCCGGGTATAGTAATAAACGTAGCTTTACCTTATCAGGATCTTCATATAATGGATGCATGTCTCGAAACAGGCGTCGATTATATGGATACGGCTAATTACGAACCTTTGGAGGAAGCCAGATTTTGTTACGATTGGCAATGGAAATATCAGGATAGATTCAAAGATAAAGGCATGATGGCGCTTTTGGGATGCGGATTTGACCCGGGAGTTACCAATATATTCTGCGCTTACGCCAGGAAACATTATTTCGATGAAATAACCGATATAGACATAATGGATTGTAATGCCGGGTCTCACGGGAAAGCTTTCGCGACCAATTTTAATCCGGAAATTAACATACGCGAGATAACTCAACGCGGGAAATATTGGGATAACGGTAAGTGGATAGAGACCGATCCGCTCTCGGTATCCGAAACCTTTGATTTTCCGGAAATAGGTCCGAAAAAGATGTATTTGATGTATCATGAGGAACTGGAATCTCTGGCGAAAAATATAAAAGGCCTTAAAAGTATGCGTTTCTGGATGACGTTCAGCGATGAATATCTGAAGCACTTAGAAGTTCTCCGTAATGTGGGTATGACACGTATAGATCCGGTGAATTATGAGGGGCAAGAGATCATTCCGTTACGGTTCCTGAAATCCGTATTGCCCGAACCGTCTTCTTTGGGGGCGGGCTACACGGGCAAAACAAATATCGGGTGTATGATAAAAGGCGTAAAAGCGGGAAGGAAGAGAACGGTGTACATATATAATGTCTGCGATCACGCTGAATGTTATCGTGAAGTAAAAGCCCAGGCGGTATCATACACTACGGGTGTTCCGGCAATGATAGGCGCTATGCTTGTCCTGACCGGCGTATGGAAGGGTGAAGGTGTATTCAATGTCGAGGAATTAGATCCCGACCCGTTTATGGACAAATTAAACATACATGGATTGCCATGGACAATTAAAGAATTATGAGCATGATCGAAAAAATATCATCCACGCCGTGTTACATCATAGACGAGGGTCTATTAACAAAGAACCTCAAAATATTATATGGTGTAAAAAGCCGCGCCGACTGTAAAATACTATTGGCATTGAAGGGGTTTTCAATGTTCGGCGTATTTCCTTTGATCAGGGAATATCTGGACGGGACTTCAGTAAGTTCTATCGATGAAGCCCGATTAGGGTTCGAAGAGTTCAATGACAACGTGCATGTATGTGCGCCCGCGTTCAAAGAAAAAGACTTTGAAGAATTACTTAAATTCTCAAGTCATATAGTTTTTAATTCTTTTTCTCAATGGGAGCTTTTCAGGGGATCGGCCGCAAAAAAAAGATCGGGCATAAAATGCGGACTCAGGATAAATCCCGAACATTCGGAAGTAAAAACCGCGATATATGATCCATGCGCGAGATTTTCAAGACTTGGTATAAAATATTCGGACATGCACGGGAAAGATCTTGAGGGTATAACCGGAATACATTTTCATAATCTTTGCGAATTGAATTCCGATTCTTTGGAAAGAACATTAGAAGTTGTAAATAATAAGTTTTCGGACATTTTAGAAAAAATGGAATGGATCAATCTTGGCGGAGGACATCATATAACCAGGAAAGATTATGATATAGATAAACTTTGTGGCTTGATAGATGCTCTTAAAAATAGATATGGTACAGACGTTTATTTAGAACCCGGAGAAGCTATCGCTCTTAATACGGGATTTTTGGCGGCGTCCGTACTCGATATTGTTAGGAACGAGATGGATATCGCTATACTTGATACTTCAGCCGCCGCGCATATGCCGGATGTTCTGGAAATGCCGTATCGTCCGGGGGTGATAGGATCGGGTGAAGCCGGTGAATATCCTTATACGTACAGACTGAGCGGTTTGACTTGTTTGGCGGGGGATGTTATCGGAGATTATTCTTTTAAGGAACCGTTAGAGGTAGGTACAAAGCTTATATTTACGGATATGGCTCATTATACTATGGTGAAGAACAATACTTTTAACGGAGCGCGTTTACCGTCCATAATGATATATCACCCGGAAGAAGACGAAATGGAAGTAGTCCGGGAGTTTGGATATGAGGATTATAAGAATAGGCTGTCGTAGGTATTTAAAAGGTAGAGAGTCGGCTTCACTCCGTCATTGCGAACCCCAAAGGGGTGAAGCAATCTGGAAACGGGGTGTATGGATGAGATTGCTTCGTCGGGTTCCCCTCGGCTTCGCTCCCCTCGACTTCGCTCGGGACAGGCGGGACAAGACGACCTCCTCGCAATGACGGATGAGGGTCTACGGTTACGCGCAATGACGCGTGGGACAGCGGGAGATGTAAGGTTGAAATGTTGGACGTATATGGGGTGTTCGAGTACTGCAGCGATTCGCCGTCAACGGGTAAAAAATAAATACACTTCTTTGTCTAAGCTACTCCTGAACCCATAAAAAATAACAGGCGTAATCGCGAAGCGCGCAGAATATCCCATACACGTCCCGTGAGATTGTTTCGTCGGCTGTGGCCTTTATGCCCGCAATGACGAATGGCTTTTTGACTCTCTTTGCCCGCAAATTTCTTGAGTGCCGAAGGCTTATATGCAATAATAACACACAGGTTGACTATGAAAAAATATATTATCGGTGTAGACATAGGCGGAACAAAAATAGCCGCGGGTATTACGGATCAAAAAGGAAGGCTTAAAAGCAAGGTTATGATCCCTACGTTTGCCCGAAAAGGGTTCAAGACATCCATATCCCAGGTGTATAAAGCCGTAAACGATGTAATAGAAAAAAGCGGGATAAAGAAAAGTGCCGTTAAAGGTATCGGCGTTTGCGCTCCGGGACCGCTCGACCCGGTAACCGGCATTGTGTATAACCCGCCTAATCTTCCGGGATGGAAGAACGTGCTTCTGGCCGATATGATGAAGAAAACATTTCATAAACCGGTAGCTCTTGAGAATGACGCTAACGCGGCGGGGATAGCCGAAGTCTTATGGGGTTCCGCTAAAGGATATAAGCATGTTTTTTATGTAACTGTAAGTACGGGTATAGGAACAGCCGTGATTATAGACGGCAAGATCTACCACGGAAAGAACGGCATGGCCGGTGAAGGCGGGCACGCCACGATCAATTATGATGATAAGCGTGCTGTTTGCAACTGTGGAAATGTAGGATGTATCGAAACATTGGCTTCCGGACCGGCTACGGTGAAAAGTTTTTTGAGTAAATACAAAAAGGTTAAAAATAAAAAAGCTTTTGCGCGGCATCTAACATCCGTCGATAAAGATGTTTTGACAATGAAAGATATAGGCGATGCGGCAAAGAAAGGCAATAAATACGCAAAAGAACATATTGAGAAGCAGGCAGAAATGATAGGCATATGGCTTGGGAGCATGATAAGCGTGTTGGATCCCGAGATAATAGTAATAGGCGGGGGTGTGTCTAATAGCGGAAGAATATTTTTTGACGGCATAAAAAAAACAATACCTAAACATACGATAAACAAAAAAGCCGGAGAAACAAAAGTCGTAAGAGCCCGGCTCAGGCATGATGTGGGTATACTCGGAGCCGCTTCGATAATGATGGGGGAAACAGTTTAAAGGTTTAAAAGTTCAAAGGTTTAAAAGTTAAAAGGTTTAAGGGTTTAAAGGTCTGAAGTTTGCTAAAATAAAGGAGTCCATGAAGATCGCTATAGTGACACTGCAATATAAGGAGACCGCTACAGGCGGCGGCGGGGTGCATGTCCAAAAGATATGCGAACAATTTGTAAATATGGGTCTGGACGTTACTATCCTGTCTATACACACGAATAAAACATTACCGGGATCCGATCTCAAAGAATGGAAAGTACCTTACAGCATATCCGATCAAGACGGACTGAAAGTAGCGCGTTTTCTTATAGACAAAAATATTGAACAGCCGTATGACGGGAACAAAAATACGGAACTTGAAAGGATAAAGAGGTTCGCTGATACGGTGTTAGATTGGTTGAAGGAAAGACCCAAAGAATTTGATGTGATCAAACTGCACGGACATCATATTATTCCGGGTTATATGGCTCGGGAACTTAAGGGATCCGATGCCAGCATTATATCTTATCTTCACGCGCTTGAAACGACATATGTAACGGGAAAAGGCGATTTTGTAGGCGCTTTTGACGGAACGACCGAAGTTTTGGAAAAGATACGCAAATGGGAAGCTATGTGCTGTTACGCGGATCACATCATAGTGAACAGTCCCATAGTCAGAGATGAAATTAAAGGCATAATAAAAGAATGTGAAGAGGACGCGGAGAAGTATTATGACAAGATCATGCTGTTAGCAAGCGGTTGTAACGGTGATTTTCTTATGCAGGAAGAAGAGATAAACTCTAAACTCAAAGAGATCCCCGAAGTGATAGATCTTGTTACGTTCTGCAGGGTAGATCCCAGTAAAGGTGTGGAATACTCCATTAAAGGGGCATGTAAAGCGGCTGAAGGTTCGTCTTATAGATTCTGTCTTACGATCGCGGGCATCCCGGCTTCTCCCGAATATATAGATCTTCTGAAAAAGGAGACCCTGAATTTGCCGGACAATTTGGAGGTAAAGTTCAATTTGCTTGATGCTATAAGTTCTACAGAAGAGAAAAAATACATCTTGGACAACAAGCACATATACATATTACCCACTCTAAAAGAGCCATTCGGCATGTCTCTTATAGAAGCTTCGGCAAGAGGCAATATGATAGTTTCCGCTGATACTAACGGTCCCAGATATATGTTTGAAAGTGATAAAGGCGAAAGAACGGAATGGGGTATTGTCACCCCAAGAGGTGTGCTTGCGGCCATAACGGAAGATCATCACAAAAATTTTTCACAAAATGTAGGAAGAGCTATAGTATGGGTAGTAGATAACTGGTCCGGCAGCCGTGACCGCGTAAAAAACTTCAATAAAAAGATAAAAGAAGTATGGACATGGGAAGGTATAGGAAAGCAGTATCTTGAATTGTTTAAGAGTGGTAAAATGGTTAATAGTTCATAGTTCGTAGTTCATAGTGATTGACGGATGTGCGAATTAACAGATTGCTTCACCCCTACGGGGTTCGCAATGACAATACATACGTCATTGCGAGGAGTGAGCAAAGCGAACGACGAAGCAATCTCAACAGATATAATAATTCATAGGGATTGCCGCGTCGCTTGCCTTCGGCAGACTCCTCGCAATGACAGAGGGAAGCTAATCGGTCAAACACTATGAACCATGAACTACGAACTATGAACTTTTAAGCTTTTGGATCATTATCATGTCGTATCAAGTATTAGCCAGAAAATACAGACCGCAGATCTTTAGTGATGTCATCGGCCAGGATGTTATCATAAGGACACTGATCAATTCTATAGCCAAAGACAGAGTTGCGAACGCTTATATTTTCTGCGGTCCGAGGGGTGTAGGGAAAACCACCGTAGCAAGACTTATCTCGAAAGCTTTGAATTGTACCGACGGGAAAAAATCTGATCCATGCGATAAGTGTTCTTCCTGCCGAGAGATAGCTCTTGGGAACAATATAGACGTATTGGAGATAGACGGTGCGTCGAATAACGGGGTCGACGAGATAAGAACATTGAGAGAGAATGTTAAATTTTCACCTTCCGAAGGAAAGTATAAAATATATATTATCGACGAAGTACATATGTTATCGCAGGGAGCGTTTAACGCGCTATTAAAGACATTGGAAGAACCGCCCGGTCACGTAAAATTTATATTCGCTACTACGGAATCACATAAGGTCCTGCCGACCATCATGTCGCGCTGTCAGAGGTTTGATTTTAAAAGAATACCTCCGCTTGTTATAGTGGATAAAATAAACGAGATAGCAAAAAAAGAGAAGATCGAGATCGAGGAGAAGGCCGCGCTTACTATCGCGCGCTCGGCTGACGGAAGCCTGAGAGACGCTTTGGTCGTATTGGACCAGATGATAGCTTTTTCGGGGAAAAAGATCAATGCCGGAGATGTGACAGAGCTTTTAGGAATGGTCAAAAAGGATCAGATATTTAAGCTTGCGGACGCCGTTATAAACAGAGATCCTTCAGGAGCGGCTCGAACGCTCGATGAGATAATATCGAACGGTAAAGATCCTATATTCATCGTAAATAACCTGATAGAACATTTCAGGGACATTATGATGCTTAAGACGGCGGGGCCTACGCTTGATATGACCTTTACAAAGGAAGAGGTCAAGGACATTAAAGAAAGGTCTTTAGGACTATCTCTGGACGAAGTTTTATATATACTGCAGAACCTTACATATTGTATAACTCTCATGAAAGGGACGATGTTCACACGCGCCCCTCTTGAAATAGCCCTTATACGTCTTACTAAGCGCGGTGATATTTTGTCTTTACCGGATATGGTAAAAGAAATACAGAGAGCATGCAGCGGCGCAGAAATGCGGGATGTGCCGTTCTCCGGCAAAAACACCGTTTCCGTTGAAAATTGTTCGACGAACGAAGAAGAACTTCAAGAAGAAACCGGTCAGATAAAAACAAGAGAGGAAAACGAGCAAAAAAACGAAGCGGATTTTACGCCTATAAACGCGTATTGGAAGACCATACTTAGGTACGTTAAAGAAAAAAAGATGTCTGTGTTCACGTTTCTTAATGTCGCAAAACCTGTGGAGTTAAGCAAGAAAAAGATGGTGATAGGTTTCAGTAAAGATCATGTTTTTAATAAGGAAGCGCTTGAAGCCGGAAGCAACAAGATATTAGTAGAAGAAGCCGTCAGAAAGGTCACTGATTGGGATACGCATGTTGAGTTCTCAATTTTAGAATTTTTAGGAGAAAAAACCGATAAAGAAGAGGAAGAAGCCGCGGAAAAAAAATCCAATGAAAGAAAAGCCATAAAACCGGTCATAGAGAAGGCAATGGATATTTTCGGCGGGCATATTATCAGGGACCTTACGGAGGAGAAATAAATGTCAAAAGGTCTGCCAAGCTCCATGGCCGCTCTGATAAAAGAATTCAGCAAGATGCCGGGAATAGGCGCGCATTCGGCGAAAAAGCTGACATTTTACATACTACAGTCCGAAGAAAAGGATATTAAAGCACTCCTTGATAATATCCGCACGGTTAAAAGTACTATACGATTTTGTTCAGTATGTAATAATCTCAGCGAGAACGAAATTTGTGCTATATGCCAGGACCACAAAAGAGATCGGGCAAAAATATGCGTTGTAAACGGTCCTAACGGAATAATGGCCATGGAAAAGAGCGGTGCGTATACGGGTCTATACCATGTGCTTTTGGGTGAACTTTCCCCGATAGACGGTGTGGGCCCGGGAGATATCAAATTAAAAGAACTTTTTGAAAGGGTAAAAGACAGAGCGGTAGAAGAGGTTATTATAGCTACCGATTTTACTACCGAAGGGGAGATAACCGCTCTTTATATGATCGAAAAACTTAAAGCGTCAAAGATAAAAGTGTCAAGATTGGCCAGAGGCATACCCGCAGGCGCCGTAATAGAATCGGCGGATATAGCGACCATACAAAGAGCTTTTGAAGAGCGTAAATAAGGATTATTTGAGGCGCACCATTCTACTTGACAGAGACAAGCATATCATTATACTCTAGTATTGTACATATGATGGATCATTCTCTGTCATTGCGAGAAACGAGTGCAACGAGTGACGAAGCAATCTGCCAAAGTAGGTAGAGATTGTTTCACTCACTACGTTCGTTCGCAATGACAGGGTCACGAATTAAAACAGGAGGTAGATATGAGTATAGTAGAGGTAATAAAAAAGAGTTTTGCGCAAACTCCTAAATTGATCAACATTGTGTTGATCTTTTCCGTTTTTAATGTCCTCATAGGTCTTATAAGCTTGCCTCTTTCAGATCCGGCTAATACAGGTAGTCCGGGGATAATAGCGGCCTCTGCATTATCCAGCATATTGTTCTTTTTGATCTTCATATTGCTGCAAGGCGGAGCTTTGGGGAGCGTAAAGGATCAGATCAAAGGCGGAACTTTTGCTATAGCAAGTTTTATCGGATACGGAAAGAAATTTTACGTAAGGATATTAAGCCTGCTCCTTCTGTATGTACTGGTCGCCATAGGAGTAGTCCTGGTTCTGAGCATGATAAGCGCGGGCATATTGCTTTTAGGGGATAATGTAGTAACAAGAAGCCTGGTAGCCGTCATTGTTACTGCTGCCGCGGTAACAATGATCACACTTTTAATATATCCCATATACGTGATCGTAGCTGAAGATGCGGGTGCTTTGGATGGGTTTAAAAAAGGGATTGGCGCCGCAAGAGCCAATTTTACTAAAACATTGGGTCTATTCATGGGGCTTCTCGTAATAAGCTTGATCATATCGCTCGTAATAGGATTTATTACCGGTCTTATTACCGCTCCTTTAGGCGGGGTTATCGGGCAAATACTTATCACCATCGTGAACGCCGCGGTACAATCCTATATTTCGGTTGTTATGATGATCGCTTTTATGAGTTTATACTTATCTCTTTCAAGTTCCTCTTCGGTTAGCGGGATAGAATAAGAATAAGAGACGTAGGGGCGGGCCTTGTGCCCGCCCTTTATCATCACCGTTTAGGGCACCCACAAAGGGGTGCCCTAAATTTCTGTAACATCTCAGCTACGCGCAGTAAATATACCACGGCGTCATCGTGAGGAGCCCGTCTCTTAGACAAGCTCAGAGCTTGAGGGCGACGAAGTGATCCCCATAAAAACAGAATTTTGAGGGCGATTATTTATGGCGGGTTTGCTATCGCTTTTAGGAATGTCGTGTTTTTTTCGGATACAAATTGTTTTTTCAAGGTCTCGATTACATCAATTCCATTCATTCTTGCCGTTTGTATCACGCTTGTCAGTACATTATGATTTATCACTCCTGATCCCGAGCGGTTGCCGTACGTTATTTTCCTTAATATTACGTTAGGCCTGTTGGGCCTGATCTGCTGCTTGGCGTGATTGTTGTGATAATCGACATCTTTTTCATATAAGAACGTAAATATCTCATCCTTGTGTCTTTCCAGTCTTTTGGCGAATCTCACAAACAGTTTTTTATCCGGATCAGGAAAGCTAAAATCTTTTAGCTGTTCGGTTAGCGTCTTGCGCTTGCGATAGTATTTTTTGTCCCATTCTTTGAC
>JBDRBI010000019.1:0-6002 GCA_043822885.1 Candidatus Omnitrophota bacterium
TATATCGTCTATAAAAAATGTTCTGTGGCGCTTGAAAAAGTTAGTGATGCCAAAAGAAAAAATAGTACAAGAACTAACTCCAAGTGAAGCAGGGGCAAGACGTCTGGTAGAAAAACAAGCCAGAGTTGTAGACGTCGTGGATGGAGAGGACAGTGAAGATTCTTATAAAAGAATACTTGCTGCCAGAAAAGGAGCGGACAATATAGAGGAAGAGTTTGAGGTAGTTGTCGGTATGAGCAAAGACAAACTGGCATATTTCACGCCCGGTGCGATAAAAGTGCTTGAAGAAGAGTCCGGTGTTAAAATTTTAGCATTGGAAGGAAAAACACCGGAGGAACTATTTGAGAGTTTGAAGGAAGCAACTAAAGGTAAGAAAGTTATAAGCCAGGTTCTGGACATGAAAGATGAAGTAACACTTAGCGAATTAAGGGATCTATTAGGTGAACTAAAAAACAAAGCAAAAGTTATTATTGAATTGATGAATCCGGAAATAACAGCACTTACTGAAGAGAAAGTTAAAGAAATAGACGATCTTGACGAATACGGACGAATAGCGAGAATATTTGCCAGAATAATTAAGGATACAACAACCTTAGATCTTTTGAGCAAGAGTGTATATGAAATGCGTATAGACAATGTCCGTACGGATATAATGTCTGGCGTAGAGATCAGTAGTAAGGCTAAAGACGCGATAAAGAGCGGATTTAATGAGAACCAACATAAGATCATTAGCGTTCCTGTGAGAAATATCGCCGACGGCAGGTTCTTGGCGAATGATATAAGGAAGATGGGACTTACCAAGGAAGAAGCATCGGCTTTTATGCACATCAGGTTGATCAGTGAGAATTTCGTTATCGAACAGGAAAAGGAACATTACCTTAAGATAACAGGGCTAGGAGAATATCTAAGTTCGGATAATGTGATTATGATAGCCGAAGACGATATGACGTTTGAGAGAGCTTTGGATTCGGTGAGGGAGACATTTCCGAATACATCCAACGGTTCCATAGCCATCGGCGACACAAAAGATCTTTATGGAACAGTGCCAGAGATGCTGGAAGGTGAAAACGCGCCGATATTCGTATGGATGGACGGCGAAGGGATAGTATCGCAGCTTCTAATAGCGATGATAGAGATAATCGCGGGTGACGGTAAGATAAATGAGAGCCTTGGTAGTGTGGAAAAAGACGGACTAAACATATATATCTACATACCAAATACAAAAGCCATAGATTTCAAAACAGAGATAGAGGCATATGAAAGGTATGTTACCGAAGTGCTTGTAAGAGCGTAATTTAGTTCATAGTTGATGGTTGATAGTTCGTAGTTGGGATAGAAATATTGTCTTTGCGCACCCCGAAGGGGTGAAGCAATCTCTTCAAAGAGATTGCCGCGTTCACTTCGTTCACTCGCAATGACGGAGTTGGGATCGTCATTGCGAACCCCGAAGGGGTGAAGCAATCTCTTCAAAGAGATTGCCGCGTTCACTTCGTTCACCCGCAATGACGGAGTTGAGATCGTCATTGCGCACCCCAAACGAAAGTGAGGGGTGAAGCAATCTCGTGCGAGTTACGGATCACGATAAGGGTCTATAAATACGAAAAAGATGTGTTTTTTAGCAACCTTCCTCTGACTTTTTTAGATGTCCCTGTTTTCGGAGTTTGCCAGTAGCTTTGGAGGCGGGGGCATTGTCTTTTTGAGGTACGAACCTCATTTGTTAACAATTAAAAAGGTACATTAAATGCTTTTGACACGTCGCCTTGCTTATGGGAAAATGTAACGGAGCAACACAATATTTTATGCAAAGTGATTAAAAATGTGATTGTTTATAAAATTAAAAAAGAACTGGAGAAAAAATGAATAAAATAAAAAGCCACTTTTATTTTAAGAGTATAAGCATTCTCGTGATAATAGCTTTCCTTTCTCTCGATATCGCGTGGGCATATCCTGATAACCCAGCTTCCGCTGACACGCTTGCGTTTGAAGTGATGTCACAACCGCAAATAATGGATCCTGGTCTGGCCACATATAAAGAGTCGATGATCTCGGATGTGAACATTTTAGGTACCTCTCTCAGTGTCGCGCGCTACCTTTTAGGAGATACCGAAGAAGGAGAGGCGTCGTTGCCGCTCGAACATATGGCTGCGGTCATAAGAGATGAGCTGGGGGATGCCGCAGAAAACATTGACCTTACAAGAGTCTCTCTGAAAGAAGGAATAGTTATAATACCGGTTAAAAAAGACAGCCAAAAATTCGAAGTTCAGATAGCTTTAAAAAACAGTTTAGCGGCGGATGACCTTTCGGGATATGAATGGCTGGTATCGGATAAATATGCAGTCAGGATTATCACCGAGGGAAAGAACCTTGAGAAACAAGGGGTGCCGGGAAAAACAAAGAAAGAAATAACCGTTTCCGGACCCGTAGCTGAAATAGATGTAGATAAAGCGCTCCCGGCAAAAGTCGAAGCCGATAAAGATGCGGTAACGAAAAGCGAAAAGCCTTGGTGGAAACCTTCTATAGTTACAATAAGAAGGATAATGAGTGTTGTGCTTGTTGTCCTCGTTCCGGTCATCACGCTCGCGGGGCAGAGAGAGGCAGAGAGAGAGCTAGGGTTACTAGGCAAAACGATCGTATTGTTATCAGCTATGGGGGTGTTTTATGGGATAGGAGCTCTACTCTCCTGGTTTGTAGCAATAAAGCCTCTGAAATACGCTTCTGTCAGGGAAAGGACCTCTTTTCTTGGGGTATTAGTGGCCCGGACATTGACTTCATATTCTTCTTATATAACTTTGATCTCAGCGGCGGCAACTGTATTTTTCTGGATGACCGATTATTATATCCCGGGAAGGGTAATAGCCTCTATCATAGCATTTGCGGGATTAAACACATATTTTGTTGCCGCAAGAAACCTGAAAAATAATGGGTTTTCTCCATTTTTTGGAAGCCGCCGAGATTTTGGGGAATTAGTAAGAAAAATATATATGGTGGAACAGGTAAAAAGAAAAATGGTCGGTAGGGGAAAATATGACAGATTTATAGAATGGATAATTGATAGTGCCTATTATGCTTATGAAGGGCAACTAACGGAAACATTTGACATAAGAAAATATATGATGCTACAGATACTTCCGTATATGAGAAAGGAGAAAATTCATTATTTGGAAAATATCATTGTCGAGAATGACCATATTGCCGCCGAAGACGTGGAATTGATAGGAAAAATGAGAGTTTATGTTCTTAGGGGTGGAGAGGTTGAAGATGACTATTGGGGCCGAGTTTCTTCTGTATCGCCGTTGGTCAGAGATGGTTTTATGAAAGCTTTTTATAGCCTCTTATTTTTTGCGACAGCCGGGGTTGTATATGTTGAACAGGGTGTAGCGACAGCCATTATCGGAATGTTTGCCGGTGGAGGTATCTTTTTTGCTATCATGGCCTTTACGCGTTTCCATATTATTTTTTCCCATTACAGGAGCATGTATAACACCGGTTTGTCGCACGATCAGGCATTACGGTATTTGTTTCAGGAAGGATCAGACGAGGATGTAAAAGCGAAGGAAAATTTCTATCAGAGTTTAAATATTTCTGAATCCGGGGATACAGTCAGGGAACTTATCGAGAAAAAACTGGAAGAATATACAGTGGGTGACATTGAAAAGGCATCTGATGTGCCGTTGCGTTTACAATACTCGGAAAAGTACGGTCTTTTAAAACGACTATTGATAGTGTTAGTAAGTGTTATGGTCGAAAAAGGGGTAAATGAAGCGGAGATAAAAGGTGTTTTAGATGTTATTATGAAAGACTGTGTTATATGCAGTACTGCCGAGAGGGCGTTTGAGTATTGTGAGGAAGATGATCCCGGGGCTGAAGTTGCTTCAGTAGACAAGCAGGGCCAAACTGGATATGAAGCTTGGGGAAATGAAATATATTCCTATCATAGACCGGTCCTCGAACGTGCTATAACTGTTGATATTAAGACAGCCAAGGAATTAATAAGACAAAAAATAATGGAATTGAAGGCCCTAAACAAAGACAGGCACGCTTTTAAACCCATATTAGGGATAAAAGCGGGGCTTGTGACGACTGTGCTTAGCATGGCGAGCCTGGCTACGGCCTCATCATTATCTTTCAGCCAAGGCGGAATTACTTTATTAAACGGGATGGTCGCCACAGTAGGCGCATATTTTACGTGGGCGACATTAAGATATTTTTCTTTAGGAATAAAGACTTATAGAGCTTTAGTCGGATCAGGCGTATCACCTAAAGAAGCCTGGTACGAAGCCATCGCGCGAAGTAATGGTTATCGCCATGAGGTGTTTGAGAAATTATCCGAAAGTAACCAGCGTCTCATTACTTTACATGAGGTGACAGATTCCCATTTTATGGGTTTAATAGGGATATTGCCCATTAACAGTTTGATTATCGGTGCATGTAGTAACATCATCAAAGATCAAGACAGCAGAGTATGGTTATATGCGAATGCCTATTCGAAAGATATGTTCAGAGTTGCCAAGGCGGCGGTGTGCAGTATCCCGGATATCAAGAATATAGCTATTAACAGGATCGCGCAAAATGATAATTTACAGGATATTGAGAAAGCCTTGTTCTTTGCGAGAAGGACCTATCATGATACGGTGGACGACTTGATCGAAGTTATATATGGAAAGTTATGCGAAATAGGAACGGAAGAGGCTTTAACCGCGCTCAGGGATGATCTGGCAAAGAACATGTATTATGACGGGGTAAGAATACCGGGAAGAGCCGTCAAAAAGCTTAGCTCATTCGTGTCAGAGGAAGCGGATATTGAGGCGGTAAAAAGGATCTTAGACGCGTATGTCATGACAGAGAATGTTCTTTATAGGAGAGAGGCCAGAAGAGAAGCTAATGTCCTGATATTGAACGCTGTTGTCGGGAACACAGAGTTACTAAAAATAATATTTGAAAGAGCGAAAAAGAACGAAAATTTCGCGCAAAGTTTAGAAGCCCTAGATCTACTGCGTCAGGCAGAATTAGCGGAAATAAAGATGATATCGTTCGCCAAAAAAAGAGAGAAAATAATAAATGGTTTTGTGACAAGGACCGTTGACTTGCATATGTACGGAAGTATAAAAGCGGAAGACGTCGGCGGGGAGGTCACAAGATTACCACGAGAGACATATGATGAGGTAGTAAAAAGGCTTAGTTCATTTGTTATTGAATATATGGGAAAAAAAGAAAATGAAGGGAAAGTCAAGATTAAAGTATTCGAGATTATTAATGGCAGCATAAGTGTTGATGTGCAAGAGGATGAGTGGACCAAAGGAGAGCGGATAGTCACAAAACCTTCTGTAGTGATAAAAGGACATCATATAGTAACAGCTGATATGGAAAAGATGAAACAGATGATAAGAGAAAGGACGGAAGGAACGATAGAAGAGAAAGATGATGTGGATGCGGCAGGAGATGTTTCGACCGCAACAACAGCAATAGATCTTATTGAAACTGAAGCTAATAACAGAAGAACACGTATTGTGGAAGCTATCAATAAAATAGTGATGGCAGGAGATGGGGTGGAAGTTTCGTTTAGCGAGCTTTCGGGCGAGGAAAGTATGACTGTAGTGAGGGCAAAAGCAGAGGAAGTTCTAAAAGAGATATGGGGCATGCCCGAAACCGTTACCGATGCTCTCCCGGAAAAAACTGTTTTGGCGGTTGAATACCTGGAAGAAAATATTAGTACCCTTGAAGCCGATACTATAGTTGCTTCTCTAATGCGGCTTGCCAGGGCGGCTAAAAGAGAGGGGCAGAAGATCATAGTTGGGTTCGAGACCGATTGGATCCCGGGATACGAGAAAGGTAAACTTCAGTATAATGCCGTGAACCCGCTTGTAAAGGAAATAGGGCGTTTAGAGAAGAGGCTGCATTTGTTGGGTCTGGATAATGTAATTTTCGAACATAAAAAGAGCGATGAACTCGCGGAATTCCTGTTAAATGAGGCTGAAAACTCATCTACTAAGCTTTCGAATATA
>JBDRBI010000020.1:0-5959 GCA_043822885.1 Candidatus Omnitrophota bacterium
TCTTGTGTCCGTTCTGTTCTGTCATTGCGAACGAACGCAGTGAGTGAAGCAATCTCTTTATGCGGGATTGCTTCGTCGTTATTTGCTTCGCAAAAGACTCCTCGCAATGACGGAGGAGTAGTGTAGTGCGGGTTTTAACCCGAAAATTTTGCCAAATAGCACATTAGTCAATCTTCTGGTGACTAGGTGACTGGTGACTAGGTGACTGGTGACTAGGTGACTGGTGACTAGGTGACTGGTGACTAGGTGACTGGTGACTAGGTGACTAGGTGACTGGTGACTAGGTATCTTTCTCTACCTTCTATTGAGATTGCTTCGTCCCCCGGATCAAGTCCGGGGTCCTCGCAAAGACGGAGGAGATAAGTTTCGACAGGAAGGGTCTGCGCCTCTCTTCGTATAGTTCTAGGCCGCGTCTTTTTAGGGTGAGGATGTCGTTCCACAGGTCTTCGGATTGAAGAACGGAAATTACTATTTTTGGTTCGAAAGACGGATCCGTGCCGGCGAACGTACGTTTCGCCTCTTTTGTATATCCTGTTTTTCCCCAGGGAGCGTCAGCGGCCTGGAAAAGCGCTCTGTTGTGTGTTTTTAGATATATATTGTCTCCGTCGCTTCCCGCGATATCTTTCTCTCTAGCGCTCATCATGCCGAGCAAGATCTCATATTGCGCGGCATATTTCATAAGCACACTTAAGTCATATGCCGTAGTATGCTGGAGATCTTTTTTTCCCGTCGGAAGTCCCGAAGCGGTCGCGAAAAAGGTATTTTTCATACCTATCTCTTTTGCTTTAGCGTTCATGAGGCCCGCAAAAATACCTTCTTTACCCGAGATACGCTCTGCAATGACCTGAGCCGCGTCATTGGCGGATTTCACGAGTAACGCGGATAAAACATCCTTTAATTTGTATTTTACGCCGGGTTTTAACCCCGCGACCGTAGGTTCTATTTTCGTAACATCGGATGAAGGGATTATATCGTCATACAATGAAAGCTCTTCAACAGCTATTACTGCCGTCATTATTTTAGCCGTTGAAGCCGGAGGAAATCTTTCTTCGGCGTTCTTTTCGAACAATGTTTTCCCGCTTTTCTCCTCCCGTATGATCGCGCACTTCGCGTTTATGTCTATGTCGACAGGTTCATGCCGACAACCCGCGGTTAATACGCATAGAGCGATTAAAATGATCTGTATTTTTTTTAGTATCTTCATGATTGTTTATGAGATTGCTTCACTCACTGCGCTCGTTCGCAATGACGCAAATTTCCTGTCATTGCGAACGCAATGAAGCAATCTGTTTTTTTTACTTTTGGCTTTTTGATTTTAAATTTTGGATTTCTATCCCTACCGGGCAATGATCCGACCCCATTACATCTTTCATTATAAAACTGTCTTTGATCTTCGGGACCATATTTTCCGTTACAAAAAAGTAATCTATTCTCCAGCCTACGTTCCTTTCACGTGAAGCGGTCTTATAATCCCACCAGGTATAGTTCTCCGCTTCCTTATGAAAATGCCTGAAGATGTCAACATTACCGTGAGCTATAAATTTGTCTATCCATTTGCGTTCCACGGGAAGAAAACCTGAAACCATTTCGTTCTGTTTTGGACGGGCAAGATCTATTTCTTTGTGCGCGGTATTGAGATCTCCGCACATAATGAGAGGTTTTCCTTTAAGGGTATCCGTAAATTTAAGGAATTTTTCGTAGAATTTTAGTTTGTATTCCAATCTTTCGGGCCTTGCCCCGCCGTTAGGGAAATACGTGTTTATAAGAACGAATTCGTCAAAATGCAGGACTAATGTTCTCCCTTCGGTATCAAGGCGGCCCGCGGAAAAATCTTTTTCTACGGAGATAGGTTCTTTTTTAGTAAATACTGCCACTCCCGCGTATCCCTTACGGGCGGGATAATTCCAATAAGCTTTATAACCCTCGGGCGGATCGATATTTTCGTCCAGTTGTTCGGGACGCGCTTTGGTCTCTTGGACGCATAAAATATCAGGATCTTCTTTTCTAAGCCATTCGAGAAATCCCTTACCCTGAGCGGCTCGTATGCCGTTGACATTCCAAGAGATCATTTTCATAGTTCTATCAGTCTATTTCCATCGCGGAAAGGCTTTCGAAAAATTCGCGATACTCGTCTTTTTTTTCTGTTTTTCTTAGAGCCATCGCTATTCTGGGATGTTCATTGAACATGCCGGTTATGGCGTAAGGCAATATATACCCCCATTCCATCTTTTCTCTCAAGGGTATAAATTCCTTAGATATGAGTTCGAGTATAGGCCTCAGATCAAATTTCGGGTTTTTCAGAAAACCGACGAGAAGTTCAAGCGGACAGTTTCCCGCGGCTCTTCCTATTCCATAAACCGTGCCGTCCACATAATTACATCCTTCGATTATGCCTTGTATCGTATTGGCATACCCAAGCTGCTGGTTATTGTGCGCGTGTATCCCGACCTCTTTGGTCTTAAGATGTTTTTTATATTTCGCGGCAAGGTACTGTATGTTCTCCGAATAGAGCGCCCCGTAACTGTCGACAATGTATACAGCTAAAGCTTTGCATTCTTTCTCTATCTGATCCAGACCTTCATCAAGCTCCGTATCCAATGCTTTTGATATGGCCATGATATTAATTGTCGTCTCATACCCTTTAGCCGCGGCATGATTAGCCAGTTTAATGGCCTTATCAACATCTTTTACATACGTCGCTACCCTTATCATATCGACTACGCTGTCTTTACACGGCAAAATATCGTCTTCTTCTACGCGTCCCACGTCTATCATGACCGAAAGCTTTGTCTTTGTCTCGACACCTTCTATCGCTTTTTTTATCTCATCTTCCGTGCAAAACTTCCATTTACCGAATTTTTCAGGCGACATGATGCTTTTAGAACATCTGTACCCTATTTCCATATAATCCACACCGCTCGCGGAAACACCTTTGTAGACATTACGGACAAAATCATCCTCGAAATAATGATCGTTTATAAGACCGCCGTCTCTGATAGTGCAATCCACTACTTTTATAGCTTCTCTGTACATGTTGGCTCCTGTGTTTTGTTTCTTCCCTTTATCTATCTCGTCGATGCGACCATAAAAATAAGTATGTAGGGGCAATTCATGAATTGCCCCTGCATACTTATTTCGAATTGGAATAAGCTTCTTTTAATCCGTCCTTATACCCATCTGTGTAACCTTTTTTGTATCCATTGCTGTAACCGTCTTCATACCCGTCAGAATATGCCGTTCTTGGAGTAGACGAATCAACTTCCGTTGTCTTTTTAACTTTTTCCCCGCTGATAGAATCAAGAAGCGCTCCGCCTATAATATTGACTCCGGCTCCGGCCAAAGCGCCTTTCCATACATCTCCGCCTTTAGCACCCGATGCCGCGCCGCCTACCGCTCCCGCGCCGGCGCCAAGAAGTCCTTCACGCAAAAGATCCGAAGAGCTTGAGGCCGCGAAGACTTCCGCGACAGGCACAAGTGTCATAATAAAAATTACCACTACACAAATAATCAATCCTTTTTTCATGATCACACCTCCATTAATATACCTAATTTAACAGGCTACTATAATATCACATTATCCCTCTGACGTAAAACGGAATTTCAGGGAGATTGCTTCGCTCTCTTCGTTCACTCGCAATGACGGAGTAAAGTTTACTGTCATTGCGAGGGGCCGTAGGCCCCGCGGCAATCTCTACCATTCACTATTCACCATTCACCGTTCCGTCCTGCTTCCCTGCCTCGTCCCCCGTTTGATAAATTCTTTATCAATATTCCTTATTACGTCCAGTTTATCATCCATCCAACGCGGCGCGATGACTGATCCTCTTTTAGCATCGGATATCAATCTGAGAACTATACAATCTTCCCTTAAATGTTCCAGAAGATCACATACGTCTCGAATATATTCATATTTCTCCAGGACCTTTATTTTCTTTTCGCCATACATTTTCTCCAGCAAAGTATCCTTTAAAACATGCATGAGATGGAGTTTTACGCCCCGCACGGGAAGATCTGATATCGTTTTGGCGGTCTCGATAATATCGGAGCGTGACTGTCCTGGAACGCCCAGCATGATGTGAACACCGACGTTTATGTTTTTTTTGGCCGTTTTTTCTATAACCTTTATAGTGTCCAGAGCGGTATGTCCGCGATTCATCTTTTTAAGAAGATCATCGTCTATTGTCTGCATCCCGTATTCTACCCATACCTCGTAATCTTCGCTATAACCGGCTATAAGATCCAGTTTTTCGTCATTCACGCAATCGGGTCTGGTGGATATCGAAATACCCACTATTTCCGGAAAAGCTTTTATGCTATCATATGCTTTCTTTAATGCCTCTATGTCCGCGTTGGTACTTGTTCCGTTCTGAAAATACGCTATAAATTTACGGACATCCTTACTTTTTGTCATCTCCTTCATAGACCGCTCGATCTGTTCCTCTATGGAAAGACTGCTTTCCGCGAAATTACTAAAAGCGTCTTCGTTACAGAATATACACCCGCCTGTCCCGATAGAACCGTCCCTATTAGGACATCCGAACCCGGCATTCAGACCGATCTTCTTGACCCTCTCCCCGTATTTGTCCTTTATATATTCCCTGAAAGAATAATAATTCATAATTTTTCCGCAGTTACGTCATTGCGAGTGCGCCAACCTGTCCCGAGCGAAGTCGAGGGAAGGCGACGAAGCAATCTATTCTGTTTTTAGATCGCCTCGTCGTTCGCTTCGCTCTCTCCTCGCAATGACAAGGAGACTTCTTCCCTCGTCCCTCGTCCTTCTTCCCTCGTCCCTCATCTCTCATTACTTGCTTGCCAGCCGCACCATAAGTATCGATATGGCCGCGGGAGTTACTCCTGATATTCTTGACGCCTGACCCAAAGAACCCGGTCTTATGGAAGAAAGTTTTTCTGTTATCTCGTTGGACAAGCCTTTTACCGGGGAATAATTGAAATTTTCGGGTATACGTATTTTTTCTAAATTCCCGAATTTCTTTATTCTCGCTATCTCTCTTTCTATATAACCGGCGTATTTAATATCAACTTCAAGTTGAACTTTTTCATAATAAGAAAGTCCCGCGACATCCTTTTCCGATCCGGCCAGGTCTTCATAAGAGACTTCCGGTCTTTTCAATCTCTGTAACAATTTTTTTTCTTTAAGCACCGTCTTTACCTTTTCTATATTTTCCGTTTTTTTTCTTATTTCGGATACCTCTTTGTCCCCGGTAAGACCAAAACGGCAGGCCAGCTCCGTTAAACGCGTGTTAGCGTTATCTTCCCTTATGAGTATTCTGTACTCAACTCGGGAGGTAAACATACGATACGGTTCTTTTGTTCCTTTAGTTACTAGATCGTCTATCAAAACCCCTATATAGCCCTGAGATCTGTCCAGAACGAACGGTTCTTCTTTTTTTGTCCTTAAACCCGCGTTTATTCCGGCCATCAGCCCCAGCGCCGCGGCCTCTTCATATCCCGTTGTGCCGTTTATCTGACCCGATATAAAAAGCCCTTTAATGTTCTTTGTCTCCAAGGTCGCTAAAAGCTGTGTAGGGTCTACATAATTATACTCTACACCATATGCGTATTTGTTGATCTTTGCTTTTTCAAGCCCTTTTATGCTGTGCACCATCTCTTCCTGCACATCGCGAGGCAGACTTGTCGAAATGCCGTTGGGATAATATTCGTCCGTTCCCAATCCTTCGGGTTCAAGAAAAATAAGATGGGAATCTTTGTCCCCGAACCGCATTATCTTGTCTTCTATAGAAGGACAGTATCTCACTCCGGTCGATGTGATCTTTCCGGTGTAAAGCGGAGACCTATTCAGGGCCTTGCGGATGATATCATGCGTTCTTTTATTTGTACGGGTCAAGTAACACGGTCTTTGAGGTAAAATCACTTCTTTATTGGAAAAAGAAAAAGGAATGACGAGGTCATCGCCGTTCTGGACTTCCAGAGAATCAAG
>JBDRBI010000021.1:0-6941 GCA_043822885.1 Candidatus Omnitrophota bacterium
CTATTCTTCCCGATAAAAACCCGCAAATAAGTATTATTCCGAACAGCAGTATTGTGTTCATATTTTCAGCCATAACACTCCTTATTGGTGGATGGTCTTTGGTGAATGGTGAATAGCGGATGACCATAGACTATAGACCATTGACCATAGACAGTGATTGACCGATATGCCATATTCGTCCTTCGTTAGAGTCAAAGGGTCATCATTCGCTTCGCTCATTAGAGTCATCGTTCGCTTCGCTCTCTAGAGTCAATTTTTCTACTCTGATCTACTTCCTCATCGGTCCAACCTGACTCTCTGACTCTTTGACTCTCTGACTCTGTCCCTGGTGACTTCTTCTATCTTCCCTTCACCCACCCGCTGCCAGTTGTCCGCAGGCGGCCAGGATATCTTTTCCGCGGGATCTTCTTACGGTAACTATATTTCCCTGCGCTCTTAATCTATCCTTGAATCGCTGAACTTTGACCGGGCTCGTAGGCTCCCACTTATACGGATTGCATGGTATCAGGTTTATTTTAGCGCTTATCCTTTTGGCTATCCGGGATAATCCCTCGGCATCTTTTTGCGAGTCGTTCTTATCTTTTATGAGCGCGTATTCGAGAGTTATTATACGGCCTGTTTGCTGATAATATTTTTTGCACACCGGTACCAGTTCTTCCAGCGGATATTTTCTGTTTGCCGGAACGAGTTCATCCCTGAGAACATTGCTTGCGGCATGCAAGGATACCGATAATTCTATCTGTATACCCAGATCTTTTAATTTCAGTATTCCCGGGACTATCCCGCAGGTCGATACTGTTATTTTACGGGCACCTATTCCCAGACCTTTTTTGTGATTCATGATCTTTATGGATCCCGCGAGATTGTCATAATTATCCAAAGGTTCTCCCATACCCATAAACACTATATTCGTAGCTTTTTCTTTTACGAGTTCCTGTACGGCCGTAACCTGTCCTACTATCTCGGATACGTCAAGGTCGCGTTTGAACCCGCTTTTTCCGCTTGCGCAGAAAGGACATTTATATTTGCACCCTGATTGTGTAGATAGACATAATGTATTGCGGGTTTTATCCTTTATGAACACAGATTCTATGTATTCGTCCGTTCCTATCTTCCATAGGAACTTTTGCGTTCCGTCTTTGGATCGCTCGCGTTTTTCGAGCGTTAGTTTGTTTATAACGAACTCCCCGTCAAGCTCCTGTATCAATGCTTTGGGAAGGTTTGTCATCTCGGAAAAAGAAGACGCGTTTTTGTTATAAAGCCAAGAGAACACCTGTTCGGCCCTATGCCTTGGCTGCCCTTTTCCCTTAAACAGGATTTCTAGTTCCTGAAATGTAAAATTATTAATATTCTTTTTCATATGTTAGTTCGTAGTTGATAGTTAATGGTTCGTAGTGTTCTACCCTATATGCTTTCTTCTTCCCTCGTCCTTCGTCCCTCTTCCTTCTCTTTCTCGCCTCTCGCTTCTATCTTCTCGCCTCAATGGTCTATGGTCAATGGTCTATAGTCTATGGTCATTCGCTGTTCCTCATTCACCGTTCACCATCGGAACGAATCTGACCGGTAAAAGTGACCTCTTATCAAAACCACTTTCGGTGCGCGTTATGAGATATAGTTCCTGAGTGCCTTGACCCACGGGGATCACCATTCTGCCGCCAAGTTTAAGCTGATCAATAAGTTTTAAAGGTATTTCCGGCGGCGCGGCGGTGACAACTATAACATCGAACGGCGCGTACTCGATCCATCCTTTATACCCGTCTCCCGATCTCACCTTTATATTGGTATACCCCAGATCTTTTAATATCTTTTCCGCGTGTTCCGCCAAAGGTTCCAGGATCTCAACAGTATAGACCTCTTTGGCGATCTCCGCAAGGATAGCGGCCTGATACCCCGATCCTGTCCCTATCTCAAGCACACGATCATCGGGTCCGATCTCGGCTATTTCTGTCATATACGCGACGATATAAGGCTGGGAGATGGTCTGTCCGTATCCTATGGGAAGCGGATGGTCATTGTAAGCGGAATTCAGCGTATTCTCATCTACAAAAAGATGCCGTTCCACTTTCCTCATAGCGCCTAATACCCTTTCATCCACTATCCCGCGCGAGGCAATCTGCCTTTCTACCATATCCTCTCTCCTTTTGCCGTACATATCCCCTCCTTCAGACGAGTTCAAAGGTAAAAAAAACCCCATCGCGCACAATAATGTAATAACATACCTATTCATCAGCACGGTTGTATTTTATAATAAACGGGACGGAACGTATATAGTAAATGTGAATAGTGGATAGTGAATGGACCATAGACCTTTGACTATAGACTATAGACCACTGACAGTGATTGACTGATATGGAATTCTTGCCCCCTCTTCCAGGCCGGGCCTGTACCCAGGCCGGGGCTGAGTGTAGGCCCGGCCTGGGTACAGGCCCGGCCTGGAATACCTGCTGCACTGTTCCTACTTCTCAAGAGTGTGGAAATGTGTTAGAATTACGTGACATTTATGGAGGAGTTCTGCTTTCTCCTTCGCCCTGTTTGGCTTCGGAGGAACTTCGTCGCTGTTAGATAATATAGCTTTATGGTACAGCTTCGCAGAAACCGATAGGTCCTGCGAAACTCTACCATCTGCTTGTGTTTTGAAGAGTGAAGCAGACCATTTAAAAACAAAGGAGGCGTTAATGTTAAAAGCTATTTCGGAACCTTTAAAAGACATAATAGATTCTTTTCAGCACCCTTTTTATGTAATTGACATTGAGTCTTATAAAATTGTGTTTGCAAATAAAGCCTGTGCTTTTGGTGATCTAGACGAGAAGGCGACATGCCATCTACTTACTCATCATTCCAGCACTCCTTGCTCGGGAGAGCATATTTGTCCTATTAACGAGGTAAAAAAGACAAAGAAATCTACAATTACTGAACACATTCATTTTGACAATAAGGGGAACCCTAGAAATATGGAAGTACATGGAGACCCTGTTTTTGATGAAGCAGGGAATGTTAAAATGATGATAGAGTATTCATTTGATATTACCGACCGTAAAAAGGCAGAACAAGCTCTTTTAAAAACCGAACAAGAGTTAAAAGAGAAATTAGAGGTAATAGAAAAATTTCTTAAGTTTGCAATTAATCGAGAACTTAAAATGGTGGAACTAAAAAAACAATAGAAACGTTAAAAAAAGAACTTGCCGAATCTTTTAGCGATAAATAAATTTTAGCGCCAAACACACCGCTTGCAAAGGAGGCGTTCACTTGTGGAAAACAGAAAACTTAATATTATAGTAGTTGGGGCGGGTATGGGTGGGTGTTCGCTTATCGAAATATTCAAAGATAGCGAAACCGTGAACATTGTCGGTGTTATCGATATTAATACGGAAGCTCCGGGTATACACCTAGCCCAAAAATACGGTATACCTACAAGCACTACATGGGAAGAGTTCATCTGCCTGGAAACTTTGGATGAAATATTCGATGTCACGGGAAGCTATACGATATTCAAGCAACTCATCAAAACTAAACCTGAACATGTCGGGATAATAGGCGGTCCCAGTGCTAAGATGATATGGCAGCTTTTAGAAGAGCGTACAGAACACGAACAAGAGTTAAAAAAGAAATTAGAGGAATTAGAAAAGTTTCTTAAGTTTGCAGTTAATCGAGAACTTACAATGGTGGAACTAAAAAAACAATAGAAGCGTTAAAAAAAGAACTTGCCGAATCTTTTAGCGATAAATAAATTTTAGTGTTGTGTAAGGGGACATCCCATTTGGTGCCGCCCTATAAGATCAAAAAGAGAGAAGATAGAAAGTTCAGAGTTATGAGTTACGTGACTATTTTGTATTATTTCTCCAAACTCCCAACTCCAAACTGATTTGAGTTCGGAGTGATTGACTGATATGAAATTCTTGCGAATTCTTGCACCGTTTAGGATTTTAGCTTTACAAGTGTTCTGCTTTGCTATTAGATAATGTTAACTGCTGGTACAGCTACGCAGGAACTATCCCTTCGAAGTTCTACCAGCAAGCAGAAATAGTAAAGAATGAAGAAGGATGTCCCCAACATACTTGGGAATTAATAGTGATGTCATCCATTAAAAAGTAGGGACACAAGTGTCTGTCCCCGTTTTTTACGCATTGCTCCCTATGTAGTCCGCTATCTCATTATATGTTTCTGATACGGCGGTTACCTGTTCCGCGTCCGGTATGCCCAATTTGATAATGATGGTGTTTTTAAACGTGTTTGTTTTTTTATCCCAGCAAAGATCCATTATTTCCTTTTCGTTCAGTTTTTCTATATTGGTTATTAAATGATAAAATCCCACCAGGTCTTCTTGTGTAAAATTTAGAACTTTTGCGCGTGCCAGTGAAAAAAGAACGATCTCCGGCAACGGATAATAAGAACTCGGCTCCAGGTCGGCGTCATCCACTTTCGTTATCACGGATATACCCTCGTACGGTTTTAAACATTCGAGGTCTGCGGTACGCGTTATAATTATCATGTCTTCTTTTCTCACGTATTTCTTATCTTCAAGATATCTTAACTCTTCCGCATTAACTTCTCCGGGATGGATCACAATGTTCTTCAGCCATCTTTTTAATAATGGATCGCCGCTTCGCGTAAGGTCTGACAAAGCTTCTCTTACCTCTTTCACTCTGTTATCTCCAAGGCTTTTATCAATAAAAATGCTTATTTTCCGTTTTTTATCTTTTCGAACATTTTCTGTTGCCATAGTTTTACCTGCAACCCTGGTTTCCCTTTCATCCTTAGCTTTGGCCGATCCTGAACCGATCTCCTTAACACTTGCAGAGCGAATCCTGCGGCTTGCGGTAATCAAAGCATTTCCCAGCATAGGTATAACCTCTTCTTTAAGCGTACTTACAATTGTCTTTTGTGAAAAATCAAGAGTACTCTCTATATCCCTTTTCTCCTCAATTAACGATAAATTCGATCCGGCACTCGTTTCTCCTCCATACTTTCCATCTTCATCCGTTAATTTATCCCGTTCAAAAGCTTTTGCATCGATCTCAAGCTCAATTATTGCAGCACCGATAAATTCGTCACGGGCACCGTAAAACATAAGAAGTTTTACGTGACTCACCGTGGGGTCTTTTTCATCCGGTCTTTCTTCCAGAAGTATCATCCCTGCCGGAAAAACATGATCCAGATCTCCGTTCCACCCATTTTTTTCCCAGAACAGTTCAGGACTTAAAACCGGTTCTGTGGACCTCCATAAAACCCTTGTCGGATCATCCCTGTCAAGCAACACCATATGCCCAAAATATATCCGACGATCGGGGTTTTCCGGTCTTGAATCTCCGACAGCGGAATGATACAACATCAGCCTTCCTGATTTAAGAAGCACAGTGTTTGTTCCCGCACCCACCCACTCTTCCTTATGTGGATCTTTTCCTCTTGGACTAATGTATTTTGGAAGTTTTTTCCATGGCCCTCGTAAGGATAAAGCATGTCTGAATCGCATACGATGCCGAGGCTTATTACCTATTATGTATATTGGTCTGTCCACCATCCAATACCTTTTTTTTCCTTTAAATACAACAAGGTCTTTATTGTATTCCTTGCCATCGACAAGAAATCTCTCCCAATTCCATATGTCGTCATTTAAACCCGGTTTCCATTCGGCCAGATTTTGCTTAAAAACATCCACCTCCATTATCGCTATCGCGGTCTGGGCAACAATATCTCCGTTATTAGGGCTTTTGTGTACTCCGGCATACGAAACGACTACCTTCCCATCAATAATATCAACTCTTGGGTCTTCACACCCCATTTCATCGAATTCTCCTTTCCTTACATCCATTATCGGGCTGGAGAATAGCTTGATACTACCGGGGCCGGGGACGAGATTACCTGTATGATCTATTTTTGCGATGCCAAGTCCTACACGGGAAATGCCGTCCTTTAATAAATCACTCTTTTCTGCAGCCCTGTACATTATGTAAACTGTTTCGTCATCGCCTTCCAGTCTGAAAGCCGCAGGATTGATAACGGACAGGCTTTCCCACCATATGTCTTCGCGTGACTTAAGAAGAGGTTCGTCCGTCACAATACGTGTGATGTGCTTGATCTTAATTGCGTCACTTTTAGTATATTTCTCCGGAGAAACTGTTCCTTCCGGCGCTTTCTTCCCGACCGGAGGCATTTCATCCGGCAAAATCCCGGACATTGGTTCAGAATGTTCCGTCTCATCGCCCGAAGTTTTTCTTTTAAGTTCCAAAAGCTGAAAACGTAAATGTTCGTTACCCTCTATGTCCCAGATCCTTGTAAAATCATTATGTGGAAAACGCGAATCATTCATTCCTGGAACATAAGCCCGCAGAACCCTCTCTCCGACCCTTATAAAAACCTGACCATATTGAGCCCCATTAGGAATCTCAACCGTGTTTTTTGCGTATTGAAAGGCATCCGGTAATATAGAAACGCTTTGCCTCTCTATACCCTTCAGAAGATCCTCCGCGCCTGCCAGAGGAATATCTGCAAAGAGAACACCTTTACTGCGGCAAATACTGATCCAGCTGCTTAATACTCTGGAAAAGACATCTTCATTATCCAAGGAGGAAAACAAGGTCTGTTGGGCAAGATTATGTGGGGCTGAATGGCTTACTTCAGGACACGCGCACACCATAGCATAAGAAAAAAAACCAATGCTAATGATCACCTTGGCGACACGTATTACATTGTTTTTTTTATATAGAAAAACCATATTGAGCTTTCCTAAGCCTGCTATCGCAAGCACAAGCTTTGTATTATTTTACCATACTTTCTTCCTTTTATAAGCTTTTATTATTTTAATAGTAGTGTCAAGATAATTGGGCACTTTCATATTCAAGTTCTTTGATATCTTCCCCCATGGGGGAAGACGGCGCCCATTCAGGTTGTTTCACGCTGTCTATATGCTGTAGTATCCCATAAACCCAATAATCCACACTTCT
>JBDRBI010000022.1:0-6136 GCA_043822885.1 Candidatus Omnitrophota bacterium
TGGCTGGGATGCCTGGACTCGAACCAGAAACAAAGGAACCAGAATCCTTCGTGTTACCAATTACACCACATCCCAGCGAAAAAAAATATTATACTATACTATTTCTGTTTTTAAAGCAATTATTGGGCACACACAAGGTGCCCCTACATTTTTACGGGATTGCCGCTCTATCCCACTCTTCCTTTTCTTGACCCCTGACCCGCCTGCCCCGGCGCTTAGATTTCGAAGAAATCTGCTGGGGTGCCCCTTGACCCTTTTTTCTTATTTCCCCTTACTAATTTTCCCCCACGTATCACGCAAGGACACCGTCCGGTTAAATACCAACGCATCTTTCTTTGAATCTACCGGATCCGCGCAGAAATAGCCTAATCTCTCGAACTGATACGGGGTCTCCGGTTTCGCGTTCTTTAAACTCGGTTCTAAATAACATACCTTTAATGCCTCAAGCGATGACGGGTTGAGATTGTCTTTATGGTCCCCTCCCTCTTCGATGTCACCAGGGTCGCGTTCAGTAAAAAGATGGTCATACAATCTGACTTCCGCTTTTATCGCGTGTTTCGCGCTTGTCCAATGTATTGTACCCTTTACTTTTCTTCCGTCCGGAGCGTCCCCTCCCCTTGTCGCGGGATCATATGTGCAGAGAAGATGTGTTATCTCGCCGGTCTTTTCATCTTTCACCGCTTTTTCACATTTGATAAAGTACGCGTATCTCAGTCTTACTTCTTTCCCAATAGAAAGCCTGAAAAATTTCTTATGCGGGACTTCCTGAAAATCGTCTCTCTCAATATATATTTCTTTTGAGAACGGTACCTTTCTTTTTCCCATGCTTTCATCTTCGGGATTATTGACCGCGTCGAGCTCCTCTTCTTTGTCTTCGGGATAATTGGTAATAATGACTTTGATCGGTTTTAATACCGCCATGACACGCGGCGCTTTTTTGTTCAATTCTTCGCGGAGACTGTTCTCAAGGACCACGTGATCTATTATACTGTTCACTTTGGAAACGCCTATATCGGCGCAGAAATTTCTTATCGAGCCCGGTGTGTATCCGCGTCTTCGGAGGCCCGATAAGGTCGGCATGCGCGGGTCATCCCATCCCGCGACATGTTTTTCTTCCACAAGTTCTAACAGTTTTCTTTTGCTGAGAACTGTATGACTTAAATTCAATCTGGCAAACTCTATCTGCTGAGGATGATGAACTTCAAGTTCGTCAAGTATCCAGTCATATAACGGCCGATTATTCTCAAATTCAAGCGTGCAGACAGAATGTGTTATGCCTTCTATGGAATCTGACAAACAATGCGTGAAATCGTACATAGGGTATATACACCATTCGTTCCCGGTCCTGTGATGTTCGGCTTTACGTATTCTGTAAAGTATCGGATCACGCATGGTAAGATTGCTTGATGCCATATCGATCTTAGCGCGCAGTACGCGCGCTCCGTCCTCGAACTCACCTTTCCTCATACGCTCGAATAGGTCAAGATTCTCTTTGACGGCCCTTTTGCGGTAAGGGCTTTCTTTACCGGGCTCGGTGAGCGTCCCTCTATGCTCACGCATTTCGTCCATCGTAAGATCGCATACGTATGCTTTACCTTTTTCTATAAGCTTGACGGCAGAGTCATAAAGTTCCTGAAAATAATCCGACGCGTAATAAAGCCTCTCTTCCCAATCGAATCCCAGCCATTTCACGTCTTCTTTTATTGAATCGACATACTCAACATCTTCTTTCTCGGGATTTGTATCATCGAAACGAAGGTTGCATAACCCTTTATATTCCTCGGCCAGACCGAAATTGAGACATATGGATTTAGCGTGACCGATATGAAGGTACCCGTTGGGTTCCGGTGGGAAACGCAGATGAACGCGCCCGCCGTTCTTATTGTTTTTGAGATCTTTATCGATTATTTCCGTGATAAAATTTGAATTTTTCATGTTGGTTCGTTTTTCTGTTTTAGAGATTGCTTCGTCGTCCTTTGGCCTCCTCGCAATGACGGAAAAGGAAATGTCATTGCGAACTCCGAAGGGGTGAAGCAATCTCATCGCTCTGCGGTCTTCAACATCCTTTGAACGACTTTCTCTTTTCCCAAGACTTCCATCATTTCAAAAAGGCCCGCTCCGTCTGTTCTTCCCGATATCGCCATACGCGCGGGGTGTATTATCTCGGAAGCCTTTAACTCTCTTTCTTCCATTATCTTTCTGCAAACTTCTTCTATGTTTTCATGGATGAACTTATCCAGTTTTTCCAGTTCTTTGGCGAAGACCTTAATATTTTCCTTGTTCCCTTCGCGTTCGACGAATTTTTTGGTCCCTTTTTCGTCAACAGGATAATCTTCCGTAAAAAAAGATCTTGTCAGATCCACAAAATCTTTTGTCGTCTTTATGCGCACGTGATATAGGTCTATCAGCTTTTCCAACATCCCGTCCTCCGCTTCAAGACCACATTCGGTTAAATGGATTTTTATAAGAGGTTTGAGCTCTTTCACTGTTTTTGTTTTTATGTATTCCGCGTTTATCCAGGTAAGTTTCTGTACATCGAATCTTGCCTGCACATTGCTCATATCTTCCAGTTTAAAAAGTTTTATGGCTTCTTTAAGGGATAATATCTCTTTATCTTCACCCGGTGACCAGCCCAGTAGGGCAAGGTAGTTAGCTAACGCTTCGGGAAGGAACCCTTCTTTTTTATATTCTTCAACGGATACCGCGCCGTGCCGTTTGGAGAGTTTCGCGCCGTCAGTCCCCATCATGAGCGGCATATGCGCGAACTTCGGCGGGGGCGTTCCAATAGCTTCATAAAAAAGTATCTGTTTGGGCGTATTGGATATATGGTCATCGCCCCGGATAATATGGGTTATCTCAAGTTCCGTATCATCGACCACACAGCAAAAATTATACGCGGGAGACCCGTCTGACTTTATCATTACCTGATCTTTAATTTCATCCGTGCCGACCTTTATCTTCCCGTGAATAATGTCGTCTATCTCGATCGTGCGTCCTTTTTCGACTTTATAAAGTACGGCGTCGCCTTCTTTATACGCCTTTCCTTTTTCCAAAAGTTTTTGCGCCTTTTCTCTGTACAAATCAAAACGACGGCTCTGATATATAGGATCGCCGTCCCAATCCAAACCCAGCCATTTAAGATCTTCCAATATCTCTTCTAAAAATTTTTCATCTGACCTCACCTGGTCGGTATCTTCAATCCGAAGAAGCATCTCGCCGCCGGTATGTCTGGCGTATAACCAGTTTATCAGCGCTGTTCTGGCGCTTCCTAAATGCAGGAACCCTGTAGGGCTAGGCGCAAATCGTACGCGTGTTTTCATGATTATAATTCCTTACTAGTTTTGGGATTGCTTCGTCGTCGCTTTGCTCCTCCTCGCAATGACGGAAACTTGTGTCATTGCGAACCCCGAAGGGGTGAAGCAATCTCGCTCCCAATCTCCATCCCTCGTTCCAACGCTTTTATATTCACAGGGATTATCTTTTCCCGTCCCTCTGCCATTTTCTTTATGACCTTTATCATGGTATCTTTGCTAAAAACTTGTTTTTTCGCGATGAATATCCCCGCGGCGATCACATTTGCTACGCGTATATTACCCAGTTTTATTGCTTCGTCGGTCAATGGGGACTTGATAATATCTATATCTTTTCTTTGAGGCTCTCTTTCCGCCATAGATGTATTGAGGATCAGTAATCCGCCCACGGAGATCTTTTTCTCGAATTTATCCAATGACGGCCCGTTCATTATTATTGCTATATTCGCGGAGGACACAAAAGGGCTTGCGATGGGTTCTTCACTTATCTTGACAGAAGCGTGAGCCGTTCCTCCCCGGACTTCGGCTCCATAAGAAGGCATCCAGGTCACATGTTTACCGTCAAGCATGCCCGCTTCGGCTAAAACCTTGCCAAGCACCATTATCCCCTGCCCGCCGAACCCGGCACAAATAATATCAAGGTGAATAGTGTCGTTCATAATATTTCTTTTCTTCAAAGAGATTGCTTCGTCCCCCCGCTCTTCGGCCGGGGTCCTCGCAATGACGGCCTTTTAACTTTTAAACCTTTAAACTGTTCTCATCCCTTAATTACGCCAAGCGGATATTCTTTTACTACTTCGTTTCTTATCCGCTCTGTTGACTTTACCGGTGACATGCCCCAATATGTTGGGCACGGCGACAGGATCTCTACCATGGAGAAACCTTTACCCTCAAGTTGTGTTGCGAAAGATCTCTTTATGGCTTTTCTTGCCGCCATCATATTTTTATATGAATCTACGGAAGTCCTTTCGAGGTAAGCGACCCCTTCGAGCAGTGACATCATTTCCATTATCTTTAAAGGATATCCTTCTTTCTCGGCGCGCCTTGTATGCGGAGAAGTCGCGGTCATCTGCCCAAGCAAGGTCGTGGGGGCCATCTGTCCTCCCGTCATGCCGTATACTCCGTTATTTACGAAAATTACTGAAATTTTTTCTCCTCTATTCCCGGCATGAATGATCTCACCCGTTCCTATGGCGGCAAGATCTCCGTCACCCTGATATGTGAACACTAATCTATCCGGCATTACTCTTTTTAATCCTGTCGCGACGGCAGGCGTACGGCCATGAGGCGCTTCAACCGTGTCAAAATTCCAGTAATCATACGCAAGAACGGCGCATCCTACAGGCGCTACCGCGACGGTCTTTTCCCTGAGGTCCATTTCATCCAGGACTTCGCATATAAGCCGGTGTATCTGCCCGTGTCCGCAGCCCGGACAGTAATGTGTCACGGCATCTTTCATGGAATGTGGTTTAGTGAAATTATTGCTCATAATATTTTCCTGTTATTCGGTCATTGCGAAGTCCGAAGGACTGAAGCAATCTAATTAGGAGATTGCTTCGTCCCCCGGCTCTTCGGCCGGGGTTCTCGCAATGACGGAGTGGGCCTGGCTCCTCGCAATGACGCTCTTCTCTGTCATTGCGCCTGTCCGCCGTAGCCAAATAATCTACGGGTAGCTTGGCGAAGGCGGGAACCCCGAAGGGGTGAAGCAATCTCATTCCTCCGCAATGAAGGAGAGGGCTTTCTCTATGATCTCTTCTTCTTCGGGGATCATCCCTCCGGTACGTCCGTAAAATTTTACGTTATCTTTATCCCTCACCGCAAGCATCACGTCTTCTATCATTTGCCCGGCGCTCATCTCTATAACAAGGAATTTAACGCCTCTCTCTGACGCTTTTCTTATTTCTTCGGAAGGGAACGGCCATAAAGTTATCGGCCTTATAGATCCCGCTTTTATTCCTTTCTTTCTTAATGTGTCCACGCAGGAAGAGGCTATTCTTCCGGAAGAACCATAAGCCACTAAAATTATCTCCGCATCGTCACATTTATATAGCTCGCTTTTACTTTCGCCTTTTTTTATAATTTCATATTTTTTTTGTAATTTTCGGTTATGCTCCTCAAGAACGCCGTCCCCGAGATACAGACTTTTAATACTCTGAGGTTCGCGTCCTTTCGCTCCCCGCAAAGCCCACGGTTTTTTTACAAGGCCGGAAGGTTTTATGTTCTCATCAAATTCCAAAGGTTCCATCATCTGTCCGAGCATACCGTCGGAAAGTATAAGTACGGGGTTCCGATATTTGTCGGCTAACGCGAATGCCTGAAATGTAAGATCGAACATCTCCTGTACCGTTGACGGCGCAAGGACTATGATCCTATAGTCTCCGTGCCCGCCGCCCTTTGTCGCCTGAAAATAATCGGATTGCGCCGCGGATATATTCCCGAGCCCGGGTCCGCCGCGCATTACGTTAACTATTACCGCGGGAAGTTCTCCCCCCGCCATATATGATATGCCTTCCTGTTTTAGGCTTATCCCTGGCGAAGAAGAACTCGTCATCGCTCTTTCTCCGGCAGCGGAAGCTCCCAACACCATATTTATAGCGGCTAATTCGCTCTCGGACTGAATAAATACGCCTCCCCTCTCTTCCATATGCTGCGCCATATACGCGATCAGTTCATTCTGCGGAGTTATGGGATATCCCGCGTAAAAACGGCATCCCGCTCTTAAAGCGCCTTCGGCGCAAGCTTCATTTCCTGTGGATAAATATCTTTTTTTCATAATTGTATAAATCCAAAATTTAAAATCCGAAAGCAAAAATTAAAATTCAAAA
>JBDRBI010000023.1:0-27069 GCA_043822885.1 Candidatus Omnitrophota bacterium
GGTATCTTCTCCCGTACGCGTTTTAAAAAGTTCACCCGAGACACCGACAATATCCCCTATATCCAGGCTTTTGAATATCTCGAACGCGTCATCCCCTATGACATCTTTACGAAAATATGCCTGCATTTTCCCCGTAAAATCCTTTATGTCCAGAAAAGCGCTTTTCCCATGCTCACGCCTGGCCATTATCCTGCCGGCGATATTTACCTTAAGCCCCTCTGAATATGCTTCCTTTACAGCCCCTATGTTCCTAATATCTGAAAACTCTTCGGCAAAAGGATTTACCCCTAATTCCTTCAGTTTTTTCAAATTCGTATACCGCTGTTCTATCAGTTCGTTTCTTTCTTCCATAAAGTCCCTTTCGTGCTTATTTTTAAAGGGCATTTCTCCACGCCCTCGCGGCATAGCAATAAAATATCACAATAATACCCTTTGCAAGGATTATATATGTTATATATGTTAATGTCAACGTAATTAGGGAAGATTGTGTAAAAGCAAGATTTCGTGCAGTTCCTATGTATGTTTATATATGTTTATACTTATTTAAATATCTTTATGTATGTTTATATATGTTTACCCATGTTAACCTGACAGATCTAACCAGGTTAGCTAGCTAACCTGGTTAGATCTGTCAGGTTAACATGGCAGGTATGAAATTTTTTGAACAAGTTTTTTATTTGATCAGTTTTAATAATTCTTCTTCAGTGAAGATCTTTATGCCGAGCTTCTTGGCTTGAGTGAGCTTTGAGCCGGCTTTTTCTCCGGCAACCAGTATGTCTGTTGAGGGACCGACGCTTGACAGGACCTCTCCGCCTTCCTTCTCAACAAGTTTTTTGGCTTCCTGGCGTGTCGTTTTTTGAAGAGTACCGGTAAAAACTATTCTTTTTCCGGTTAATTTTCCGATTTTCTTTTTCCATTTTTTTATAATGATCTCACTCTCTTTAAGTTTTTTTATCTCTTTTAGATTTTTTTTTCCGCTAAAAAAAGTTTTAATGCTTTTTGCTATTTCAGGGCCGATCTCTTTGATGAGCATAAGCTCTTCCTCTTTCGCGGACATGATATTTTCCAAGTTTCCGAATCTATCCGCGAGGACCGCGGCGATATGTCTTCCCACGTTCCTTATACCCAAAGCAAAGATGAATCTGTCCAAAGAAATATCTTTCGCTTTTTTGATAGCATTTAGCAAATTATTTGTTTTCTTTTCTTTCCATCCTTCAAGGACCAAGAGCTCTTCTTTTTTCAGGCCGTATATGTCCGAAGTTCTTTTTATTATTCCGTTGTCAAAAAGCTGTTCCACGGTCTTATCCGAAAGACCTTCTATATCCGCCGCGTCCTTTGACGCGTAGTGAGATATCGCTTCTTTGACCTGAGCCGGACAGGAAAGGCCTGCCGGACATCTGTAAAAGACATCTTCTTTTTCGAGTGGAGTGCCGCAGCTGGGACAATTTTTCGGCATATGAAATGTTTTTTCACTGCCTGTACGTTTTTTTATAACAACCTCCGTTATGTAAGGTATTACATCTCCCGCCCTTTCCACTTTCACATAATCCCCTATCTTCACTCCGAGCCTCTCTACCTGATCCATATTGTGCAGCGTAGCACGCGAAACGGTTACTCCGCTTATATCAACGCTCTGCAAAAACGCCAGCGGCGTCAAAACTCCGGTACGGCCTACCTGCACCACAATGTCTTCTACCCGGGTGATCTCTTTGCGCGCTTTAAACTTGTACGCAACGGCCCATTTGGGATTAGTTGTACGCATACCAAGTTTCGCCTGATGAAGAGTACTATCCACCTTGATCACGATACCGTCGATCTCATAATCCAGATCATCCCTTTGAGTTTCCATATTGTGATGATACGCGATAGCTTCTTCTATTTTCCGGCAATATTTTGTTTTAGGGGATACCTGAAATTCGTAACTTTCGAGCACTTTGAGAGTTTCTTCCTGAGTAACAGGCATTTTATCCGTTAAGTCTAATATCCGGTAACAATACACATGAAGTTTTCTCTCTCCCGTTATTTTGTGATCTAATTGACGCATAGAGCCTGCCGCAACATTACGCGGATTGGCAAAAGGCTCTTTCCCGTTCTTCACCTGCTGCTTGTTAAGTTCGTTAAAATCGCTTATATGCATTACAACTTCACCGCGCACCGCGATACGTTCGGGGGGATTTTTTGTTTTCAGCTTTAACGGGATGTTCTTTATGGTTTTAAGATTCAGAGTAACGTCCTCGCCGATCATGCCGTTACCGCGGGTGGAACCTCTCACAAATTCACCGTCTTCATAAACAAGTTCTATGCTTATGCCGTCAAGTTTAGGTTCGCACATGTACCCGACATCATCGCCCGCTTCTTTCCTGCAAGTCTTATCGAAACGCAAAGCCCCTTCTTCGTCATTCACGCTTTCTAAACTCAGCATGGGCGCCGTATGTTTTACTTTGGAGAACTTGTCCGGGATGGGCGAACCCACCGTGCCTGTAGGAGAACCGCTTGAGGCATACTCGGGATATTCTTTTTCTAACTTCTTCAGTTCTTTGATGAGAACATCATACGCTTCATCCGATATTTTAGGCGTTCCTTCGGCATAATAAAGCACATTATGCTTTATTATTTGTTTTCTAAGTTCGTCTATTTTCTTTTTGATATTATCCATGATCAGTAAAAATAAAAATCATAGTGTAGGGGCAATTCATGAATTGCCCCTACTTATTTATCCTACCGCACAAGCGCTTTCATCATCTTATCAAAACTATACGTATTAAGTACGTCGCTTTTCAGCAACCATCCGCGTCTTGCCGTTATTATTCCATATTTCATACACTTTAATTGGCCGACATCATGGGAGTCGGTGCTGATAACAAATTTCGCTCCCATTTCTTTAGCCCTCAGACAATTTATATCATTAAGGTCTGTGCGGTCGCCGTGGGTATTTATTTCGAGGAATATATTTTTTTCTACGGCTTTTTTAAAGACTTTATCGAAATCGAGTTCCATGGGTTTTCGTTTTGTTATCAATCTGCCGGAGGGGTGCGCCAATACATTTACGTATTTATTATCCATTGCCTTCAGTATACGGCAGGTCTGATCGGCCCTATCAAGTGAAAATCTCGAATGTACCGCCGCTATTACGATATCCAGTTCTTTGAGCGCGTAATCTTCGAGATCGAGTTTCCCCTCGTCCAATATGTCAACTTCTACTCCGGCCAATATCTTTATCCCGCTTACCGAAGAAGCGATCTTTCTTATTTCGTCTATCCGTTTTAAAAGCCTTGTTTCATCCATGCCTCCGGATATCTTTACATGTTTCGAATGATCGGTTATCCCTATATATTTATACCCCAGTTCTTTCGCAGCCGCTATCATTTCTTTAATATCCGAACGTCCGTCACTTTCGGTAGTATGTAGGTGCAGGTCGCCCTTTATATCCTTCCCATCAATAAGATCTTCCGGCAGCGCCTTTTTTACCGCCATCTCCACCTCTTTTCTGTCTTCCCTTAGTTCCGGAGGTATCCATTGCATATCGAGTTCGGAATAAAATTCTTCTTCCGTTCTTCCCGCGAGATATTTTTCTTTTCCGTTCGGGCTTATTTTAAAAATACCGTATTCGTTAATCTTGCGGTTAATTTTTTTAGCTCTTGCCCTTATCCTGATGTTATGCTGTTTTGATCCTGTAAAATACACTAAAGCCGCGCCGAAACTTTCTTTTCCGATAACTCTTAGGTCCACTTGCCGGCCGTCTTTTAAGGATACGCTGGATTTAGTTTCTCCTTTAGCGATAATATTTTCTATGTCGGGATACTTGATGAAATGATCCATAGCTTTTTCTTTATTATCGGCTATCGCTAATATATCTATGTCGCCCACGGTCTCGGCGCCTCTTCTCAAACTTCCGGCTTTTTCTATCTTTTTGAAAACTTTGGATTCTTTAAGATATTTTATTATTTTGTCGGCGAGCTCGTCCGCTTCCGTAAGCAGCATACGTCCTTCTCTTTTTTTAAAATGTATTATGGATTCTATTATTTTTTTCTGGGTTTTTAGGCCCATCCCTTCTATTTTTTCCAAACGTCCTTCTACACAAGCCATCTCAAGGTCTTGCACATTTTCTATCTCAAGTTCGTTTTTAAGTTTTTTAAGTTTTTTAGGCCCCAGGCCCGACAGGTCGAGCATATCAAGAAACCCTTTCGGGAATTCTTTCATGAGATCAGCGTAATACTTAAGGGATCCTGTTCCCAATATTTCAATTATCTTGCTCTTTAGGTCTTTGCCTATGCCCGGTATGTCGTCGAGTTTGGAAGGGTCATTACTATATCTTTCGGATAGTTCTCTGGAAAGGCTTTTTATGTTCTGCGCGGCTGTCCGATAGGCTCTTACTCTGAAAATATTTTCTTCCCTTATCTCCAACGCATCGGCTATCTTCATGAACATATCGGCTATCTGTTTATTGGTCATATTGCGCTATTATCCGTTCTTTCCCTTAACAAAAGAAATTATGGCTTCTTTGTGTCCGTCGTCGATCTTGGTGATCTTTACTCCTATTTCATATTCTTTTTTGGAACGCTTATTGTTGTGTATTACTTCTCCCCGGACCTTCATGGGAGTTATCCGGCTTCTCCCTTCACCATCACGTCCTATTAAGGTAAAATCCATCGACAGTTTCGTCTTGGGGTCAAGTTCGTGTTCCGTTTTAAAGGCAAGACCGCCTTCACTTAGATTGGTCATTATCCCGGACTCTTTTTTTTGCATCAGAAAAACACCTGCCGGTCCGTATAACGAATAATACAATATAAACTTCGCGGACGCCCTTTCAAATTCGCGATTCTCCAATCCATTAAAATTATCTGACATTTTAACTCCATGTTAAAATGCTCCCAAAGGACACGATGAACAAGAGTGTCCGTGGAGCCATTTTAGCTCCTCAAATTTAAAGTCCTTCATACGTCAAAGAAATATCAGTCCCTGCCCTCTACAAAAAACCTTATAATGCTTTTTTTCTCGTCATCGACATGCGGGAACTCTACGCCTATGCGATATTCGCTCCGGCCGATCATTGCCGAGTTTTTCACTTCCCCTCTTACTATGATCTTTTCGTGTCTCGATCCGGCAACAGGATCAGGGCTTATAAGAGTAAAGTTTATCTCCACTGTCGTACCCACAACTAAATTGTATTCTGTGACAAAAGCTGTTCCAGCTTCGCATAGATCCGTCATTATGGCGCCCTTACTGTCCACTCCAACCATACTCATCATTTCAGGCGGTCCGTACACTCTATATTTTAAAATAAATTTTGCGCCGGCACGAGGAAAACGCCTTCTTTCTTTACCCCCCATCCAAGTACTCATTTTTACTCCTTTATTTTCAAGGTGCCCGAAAAATCGCTGAAATCAATTAGTTTACCGTCTTTATCGAAATTTATCATGTCTTTTCCGTAGAACCATACTTTGCCTATTACCTCACTTGGCTCGCCCATTACGTGAAGTGCATCCTCTTTACTTGATCCGATGAAAAGATATTCTTCCTTCTCTTCTTGTTCTCTTCCAGCTTCCCTGTCCCGGCGTTCAGATTTCGAAGAAATCTGCTGGGAGTCCTTCGTCCCTCGTCCTTCTCCCCTCGTCCCTCTCCCTTCTCTCTCTCCTAGCGGCTCTATCACTTCTATATCCGTGCATTCTTCTTTCTTGCATGCGTCTAAGACCATTTCTGTCAACTCGGCAAAGTCTTCATGTTTAACGAATAAAAAATCTACGACCGTTTCATTTCCATACTTATCCTTAAAACGCACGTACGGTTCTTCTGCCGGCACTTTATTGAAAACACCCGTCAAAGCCTTATCATATTCTTCCCCGGAACTGCAAGCGGTACTCACCAAACTTCCTCCCGCTAAGGTTGATTCCCTCATACCTGCCAGTTCATAACAAGAATTTTCGTCTCTGACTTTCGCGACTACTCTTACATGGAATATCTTCTCACTTTCCGTGTTCAAGTCACATTCGTTTATAAGATACCAGTTTTCCGAAAAAGCTCTGGCTGAGAGATTCAATAAAAAAATGATCGTTGTGATAAACAAAAGTCTCGTTCTATTCATTATGCGATCGTCTCGGCCCGATGCAAAGACCCGTCATCGAGAGAATCTTCCTGATACGTCAGGGCTTCCGTCAATTTGTCATCTGTTAAGAATCCGAGTTCTTTGAGAGCCTCGCCTAAAAGAACTCCTCTTCTCCACTGCATCTTGAGAGCTTTATCAAGCTGTTCTATAGTAACGATGTTCTTCTCGATCAAGATCTGTCCTAAAGGTCTGTATTTTTCCACTAAAGACTCATCATTACTGAAGACTTGAACCTGGAGATGATCGTCTTTTTTGACCATCCTTCTGTCCGCCAAATATTTACTTCCGGGTATCGTTTTTAAATACTGCTTTACTTCCGCGATCCTTTCGTTCAATTCAATAAGACTGTTGATCTGCTGATCGCTGTTTTTTATGACCAAAGCTACCGTAACGCTCATGAGAGGGATCTTTCTCACCTTATTGGTCCTGTCTTTGGCTACTATATGCCGCTTTTTTCTGTCCTTCTCTGTGTAATGGAACGGTGTAATGGTATCGAACATACATATAAACTGCTGGCATATCGCGTTATACTTTTCCGGTGTTGTGATGATGATAAAATCATCTCCGCCTATATGCCCGACAAAATCATTTTTGTTCCCGAGATTTCTTACGGAAGTACTGAGCATATATGCCGTCTGCATTATTACCCTATCACCCTTGAGATATCCGTATTTATCATTAAATGATTTAAAATTATCTATGTCCACCTGCCCGGCAACAAAAGGCACATCGCTCATCATACGTTTTTTAAGCATGTCCTCTATCACGATCCCCCCGGGAAGCCCCGTAAGAGGACTTGCATAGAAACTTTGCTGAGACCTTTTAAAAGCGATCTCTATGCGTACTTTAAGTTCCAGAGGATCGGGAGGTTTTATAAGATAATCATCTACGCCATGCCTTAAGTCAAGAAGCTGCTCCCTAAGATGACGTTTATTGATCAGGATTATGACAGGTACATAAGCTGTCGCGAAATCTTCCTTAAGTAAACTACAGAACTCAAGCCGTTCCTTGTTCCCCGAAGATACATCTACGACCACTACATCCGGCTCTATTTTTATGACCTTGCTTATATCCGGTTCAAGAGCATTGTCAAAAAAAACTTTATATCCCCAACCGTCAAAACAAAATCTCAATATGCCTTGTAGACCCCTGTCATCTGTTAACGTTAATATTTTTAATGCTTTTTTCATACTTGTTATTATAATCCTGAAGGCAGATAAAATCAAAAAAAAAACACGCGAACACTAAAATCATGGCAAGATCACGGAATAACAGAGCATGGGACAGACCCCACTATGCTTAATATTATAGCAACTACACCTTGTTAATCCAATAAAAATTAAACTCTCTTTTTTATCGCTAACGTTCTCATCTTTTAAGTAATAGTTCAGCTTGCGTAAGTTGCATAGCGCAAAGAGCATGGCGCATGGCATTATAAAAATAAAAATCATCCTTCAAGATATTACGTTCTCGGTCTCTCACTCTGAATTATAAGGGGCGCATCGGTCAATATACTATGCTCTATGCTCTATGCCATTTGCGTTTCTTACGTAAGCTAAACTACTGTTTGATTAAAAATTAAATATATCTTGCATTTAAAGCATAAATGTAATACCATGAGTGGATGGAAACCGAGCTGCTTTTAAAAAGATGTATCAACAAGAACCGCAATGCCTGGAAAGAGTTTACACGGCTCTATACCGCGCTTATCAGGAAAAGTGTTGTTTATAAACTGCGTAACTTAGGCGTATTTCTTCCTAAGATCGATATGGACGACATTGTTCAGGAGATCCTTCTTTCTATTTGGGAAAAAGATAAATTATCCAGAATAAAAGATATTAAGTCCTTACAAGCCTGGCTCGTCATGATATCGATAAATATGACATTAAATTATTGCAGAAAACATGTTTTTCGACATGCCAAAGATCTCGAGTCATTGGATGCTTATATCAGTGATAATGACGAAGCGAGATCGACCTTAAAGGACTTTCTCTCAGGCAACACGGTTCCTGCGGGCGAAACCGCGTCATTCAATGAACTATGCCAAGTGATCAACAGCATCATATCCGGACTTAAAGCGCGGGACCAATTGGTTATAAAGCTAAACATATACGACGGCGCAAAACAAAAGGATATCGCCAAAATAATGAATCTCCCCATAAGTACCGTAGGTACGGTCTTAAGCCGGGCCAAAAAGGAATTGAAACGCCAGTTAGAAATAAAGTGGGATTTTTGAGATAATTTTCGTGAAAAATGTGTCTACTATAGTAGGGGGTAAATACAATGAACAGACTTTGTCCGCAAGAAGAAGTATTGAGCGCGTACTTGAGCGACGCGCTTTCTCCTTCACAAAAAATACAGGTAGAAAAGCATCTAATAAAATGTCGGGATTGCAGAGTTCTTTTGCTCGATACTCATAAGATAATAAATACTGTGGATATACACCATCTGTTCAGACAGATTTTATCTTTCCTTAAAACCAATATGTTCTTTTTTATCTCCTTTATCTCTTTATCTCTCTCCTTTTTGTTCTCCAAATATTTTCTTCAGTTCCTTACCGCAAGCATTCTTTTCGGAAGCAAATGGATAGTAGACATCAAAACCACAAAAACACTTATCATGGTTCAAGAAGCGTTAAAACCCGGCGAAAAGAAAAACCCCACAGAAGAGACCATAGACCATAGAGATAGAAGTTAGAAGATAGAGCGAGATGGTAGAAAAAGTCACCCCTGGCTGCCTTCTTTTGGGGCATATGGCCGGGGCAGGCAGGTCACCAGTCACCATAAGTACGAAAGACGATGGATGATGGATGAGCCTTCTTTGTCATTGCGAACCCCGAAGAGTGAAGCAATCTATTAGGAATATTTTCATTGGATCCCGGATTCCGCCAGAGGCGGATCCGGGATGACGATTGTTATTTTACAAATCACCCCCTCAGGTGGCAGGCGAGTCACGAACTAAAATATTTGAGATAATTTTCTTAAAAAATGTGTCTACTATAGTAGGAACATGTACGGTTTGTATCCTAAAATTTCATCAATTTAACAAAGGAGGAGAAATGTCTAAACAAGATGCTTTAAAGGTCGAACACATCCGCGAACTTAAGGAGGCCGGCTCTTTAAAAGCCTTTTGCGATCTCTTGATCGTCGACACGTTCGTAGTAAAGGGGCTCAGGATCTTTCAAGGTAAGGAAGGTCTTTTTGTCAGTATGCCTCAACAGCAAGGCCGAGACGGAAAGTGGTACGATACGTTCTACCCCGTATCCGCGGATGTCCGCAAAGATATACAAAAACGCGTACTTAGTGAATATTCCGAATACAAGAACAAAAACAACGATATCGGAAAATGAGTAAGACACGTCAGAATATCGGCAAGACCGGTGAACATCTGGCCGAAACCTATCTTTCTTCGAGAGGGTTTGTGCTGCTTGAGAAAAATCTTGTTACGCCTTTCGGCGAAATAGATCTGATCGCTAAGGACAAAGACTATCTGGTATTTATAGAGGTACGTACACTGACCTCTGAGATATTCGGCACACCTCTCGAATCGATAGGTAAGATCAAACGGCAGCACATTTTGAAAAACTGTCAGTATTATATGAGCAAACGTCATCTACATAATAAATATTGGAGGATCGACGTTATCGGCATTAAACTTGATAGGTCTTTAAGCATCGAATATCTGACACACGTGAAAAATGCGATAGTGGTTCAGGGATAATCTACAAGCCGAAAGACAAAATCCAAAAGTCATTAAGAAATACTTCTTAATTTTGGTTTTTGATTTTTCTTTTGGATTTTTAATTTTTGATTTTTGATTTAACAAAAGGAGCTCCTCATGTTATCTAAAGTTCTATCAGGATGCGTCGTCGGGATAGATGCTTCTCCCATAGAGGTAGAAGTGGATGTTACTAACGGTCTCCCAGCTTTTTCCGTGGTAGGCCTTCCGGATGCCGCGATAAGAGAAAGCAGAGACCGTATACGTTCCGCTATAAAAAATTCAGGGTTTACTTTTCCTCACGGTAAAATAACAGTAAGTTTATCTCCCGCTGACCTTAAAAAGGAAGGCGCAAGTTTTGACCTCCCGATAGCAATAGGCATATTGGGCGCGTCCGGACTTCTTGATCCTGAATCTCTTAGCGGCAATATTTTCTGCGGAGAGCTCGCTCTTAACGGCAGACTAAAACCTTTTAAGGGCGCTTTTACCATAGTCCTATCTTTAAAAACACGTTTTAATAATTTTACCCTTCCGATGCGTAATGCTTATGAAACCGCCAATATAAGCGGCGTTTCTGTCTACGGAGCAAAGACACTTAAGAATATAGTGGACCATCTCAAAAAAATAGAACCTCTCATCCCGGTATCTCCAAAAGATAATCCTATTAAGCTCCGCAAAAAACACAACATCCCGGACTTTAAAGATGTAAAAGGACAGGAATATGTAAAACGCGGTTTAGAAGTCGCCGCATCGGGAGGACACAACGTGATCCTTTTAGGTCCTCCCGGATCCGGGAAAAGCATGCTTGCTAAACGCCTTCCCGGGATCATGCCGCCTCTAACTCTAGCTGATTCTCTTGAGGTGACTAACATACACAGTATAGCCGGCCAAACCCATTATGCCTCGCTTATAAAAGAACGCCCTGTCAGAGCACCTCATCACACAATATCCTATGCCGCTATGGCCGGCGGCGGTTCAAATCCGTTCCCGGGAGAAATAACTTTGGCGCATAACGGTATATTGTTTTTGGATGAGTTCCCGGAGTTCAGACGTGATGTTCTTGAAACTTTAAGACAACCCATGGAGTCTGGTGAAATAACCATTACCAGAGTCTCGGGTTCGATGAAATTCCCGTCACGTTTCATTCTTGTAGCCGCGATGAACCCCTGCCCGTGCGGGTATTTCACCGACCCTCATAAAAGCTGTAAATGTACTTCACATCAAATACAAAGATATATCTCCAAAGTCTCGGGACCCTTGCTGGATAGAATAGACATACATCTGGAAGTGCCGCGGCTGAACTACGATGAACTTTCAAAAAAAAGAACCGGTGAATTTTCCTCTGACATAAAAAAGCGTGTCTTAAAAACTAACTTAATACAAAAGAGCCGGTTTTCCGACGGTCCCGATCCAACCCCGTATAATGCTTACATGAAAACAAAAGATATCGAAAAGTACTGCACCCTTTCGTCCGAGGCGGAAGAACTTCTAAAGTCGGCTATATTGGAACTCGGAATAAGCGCGCGTGCTTATGACAAAATACTAAAAATATCACGCACAATAGCGGATATGGAAAATTCAGAGATCATAGAATCGCATCATCTCTCCGAAGCCGTAGGCTACCGTTGTTTAGACAGAAACTTATGGATGTAAAACCACCAATAAAAATAATTTTAACCTGACAGATTTAACCAGGTTAGCTAGCTAACCTGGTTAGAATTCGAGAATTAGGAGGAGAAATGGCTTTAACAATAACTCATGGTAAAAGGGAAAGACTAAATTATAAAGGTGCAACTTATCATATTACGTCTAGATGTAATAATAAGTCCGCTCTGTTCACAGAAAAATCACATTTTGAGGATTATATTTCTATTCTTAAAAAATGTAAGGAAAAATATGGATTTAAGCTACATAATTATACCCCAATGAATAATCATACACATTTAATCGTTAGGTTAGAAGAGAAAATGGATATATCAAAAATAATGCATTTTATAAATCGATGGTATGCACGGCGTTATAATGCGATCAATAAAAGAACCGGACATTTCTGGGAAGAACGTTTTTACGGGGAATTAATGGACACCGACCTACAATTACTTACAACCTTAGTATATATCGATGCCAATCCTGTTAGGGCTAATATGTGTAAAAGTCCTGACGAATGGAAATATTCCGGAGCTAATTATTATATCAACGGAGAAAAAAATACCCTTATCGATCCTCCTGATATATATTTAAATTTAGGGATTGATAAGAAAATGAGGCAAAAAGTTTACCGACAACTAGTACAAGCTTATTTGCAATCTAAACAGATAAATAATACGTTAAAATAAAACAAATTTGGACCAGAAAATTTTAACCTGACAGATTTAACCAGGTTAGCTAGCTAACCTGGTTAGAATTGGAGAAGTGGTTGAATTGGGTGGGGAGAACAGTTATTTTAGGTTTTCTAGCTTGGCTCTGATCTCTTTTAGGGATGCTTCTTCTAGTCCCTTATTTTCCAGGATCGCGATGATATCGCTGATCGTGTTGTTTCTTTTTTCCTGATCTTCCCTCAATTCAGAGCATAACTGATCGAATTTTAAGGCTAATTCTTTTAACTCGTCTTTCTTTCGGAGCTTGAGCCCCTGAGAATAGTCTTTTTTTAGAAGAGAATCTATGTACAATCTTATCCTGTAAATAGGGCCTGCTATCCTGTGCGAAAGTCTTATCCCGATAAAAACGAACAACGGAGTGATAATAACCAGCCTCCAAAAAAGCACTACATTGGCATGTTTAAATATATAGATCAGTCTTCCTCGGGGATACACATTCGCCAATTTTTCGCCCAAAGTGACCCATGTAGTCCAATAGACCGTATAACCCGCGACCAGCGCTCCCAAATACAGAAAGAGAAGTATATAGAGTATATACTTGATCTGGAATTTCATGAGAATAAGATATTTTTTTCTCTTATATCTTTCCTTGCTCATTTATCCTCCTATAACTGTTTCGCTTTGAATTGCTTCCAAATAACGATATCTCTTCTTATTTTCACAGAAAGTATATTACCTTTTTTTCCGGTTATTATTTTTTCCGCTTCTTCCATAGGCATATATCGTGTAGTTTTTCCGTCTAAACTTGTTATTATATCTCCTTTTTCTATCCCCGCTTTCTGCGCTTTTCCCGAAGGAGTTACTTCCTCGAACATCAGCCCTTCCATTTCAGAAAAACCCAGGACTCCGCCTAACAGGGTATTGTGATTTCCGCCTTTTTCATCTATCGCCAGATCGTATTCCCTTTCTATCGTAACTTTTATGTCCATGATACCCGGGACTAAAAGTTTATTCATCACATCTTCCAGACTCATATAGCTTACGGCTCTATCCCACGCTTTCAGTAAGATGTCACCGTCCTTAAGCCCGGCACGGTCAGAGGAAGACGCGTTTTTTACGTTATATATCTCTATCCTTCCGTCTTTGTCCTCAAGCTGAAACCCGAATATGGTCTCTATCTTTTCTTCCTTCGACGGTTCGCTTACACTCCCGCCTCTTCGCCTCCACCGGTCTTCTTCGTTCCTTCTTTCAAGCTGATCAAGTTTAACGCGTCTTGTAGCCTGCTGCAAATAAGTGCCGACATAACTGAGAGCGCCTTTTGCCTCCTTATAATCCGGATTTATCTTGAGGGCTTTGTCATAATAGTAGTACGCTTTCTTGTATGACCCCTGGTCTTGATAAAAATGTCCTAAATTTGTGAGGTTTTGTTCCTCAAGATCATACACTATGCTCTTTATATCTTCCCGCATTATTTCTTTTTCGCCTTCTATCGTAGAAAGAACAACACGGTCCGCATAATCTTCGACTATGACCCCTTTTACTTTTTCCTTGGTTTTCAATACTACGTTATCCGCATGTAGCACAAGCGTGTAGCTTAAGCAAAGTACCGCCGCTGCCATAAAGATGATCCGTCTTTTCAGGGATATGTTATCCTCTTTGTTCGGCGTCTTCGTCAATTTTGTCTCCTTGTTCAAAAACGCTGATCTTATCCCTGCCGGTCTCTTTAGATTTATAAAGCGCTGAGTCTGCGGCTCTCAATATATCTAAATGATCTTCGGAAATATATTCCTCGGTCGTTACTACCCCGCCGCTTATCGTAACTTTCACATTCTCACCTTTTTCCGTGGTAAATTCCATTTCTTTCACCATAGTTCGTATACGTTCGGCATGTTTTACTATATGCTGTTTTTTTGAACCGGGAGCGAGTACGCAAAATTCTTCGCCGCCGAATCTGGCGACTGTGTCATTTTTTCTGGAATTTTCGGCAAGTATTTTTGCCACAGCCTTCAGAACCACATTCCCGAATTCATGCCCGTATGTATCGTTCACATTTTTAAAGTGGTCAATATCATACATCTCCAGCGCGAAATGTTTACTTTCCGTAAGCGCTTTTTTTAATGATGACTTGAGTTTAAGTTCAAAATATTTATACCCATACAGTCTTGTGAGTCCGTCGGTTATAGACTCTTTTTTAAGCATCATATTTTCAACAGCAAGGCTTATGTACCTGGATCCGTACAGGATCAAAGAAGGTACGATGACCAAAAATATGGCCCCGAAATAATCCAACACAATACCGTTGTTCATCGCGACAAATCCGCCTGTAATAAACCCCCCTATCAGTGTAGTGTTTATCACCAGCCCGTGTACTACCGAAAATCTCAAACCGGATATCACCGCAATAAAGACGAGCAAAAACAAAATAGCAAAATTCAGTTTTTTCCCGCCGTACGATAAAAATTCTTTCGTTATATAGGTCAATGACTCATTCGCCGCTATCAGAACCCCGGGCATAAGTCCGACAGTTGTCCTGTATGTATCGTGAAACACTTCCGCTTCTACCCCTATAAAAACCAGTTTGTCCCTGACCAAAGAAAGATCCGCGGTATTATTTAAAATTTTCCATACGGGTATGGCCGGGAAGCTCCTTCTCGTACCAAAATAATGTATGAAAGAAGTATCATCTTCCATTAGCGGCATATTTTTTACGACTTCAGAAGGCGGAAGATCCATGATCTGGGAAGCGGTCTTAACGCTCAGAGAATAGTCTATTACCTTCCCGCTCGCGGACATAACGAACGGCCTCATCCTTCTTACGGCATTATCCGGGTCTCTGGGCTTATTTACAAAACCGAATGCTTTTACATTTTCCGCTATTCCTTTTTCCGGCATAACATATTTACCGTCACCGCCGAAATATGAAGCGGCTATGACATTATCCGTGGTTTTAAGAGCTTCCTTCAGAATAACATCCTGATTAGGGTCATCACTCTTTCCGGTGAATATAAGGTCTATCGAGATCGAAGCGGGATCAAAATCTGAGACCTTGCTTACTATCTCCGCGACAAAACTTCTCGGCCAGGGCCACCTGACCTCGACATTCCTTATTGATTCATCATCCACACCTATAAGGACCACGTTGTCCACTCGATTGTCCGGCCCCTTGTACATCTCGGCCAAAGAGTATAAAGCGTCGAATATCTTAAAATCTATTTCCTTCACGATACCAAGCTTCTGCATCCATACCGAATAAACCACGCAAAGCGCAAAAGTGACCGCCAACGATTTCATCAGAAGCGGTCCCCATATTCTCGAAAAAGTTTCTTTATCCATATTCTCCCCGCAAAGTTATGTGCCTATTCCCGGCACGTGCACAATCAGGATAAGTATAACATATGATCTTGCGTCCTACAAAATCTTATGTATTTTGATCTCTTCGGGATAGTGTTATCCTATCCCCTATAAAGATGAAAAATACCATAAAAACACAGAAAAACACAAAAATATCACCGTAAGCGCTGTAGTAGGATCTTACGGAATATATTTCGATCTTATCCGTTTTGGACCCTGAAATAAATATTTCTCTGCCTCCTTCACCGACAACAGAATAGATCTTTCCTTTTGCTGATATAAAACAGGAAATACCCGTGTTAGCGGCTCTCACAAGAGGACATCTGTTCTCAACCGCTCTGAACACGGATGATTGTAAATGCTGACGCGCGGCCGCTGTTTCTTTGAACCAAGCGTCATTGGTCATATTTATCAGAAAATCCGCTCCGTTCTTTACTAATTCCCGGGATATGTACGGAAAAATATCCTCAAAACATATGAGTGTACCGAATTTATAAAATTTAGTTTCCCTTGTCCTGATGCCTGTTCCTGAAGCATCAGAGGTCACAGCTTTTAAGGAAAGGGGCGCATGTCCTTTACCCTTTAAAAAATCGCCTATGGGTTTATCTATCACATCTCTAAAAAATGATAAGTACTCCTTGAACGGAATATATTCTCCGAACGGGACTAAATGTGTTTTGTGATATACCTGCACTTCTTCGTCCGTACTATCGAAGAGCAGCGCGCTGTTGAAATAATATCCGTTCTCACTGTAGACCGCCCCGATCAAAAGCGGTGTTTTTAATCTTTCCGATAGATCTTTAAATTCCGAAGCGGAGTCTTCGTTGTTCTCCATGAGATAGGGATAAGCAGTCTCCGGCCAAATTATCATCTTCGTTTCTTGTTCGGAAACTATTTCGGTCAGACTGATATATTTTTCTAATATTCTTTCGTTAAAGTTCGGATCCCATTTTTCTTCCTGAGGAATATTTCCCTGCACAATGCTAAGGGTTAAACTGCTATCCGCGGCAAGATTATTCAGTCTGTATGTGCCATAGGCTGTAACCATCATCAAAAGAAAAAGCGTCGCCGCTAAGTATCTGACCCTTTGCGGTATTCTTTTAATGAAAGCAAATACCGCGACATTGAAGACTATCATAATGAATGATACCCCGTAAACTCCGGTTATATCGGCTATCTGTATGATGCTTAAGTTCTCGTATTGACTGTACCCCAAGGATGCCCACGGAAATCCCGTCAAGACGCGGCCTCTTGCATACTCAAGAACGACCCATACTATCGGAAGAGCTAAAAGATCGATCGATCTTTTAAACACATATTTGGCGCATATCCCGAAAATGCCGTAAAAAACAGACAAGACCGTTACCAGAAGTATCATCCCGGGTATGGTTACATTACTGAGCCAATATAATGTACTTCCGAAAAAGACCGCTCCGGATATAGCGCCCCATAAAAAACCTCTTTTTGTGCCGGCCTCACTTAGTATCACCAGAAGCGGTACGATCGATATCCATCCCAGCAAGGTCAGCTCGAACGGAGGAAAAGCAAGTGTCGATAAGATCCCCGATAAGGCGGCAAATATGATATTTCTGAGATATTTTTTATTTATCATCTGTCTCTAGCTTCCGCAACATTTTTTGTATTTTTTACCGCTTCCGCATGGACAAGGTTCGTTACGCCCTACTTTGATGTCTTCTTTTTTGGCGGAAACCCTTAAAACAGGCTTGCCCAAAGCGGAATATTCTTCGTGTTCGAATTTTTCCTGTTCCGGGTTAAAGACCTTTTTTCTGAACTCTTCTTCCATTGTTGAGATCTTTATCACGCGTTCCGCGGTCTGTTCGTCTATTTTTATGACAAGTTCTCTGAACATACGGAACGCTTCATGTTGAAACTCTATTAAGGGATCCTTCTGGGCATACGCTCTCCAGGATATACCTTCCCTAAGTTCGTCTATCTCTCTCAAGTATTCTTTCCAGTTATGATCTATTACCGAAATCATGATCATTTTCTCAAGCTCTTTCATCTTTTTTTCACCCAAAACTTTTTCTCTGACCGAATATGTTTCTTCGGCCGCCTTGGCGACATTTTCTATTATTTCAGAAGCGCTCCGCCCTCTTAATTCATCCGGGTTTATATTGATCATGTACTTGTACATTATCTGCCGGGCTAATTTTGTTTCATCGCCGCTTTCTTCCCACTCAACTAACAAAGACTCCATGCCTACTTCAAGACATTCAAAAAATTCTTTTTTGAGATCTTCTCCAGAAAGCACCATGCGGCGTCTTTTGTATATGACCTCTCTCTGCTGGTTCATCACATTATCATACTTCAGAAGATGTTTTCTTATCTCAAAATTTTGACTCTCCACCCTATGTTGGGCTGTCCTTATGGCTCTGGTAACAAGGGGGTTCTCTATGACCTCTCCCTCTTCCATACCAAGCCGGTCCATGATGTTTCTAATCCTGTCGGACCCGAATATTCTCATCAGATCATCCTCTAAAGATAGATAGAATCTGCTTGAACCCGGATCCCCTTGCCTGCCGGACCTTCCCCTAAGCTGGTCGTCTATACGCCTGGCTTCATGCCGCTCTGTACCGATTATCTGGAGTCCCCCGACATCTACGATCTTAGCGCGGGTCTCTTTTAACTTATCCTGAAATTCACTCATAAAATTATTGAATACTCTTTCTCTTTCATCCGCGTCTTCGATATTGAGTTTCTCTACTTCCCTGGCGGAAAGTTCTTCGGGATTACCTCCGAGTATTATATCGGTACCGCGTCCCGCCATATTGGTAGCTATAGTTACCGCGCCGTACTGCCCGGCCTGCGCTATGATATGCGCTTCGTTTTCATGATATTTGGCGTTAAGAACATTGTGCCGTATGCCGCGTGAGTTAAGCAATCTGCTCAGCTTTTCGGATTTATCTATCGATATGGTCCCGACAAGCACCGGCCCACCCAAACTGTTCCGATGTCCTACTTCGTCCGCAACAGCGCTGAACTTTTCATGTTCGGTCTTGTATATGCGATCCGGCATGCTCATTCTCCGTAATGGCCGATTGGTCGGGATCTGAATTACGGATAACAGATATATGTTCTCAAATTCCATTTCCTCTGTTTTAGCCGTTCCGGTCATCCCCGCGAGTTTATCGTACATACGAAAATAATTCTGCAAAGTAATGGTAGCCAGGGTCTGGCTCTCTCTCTGCACCTCGACCATTTCTTTTGCCTCTATGGCTTCGTGTATACCGTCACTGAACCTGCGCCCGGGCATCATCCTGCCGGTAAAGCTGTCGACTATGACGATCTTATTGTCCTTGATCACATAATCCACATCTTTTTCGAATAATCTGTAAGCCTTAAGAAGCTGATTGGTACTTTCCACTTTTTTTTGTTTTTCGGAATAAACGGCTATGAGTTTGGCCTCTTGTTTTATTTTTTCTTCTTTGCTCATCTCCTTATTCGCAAGTTCCGCGATCTCGGCTTCTATATCTTCCAGCACAAAATCCAGACCGAATCTTTCTTTCATCATATTGAGTCCGTTAGCATAAAAAGTCACCTCTCGACTTTTTTCGTCAAACACGTAGAACATGCCTTCCAGAAGGTCCGCTCTCTCTTTTTCCATGATCTTACTGTCCATAAGAGATTGCGTCTTGTCGAACATATCTTTTACCCGCATATCGTTCAGCACCATATCCAAAAACTCTCTGTTCTTCGGATCCCCCTTGTGAACCAGATATAATAACTGTCCGGCTTCGTCTTTCTTTCCTTCGGCGATCCTTTTCTTTGCTTCCAGTAGACATTCCGTTATATGCCTGTTCTGCGCCTTGACGATCTCCGTCACGACAGGACGCATCTCGTCATAAGATCTATTTGTTTCATCTACCGGCCCGGATATTATAAGAGGCGTCCGGGCTTCATCTATTAGTATGCTGTCGACTTCATCCACTATGGCGAACGCGGGATGCCCCTGCACAATGTCGTCCTTATCCGACACCATATTGTCCCTTAAATAATCAAACCCGAACTCATTGTTCGTCCCGTAAACAATGTCACAGGCATACACTTTTTTACGTTCCTCGGGACGCATGTCGTTCTGAATGACTCCTACCGAAAGACCTAAGAACTTATAGATAGGCCCCATCCACTCCGAGTCTCTTTTGGCAAGATAATCGTTTACCGTGACAATATGGACGCTTTCTCCCCCGAACGCGTTAAGACATGCCGGCAAGGTCGCGACCAATGTCTTTCCTTCCCCCGTGGTCATCTCGGCTATTTTCCCTTGATGTAAAACTATCCCGCCCATAAGCTGAACGTCAAAATGTCTAAGCCCTGTTGTTCTTTTAGAGGATTCTCTGACAAGCGCGAATACTTTTGCCATATTTTCATTTAATCCAGAATTCTTAATGTCCCTCAAACGCTTTTTGTGTTTATCCTTTTCGGTATCCGACGCGGAAATAGCTATAGAGGCCCTTATACTTTCAATTTCGTCTCTTGATCCTTCCTTTGCGGATAATATGGCTTTTTTCATATTTTCCGCTTCTTTTTTTATATCGTCATCGGAATACGAAGACAGCTCTTCTTCCATACCGTTTATACGGTCGATAATAGGCTGTGTCTTCCTGAGTTCGCGTTCATTCTGTGTCCCGAATATCCTTCTAATAAATCCAAACATGATCATCCTTGTTGGTTTAAAGTTCATAAACCGATCTACAAAACCGCGTCTAATTTCATTTATGATCGCAAGCTTTCATTCACAGCGGTATTTTTTAACGTGTTTTTCTAACTTTTCCAGGGGTGTAAAATAAACTCGTCCGCCGTTGTCGGACTCAGACAGTATTTTACACTTTTTCCCTTAAAAAGTTATAAAAACACTAAAATACCGCAAATGTTCATTCCAAGCTTCCGATCATACATGAAGGAAGATCAATATTCCCGCCTCGTCCTTCGTCCTTCGTCCTTCTACAAATCCGCAGTCTTCCTAGCACTCATCTTCAAAAACGCCTCTATAAAATTATCCAAGTCTCCGTCCAACACTTTCTCCGCGTTGGAAGTCTGTTCGTCCGTTCTGTGGTCTTTTACCATTTTATAAGGATGCAGAACATACGATCTTATCTGACTGCCCCATTCTATTTTTTTCTTATCGCTATTTCCTTTAAATAATGCCTTTTCCTGTTCTCTTTTTTCTTTTTCATAAAGCCGTGCTTTGAGTATCTTCATAGCTGTAGCTTTATTTTTATGCTGAGACCGTTCATTCTGGCATTGCACGACTATCCCCGAGGGCAAATGCGTGATCCTCACGGCTGAATCCGTGACATTAACATGCTGTCCTCCGGCACCCGATGAACGATAGGTATCTATTCTGAGATCAGACTCGCTAATATCTATATTTATGTCTCTGTCTAGTTCGGGAATAACGTCTACGGACGCAAACGATGTATGTCTTCTTTTATTCGAGTCAAAAGGGGATATGCGGACAAGCCTATGTACCCCTCTTTCGGCTTTAAGATATCCGTATGCCAGATCACTTTTTACTATAACTGTCGCGCTTTTTATCCCGGCTTCCTCTCCTGAAAGCTGATCTATTATGTCAACTACTCCATTGTGCTCTTCCGCCCATCTAAGATACATTCTTAAAAGCATCGATGCCCAATCACATGATTCTGTTCCTCCCGCCCCGGAGTTTATGCTTACTATCGCATTACACCCATCGCTTTCGGCCCCGAGCAGGCATTTAAATTCCAATTTATCCGCTAATTTGTGTATCTGACGCGCTTCTTCTAAAAGGCTTTCGGCTGACTCTGTATCGCTATCTTCTATTATTTCGGAAAGTTCACGCAAAGAATCAAATCGTTCCTTTATCTGATTATAAGGTCCGAGAATAGATCTCAATCCTTTTAATTCTTTTGATAAATTATCCGCTTTTTTTTGGTTTTTCCATACATCCGGACTTGCCAGTTCCGTTTCAACCTCTTTCATTCTCTGTGAAGTCTTATCGACGTCAAAGATACCCCCTAAGTTCATCAAATTTAGTCCCGACCGCTTCCATTAACTTTTTTAATTCATCTATCATTTTTTCCTCCTGTTAAGCGCATTATATCAGTATAATATGACCCAGTAAAGCCTCACATATTCAACATTTTCTTGCTTCGCAGTTTCCTGTGATATGATATCGCAAAACGATGCGCTTCATCTCTTATCCTTTGAATAAGGAACAGCACTCTTGAACCGGGCGAAAGTTTTATCGGAATACGTTCCGTGAGATTGTACAAATGATTATGCTCTTTTGCTATACTCGCGATCCGCATGTCATCCAGTCCGATCTTCCGCAATTCCTCATGCGCAACGGACAAATGTCCTTTTCCTCCGTCTATTATCACAAGATCGGGAAGCGCGCGGTTCTCTTTTACCAGCCTGGAATACCTCCTCCTTACGACCTCCCTTATCATAGAATAATCGTCGATAGCATTACATTCTTTTATCCTGAACCTTCTGTAATCCGCCTTATGAGGACGTCCGGCAACGAATCTGACCATAGATCCTACCGCTTCTTTTCCGCTGATGTTAGATATATCAAAACACTCTATCTTCATCGGAACGGACTTAAGCTTTAAAATATTTTTTAATTCGTCCAGCTCCCCGAAAACAGGCTCCTGAGCCCTGTTATGTAAAGTTTGTACGGCAGTTAGCGCTTCTATACGTCTTTTAACGGAAATGGCTTTTTCATACTCTTTTTTTTTGGAGTCTTTTTTCATTTCTTCCCCGAGCGCTTCAATGAGAGACTCTTTCTTGCCTTCTAGGAACTTCTTCAGCTGTTTAACCTTTCCCATGTACTCCTTATGTGTCACATTGTTCTCGCATGGCCCCAAGCACTGCTCAAGATGAAACTCCAAACATACTTTCTTTTTAAGCGTCCCGCAGGATCTTAAAGGAAATACTTTTTTCATAAAAGATACCGCTTCTTTGAGCAGTTTTACGTTCACATAGGGCCCGTAATACAAAGCTCCGTCATTCATTTTCCTGCGGGTGATAGTAAGTTTCGGGAATTTTTTGTTAATACTTAACTTCAAAAAAGGATAAGATTTATCGTCTTTAAGCTCTATATTGTACTTCGGTCTATGGTCTTTTATCAATCCGGCCTCATATATCAGAGCTTCCGCCTCGGAAGAGGCGGATATATGATCGATGTATTTTACCTCACAGGCTAAAAGTTCTAAACGATTATCCCTGACCTTTCCTTCGGTAAAATATGACGCCACTCTTTTTTTTAAATTTATCGCTTTACCGACATAGATAATGTGTTTCTTCTTATCCAGGAATTTATATACTCCGGGGGAACCGGGTAACTTACTTATGCGCTGTTCTAAATTCTTATCCTTTTTCATTTTTACCGATCGTCCTTTTCAAAATATGGGCTGCTTTCATCACGCCTTGTACCTTGAAAATATATGCCGCCAGGAAATATGCTGCCGTAGAAAAAAAGACTATGGAAACCAATTTTACCGGTTCACTGAAAACAAATACGTTTGTTTTTATCGGTAGAATGTTTAACATAAGCCTCATGAATATCGCCATAACCAGTGAGGACGCGCATATCTTTAGAAAGGATGAAAAAATGCGTTTTGTCCCGAAATCTCCTATACGGCGGACCAAAAATATATACAGTATAACAAAATTCGATATGGCCGCAATGGATGTCGCTAAGGCAAGACCCCCTATTTTCAGAGGCCACATCAAGATCACATTAAGCAGAACGTTCACAATAAGCGAGACCGCAGCCGTTTTAACGGGAGTACGCGTGTCTCCCATGGAATAATAAGCGCTCACTAATACCTTGATCCCCGCGTAGGCTGTTAATCCGAATGCGTAGAAAAAAAGCGCCGATGAAGTGATCTCGGTAGAATAGGCGCCGAAGGCCCCTCTCTGGAACAATATTCTTACTATGGGATCAGCAAGCATTATCAGCCCCACGGCGGCGGGTATCATAACGGTAAAAACAGTGTTTAGAGAAAACTCTATAGTATTCTTGAACGCGTTCATGTCTTTCGAAGCGAATTCTTTGCTCATTTTGGGCAGAGCTGCCGTTACAAGTGATATCCCGAAAACAGCCAGAGGCAGCTGAACCAGTCTGGAAGAATACTGAAGCGCTGACACTCCGCCTGAGCCCACTATCCACGCTAGGGATGCGAGTACGGTGTCTATGAGCACGCTGAGTTGATAGACTCCCGCGCCGACGGCGCGCGGAATAAGAAGTTTTATTGTCCTTTTTGCTATAGGGTGTACTATCTGAAAAGTTTTCCCGAACCTAAACCCTCTTTTCCTTAACGGTCCTACTTGGATAAGCACCTGAAATACACCGCCCGCTACAACCCCTATGATGATACCTTTAACTCCGATAACGGGGCACAAAAATAAAAGCGCCGCTATTATGGTTATGTTCAGGACTACCGGAGCCAATGCCGGAGAAGTAAAATAATCAAATGAATTGAGCACACCTTTACTGTAGGATACCATCCCTATGAGAAGTATGTACGGAAAGACCATACGTGTGAGAAGTACCGTAGTTGAAAATTTTTCCGAGTTTTCCAAAAAACCCGGAGCTATGATCCTGACCAATAAGGGCGCGGCAAGAACCCCCAATATTGTCAGAACCACCAGCACCGAGAACATAAGGTTGAAGATCACACGCGCGGCTTCCCAATATTCCTCACGTGTACGTGTATGTCTGTACTCGGTAAGTATCGGCACTATAGCCGCGTCAGTGGCGCCTTCACCTACCATATCACGCAATGTATTAGGCAGGCGAAATGCCATCCAGAAGGCATCCGCGTAAATACCTGTACCGAAACTATTGGCTATAAGTATGTCCCTGACAAATCCGAGGATACGGCTGATTATAGTGGAAGCGCCTATAACTCCCGTTGAGCGCATAAGCTTTCTGTTAGTCATAGTGAATATAATGATAACATAGTTAAATAACCAAGTCACTTGTTTAATGGTTTTGGAAATAATGAACTATTATTGCGGATAAAATCGCAAATTTGCATTCACAGCGGTATTTCTTAACGTATTTTTCTACCTTTTGAAGGGGTGTAAAATAAACTCGTCCGCCTCTGGCGGCCTCAAACAGTATTTTACACCTTTTCCCTTCAAAAGGTATAAAAATACTAAAATACCGCAATTGTTCATGCAAACTTGCGATTTTATCCTTAGAATTTTGATTTCTTCACAATATAGACGATATGAGGGGATCTTTGAGCGCATTACAATTTTAGCCTTTTTTATAACTTTTTAGGGAATCATTGTTAAATGCTGTCTGAGCCCGAACACCTATAAAAACAGTGAGGGCGAGTTCATTTAACACCCTAAAAAGTTAGAAAAAAGGCGTTTAAAAATTGTATACAAGCGAAAAGATCCACTTATATCGTCCGGTAATAATATAAATTTCACCCTACCCGGCCAAATACTTGCTATAACTGCATTCCTCTATTTATTATTTGACAAAGGAAGGTCGCTATGTTAGATTATGCCTTAACTTAAATAGGAACAAACAGTTGAATACAAGGAGTTGGATATGCCGAACAAAAAAGCTGCTATTAAGAGCTTGAGACAGGATAAGACCAGACATACCAGAAATAAAGCGATATTGTCGGAACTGCGTACTCTATCAAAAAAAACGCGCGGTCTGATAGATGAAAAAAACATAAAAGAAGCGGACGTTGCGCTTAAAAAACTGGAATCTAAACTTGCTAAATCCGCAAAAAACGATATCATCAAAGCCAAAAACGCTTCACGCCGTATTTCACGGCTGAGATCTCAATGGGTCAAGCTCAGCGCTAAAGCTTAGTAAAATACCGGAAGATAATGCCTCCCTCAAACGAGATCGGCGTGTTCGCAGGGTTATCACGAGCGGGCTGACCTTTGTACTGTTAGTTTTCCTTTTTATATACCGTTATTCTGTCCCGTCCGCTGTTTTTAGATTGGTATAGAGCGTTATCAGCTTCTCTGATAAATTTTTTGGAGTCATATCCTTCTTCACCACAGTAGGCAGAAATTCCCATACTTACCGTGATATTAACCTTGGAGTTATCGACAATAAGTTCTGTATCACTGATCGCCTTTTTGAGCCTGAATGCTATGCTAATCGTCTTATCAAGAAACGTATCTTTATTTTTCTGCGCCTCATCATCTGACAATGGTTCCGGCCCGAGAAAAAGAACGGCAAACTCTTCGCCACCGTACCGGGCGACAAAGTCGTAAGCTCTTACATGGTTTCTGAACGCCCGGGCTACTGTTTTGATGATATTATCTCCGGCTAGATGTCCGTAAGTATCGTTGAACTTCTTGAAGTGATCGATATCGCACATTATAAGAACTATAGGACGCAGGAAATCAACGGATTTTTTGATCTCTTCATCGATACATTTCTTGAAAAAAGTCTGATTACACAGACCTGTCATACTGTCGTGTTTTGTGCGGTATTCGGCATCTCTGCGCTTGGATTCCGTAAACTTCTGCCGACGGATCAGACCATCTGAATATTCCCGGTAAACGAGAATAGTAAGCAGCAGAATGGTGTTAATGATGAAAAGGAACATCGTTATCCGCATCGTCTTCTGATCTTCTTCGAATCTATTTTTGAGCTGAACATACATATCGTAAACGATCAGTTTCCCTTTGATCTTCTTGTTTTCTATGGGAAAAATATAATCAGCCGGAAAAAGGTCTTCGTCTTTTACCCCTTGCAGGATACTGCGCATTGTCCCCTTACCGTCATCGCAGACAAAATCTATTGTAAGGGCCGGGAGCCGGTTATAACTATAATCCTCAATTATCTCTTTGATCTCTTTTCTGTCCTGTGTATCAAGCTTGCTCTGCAAGTTGAGGCATAAAAACCTTGCCATTTCCTCTGCCTTGCGTTGGTTCACATTCGGTTTTGCGGTAAAATATTCACACATGATATTGCTTTGTTTATGCATCATAACGGCATAGAAAACCCCGACGATAACGGAAAAAAAGATCATATATCGGATGAAACGGCTATTTAATATTTGGAATTTGGCTTTTGGCATAATATGATTTCTGTTTTGTTGAACATTTAAGTATACCACGCAAATTGTCGTACTGCTAAAAAGAATAACACATAAAAAAGGGACGTCTTTTAAAATGACGTCCCTTTTTTATGTGTTACAACCCGCTAATTAGTACATCAGTCAATCAGTTATGAGTTGGGAGTTGGGAGTTGGGAGTTGGGAGTTGCAAAATAAAAAACTAATTCAACTCAAAACTCCCAACTCCTAACTCATAACTCTGAACTTTTAAACTGTTACCCCTTATCTTTTATCCAATCTCTTGAACTTTTCGTTAATGGTCCTCGAATCGTCCATCATAGAATAACCCGAGAACATAGCTCTGGCTTCCCTCATGGCGTTTATCTTGGACATCACTTCCTCGGCATTGTTTCCCTTTATGGCCGCCGTTCCTTCGGAAGTTTTTTTCTCTTCCAAAGAACCAAAACGAACCTTGCCGTAAGCTGTGCTCATACTAAAAACAAACACCACTGTCACTATTACGCATATG
>JBDRBI010000024.1:0-3603 GCA_043822885.1 Candidatus Omnitrophota bacterium
ATCCAGACCGCTTACGTAGTCAGGTCTGGATTCAGGACAAGGTTTAAATTATAGAGATTGCTTCGCTACGCTCGCAATGACGAGAGTGAGGATAAGGTTCGAGTTAAGGAATGGTGCCCCGGGCATGCCCGGGGAGAACCACGTGAAGAGATTGCTTCGGCCTTCGGCCTCGCAATGACAAAAACAAAAGAAGAAAACTATGATCTCACGTATATCGGGGACTGTTACAGAAAAGAAAGAGGGTAAACTCATTATAAATACCGGCGGCATATCTTATGAAGTGCTTGTGCCCATAGCCGTAATGAATTCCATGAAAGAAGGGAACGTACTGGACGGGAAAGTCGAATTGGTCACTTATCATTATCTTCAGATGTCACAATCAACAGCGGTTCCGGTCATAATAGGTTTTCAAAACGACATAGAACGAGAATTTTTTGAAAAGTTCATTTCGGTTTCCGGTATAGGCCCTAAAGCCGCGTGCAGAGCTTTGGCGGAGCCTTTTTCGTTCATCGCGGGCGCGATAGACAGAGGAGATGAAATTTTTCTTAAAAGCCTTCCGGGTATCGGAGGGCGTAAAGCCGCGGAAATAGTAGCTAAACTTAAAGGCAGAGTCGGTAAGTTCGGGCTGATACAGAGCCAGGGTCAAGGGGCAGGGGTCAAGGGGCAGGACGAAGATATAAAAATAGAAGCTTTGGAAATACTTTTGCAGCTCCAATATAAGAAAACCGAGGCGGAAAACATGATAAATAAAGCCTTGCACAGGAACGCGGGAATAAAGACAAGCGAAGAGCTCTTGAATGAAGTGTATAAAGCGAGACAGGAAAAATAGAAGATAGAGGGTAGAGGGTAGAAAGTAGATAGTAGATAGAAAGAGAGCAAGCTGATTTTGATCTACCTTCTATCTTCTACCTTCTATCCTCTAACACAAGCATAAAGGAAAGCCATGAGTGATAATACCAGGGAAAAATTCGTGGATACAGGGGAAGAGATCGTCCGTCAGGGGGAGACTGAAGACGATCTTATAATGAACCTTTCTCTCAGGCCTCAGATGCTCTCAGATTTTATAGGGCAGGATCCGGTGGTGGATTCTCTTAAGATCGCTTTAGAAGCTTCTAAGAAGAGAGACGAACCTATGGAGCATCTGCTCCTTTCCGGGCCTCCCGGTCTCGGGAAAACTTCTTTAGCGCGCATAATCGCCAATGAACGCGGGGCAAAAATAACAGCGACATCCGGACCCGCTATAGACAGGGCGGGAGACCTTATCGGTATAATGACAAATTTGGCGGAAGGTGACGTGCTTTTTATCGATGAGATACATAGACTTTCAAAAGTAGTGGAAGAATTTATATATCCCGCGATGGAAAATTTTCAGATAGATTTTTTGGTCGATAAAGGGCCTTACGCGAAAACAGTAAAGTTCAATCTTAAAAGGTTCACCCTAATAGGCGCAACAACAAGATCGGGTCTTCTGAGCGCGCCTTTAAGAGATAGATTCGGCATATCATATCATCTTGATTTTTATTCTTCAGAGGAACTTCAGGAGATCATCAAAAGATCCGCCGATCTTCTGGGGATAAGCATTGATACGGAAGGGGCCGAAGAGATCGCGATAAGATCCAGAGGAACTCCGCGTATAGCGAACCGTCTGCTGCGTAGAGTAAGAGATTGGGTAGAGGTCAAGTTGGATGGAAAGATAACCAAAGCTTCCGCGATAGACGCGCTCAGTGTGCACGGTATAGACGGAAAGGGGCTCGACAGAATAGACCGAAAACTGCTGGAGATGATCTACTCCTCATATAACGGCGGTCCGGTGGGGATAGAGGCTTTAGCGGCATCGCTCAATGAAGAAACCGATACTTTAGAGGATGTTATTGAACCGTATCTTCTGAAGATCGGTCTTTTGAGACGCACCTCTAGGGGAAGAGAGCTTACCGAAGAAGCGTTTAAATATATAGGTAAAACATCCGGTCAAAGGAAAGATCTATTCGGTTGATCTGATAAATATATAGTAAAAATTGCTCCTCGTCATTGCGAGCGAAGCGAAGCAATCTGTTCACTTACCATAGTATCCGGGTATGCCTGGAGGGAATCACTCATATGTTCTTGTTTGAGATTGCTTCGTCGCTACGCTCCTCGCAATGACGGAGGCAATCTATTCCTCATAAGTGTATATCTAGGAGAGACTGAAATATGCGTAAAAACGCGGTCATAATATGTATTTTTTTGGCCGGGATCTTATTCTTAAGATTCTTTCTTGTTCCTTTCAAAGATCGTTTATACAGGCAAGAACCGTTCATGTTACGCGTACGCCTTGTTCAGGAGAAAGACAAGCTAGAACTATCTGCCGGATCGATATGTACCATAAAAGAAGCGGGAACAGAAAAAGTTCTTTTAAAGAAGATCAATATCGGCAAGAACGCCCGGATCACGCCTTACGGGGGAGAAATAAAACTGAACGAAGAAAAATTCCGTGTTGCAGGAATAGAAATAATTCCACGCAAAAAAGATTCGCTTTCTCTGGAAGGGATCGATTACCGGGGAAGCATAAAGATATTCAATAACGGCGGGAAATTAGACGCGATAAATATCGTAGAACTGGAAGATTATTTAAAAGGGGTCTTACCCCGTGAGATGAACAGATTCTGGCCGTTTAGCGCTATGAAAGCCCAAGCTATCGCTTCTCGGAGTTTCGCCGTGAACAAAGCGCTTAAAAGAGAGGATCAGGAATACGATCTTAGGGCTGACGCTTTCTCACAGGTCTATGGAGGTAAGTCCAGCGAGAGATGGCGCACATCAAGGGTAGTAACGGCCACAAAAGGAAAGGTTTTGGTATATGACGAAAAAATAGTTCCGGCATATTTTCATTCCTGTTGCGGAGGATACACCAGAAAGGTTTCGGATGCTTGGGAGGGTAATGAAAAACCTCTGAAGAGAGTTAAGTGTTCTTGGTGCGGATTATCACCGCACTTCAGGTGGAGAATGAAAATATCTACGAAAGATATAATAGAGAAGCTTGATAAAAAAGGCTATTCAATAGAGAGTATCGACAATATAGTCGCGGGGCCCAGGGATCCTTCAAACAGATTGAAATATTTAAGAATAAAAGCCGGGGATAAATGGTTTGAAATAAAGGTCAATGAATTCCGGTCCATTATGGGCAACAGTGTTATGAAAAGTTCTAATTTTCATGTAAAAAGATATCTGCGGTTCTATATCTTCAGCGGATATGGATGGGGACATGGAGTAGGTATGTGCCAATGGGGAGCATTCGGGCTTGCCCTAAAAGGAAAGAGCGAGGATAAAATATTAAACATCTATTACCCGGGAGCAAAGATCAGGGTGCTTAATACGGTTATAAAATAGTCGGGAGTCGGGAGTTGGGAGTTTGGAGTGATTGACCGATGTGCAGATGCAATCTCTTTGTCATCCTGAGCGAGGCTGTAAGCCGAGTCGAAGGATCTTAACGGCCCCCAGGGCTCCCCGGGCATGCCCGGGGGTGAATGGGCGAAGCGATACTGTGGTACACTAATTAAATGGAAGTAAGGAAATCAAGTCATAGCGTATACAGGGTACAATACCACGTAGTTATGGTAACGAAGTATC
>JBDRBI010000025.1:0-5011 GCA_043822885.1 Candidatus Omnitrophota bacterium
GGAACTGAACATAGAAAGTTTTGAAGGTAAGTTCTACATAGGTGATACCGAACGAGATATACAGGCCGGTAGGAGAGTGGGGCTTAAGACCATTTTCGTCCTTTCCGGAAAAAATTCGGCTGAAGACGCGAAAAAATTTAAGACCAAACCGGATCATGTGTGTAAGGATCTACTGGAAGCGGCACGGTTTATAGTGAATGGTGAAGGGGGAACAGAAAAAGTAACCAGTAACCAGTTACCAGAAGATTGACTGATGCGCAAACTTCGTCATTGCGAGGAGTGAAGCGACGAAGCAATCTGTTAAATGAGATTGCTTCGGCCTAACGGCCTCGCAATGACAGGATATGATCGCAATGACAGGATATGGTCGCAATGACGGGATTTGGAAGGGGAACCATGAAGAAAAAGATCATTATTATCTATTCGACGGCGGGGATGGGGCACAAAAAGGCGGCGCTTGCCATATATGATGTTCTGAAGACGAGAGACGATATAGAAGCCGAGACGATGGATGTCTTGGACTATGCCACTAAACTATATAGATTTTTATATCTGGACGCGTATGTATTCGCTATGTCACGCGGGAAGATATTGTGGGGGTTCTTCTATTGGCTCACAAATCTGCCTTTTGTAGATGATTTGACCCGTAAGATAAGAAGTAAAATAGATCATGATAATTTCTCCGGGCTAGGGAAAACATTGATCGATAAGAACGCGGACGCGATAATAGCGACACATTTTCTTGTCCCGAGTATAGCCGGATATTTGAAAAAGAGCGGGGTAAAAGCCAAGCTTTATACTTTGATGACGGATTATGGCCCTCATAGTTATTGGCTTTCCGAAGCGGTAGATAAATACTTTGTAGGATCACGGTTCGCCCAAGAGAAGATGATCGAAAGAGGTGTGCCGCGCGAAAAAATAGAACCGACGGGGATCTCTACCACGGAAGAATTCAGACGATCCTTTGACGTTAATCTGCTCAAAGAGAAATACAATGTAGATAAAAGCAAAAAAACTATTTTTGTTATGAGCGGCGGTTTTGGCGTAGGACCTATAGCTAGGATGTTACTTTCTTTAAACGTATGTAAAACAGATTTTCAGATAATCGTGGTATGCGGTCACAATAAGAAAGCGTATGATAAGGTAAAGGCTTTGGGACGCAAACTAAAGTATCCCATAATACCGTTCGGGTTTACGGACAAAGTAGCCGAACTTATGGTAATGTCGGATATTATGATAACAAAAGCGGGGGGAATAAGTACCACGGAAGCGCTCAATACGCGTATTCCTATGATATTTTTCGGATCTATTCCGGGACAGGAAGCATGGAATGAAAAATTCCTTATTGAAAGCGGTGCTGCAAAAAAAGCAGAGACCCTTAAGGATATAGCGCCTTTGGCGGATGAAATATTATCCTCACCCGGTCTTTATGACAATATGATGAAGGGTATAGACGGTGTCCGCAGACCTTACGCCGCTAAGGATATAGCGGAAATTGTTGTAAGAGAAATGGAAAAGACCATTGACCATAGACTATAGACTGATATTGACTGATGAGCTCTTCCCGTCATTGCGAGGAGCGTAGCGACGAAGCAATCTCAACTAGACCCAAAGAGATTGCTTCGTCGTCGCTAACGCTCCTCCTCGCAATGACGAAGGTGACAAACATGAAAAAAACTATTCTGAACAGCATAAATAAGATCGTTGAAATGGAACGCTTGGGAGGGGTGGAGGAGATAGTGGTTACCCCCTCGGCTTCGCTCCCCTCGCTTTTGCTCGGGACAAGCGGGGCAAGCAGGTCACCAGGTCACCAGGTCACCAGGTCACCATTCAAAGAGACAGAGGGACGAGGGATGAAGGACGAAATGGGAAATAAAGATTTGACGGATGTAAGCGAAAAGATTAGAAGGTGTACGCGATGCGGTCTTTCAGAAAGCCGGACCAATGTTGTGCCAGGAGAAGGGAATTCTTCCGCAAGGCTTATGTTCGTGGGGGAAGCTCCGGGAAGGGATGAAGATGCTCAAGGACGTCCTTTTGTCGGGCGGGCGGGACAACTTTTAACGAAGATCATAGGATCTATAGGCCTTAAACGGGAAGATGTTTTTATCGCTAATATCCTCAAATGCCGTCCTCCAAATAACAGGAACCCTCTTCCGACGGAAGTAGTTAAATGTTCGCCGTATTTATCGGAACAAATACGATTTATAAAACCTAAAGTCATATGCGCGTTAGGTAAATCCGCCGCCCAAACACTTCTTAATACGGAGACCCCTATAAGCAGGCTTCGAGGCGAATTCCATGATTATCACGGAATAAAACTCATGCCCACATATCATCCCGCATACCTATTGAGAAACCAAAGCGGGAAAAAAGATGTTTGGGAAGATATGCAAAAAATAGCGAAGGAATTGGGAATAGAAATTCCGGGGGGAAAATAGTAAACAGTGAACAGTGAATGGGGAATGGGGAATGGGGAATGGCAGAAAAGAAGGGGTCACCAGTCACCAGTCACCAGGTCACCAGAAGATTGACTGAAGTGAACTCTCTTTGTCATCCCGAGCGAGCAGAGCGAGTCGAGGGATCTTGGGTTAAAAGGAAAACAGGTCAAATGAAAAAAGGCAAAAATAATAAACAAATAGAAAAGATTAGCCTTCTAAGGGAATTAGTCGATAAAAATATTTCAAAAGATCTGATAAGTAAATTAGGAAAATTTGTTATTTATTCAAATGAAGTTGAGTTTTTTACTATCCAAGCTGCTAGATTATTGGAACAAATTATATTAAAGGGACAATTGGGAAGAAGGGGAAAGACAACGTTTATTCCCCATAATGATGATTGGTTTTATGAGGAAAGAAAAGTAAAGACTAGAGCTATTCTAAAAGAACTTAAAAAAGTCTACCTCTTAAAAATAGAAAAAATGATTATTCAGATTTTGTGAAGGATTATATTGGTAAAATAGATAAATTTTTAGGTTATAGGGTATTTCTTCTTCATAAGTTAAGTGCTCCAAGGTATAGCATAGAAAAGATTGAAGAGATGTGTGACAAAGCATTTGAGTTGTACAAAGAGGCTGGAATAGCTCATGGAAAGATGTTTAAAGCTTTAGCCCCCTATAGGTTTTCAAGTAAAGAACTAAAACATTTTTATGGTAAAAAAAATGATGGTAAGTGGTTTGATATATTCGAAGAAAAAGTATTGTTTGATGAGATGTTTTTGTAAAAAAAAGAGCGTGCCTTTCAGACTCTTAGTGCTTAAGCTATGGCCCACCAGATGGAAGGGAACACTTAAGACAATCTGAAACGGTCTTACCGCTCAAGACCAAGTTTACTACGCAAAGAAGGGCTTGTCAAGGAAATATAGGTTAATAAACGCTCAAAATTTATTTATCTTTGATCTTGGGCTTATGGCTCTAAATTTTGTCTCTTAATTACTTTTTGATTTAACTTTTTGCTTTTTGATTTTAGCTTTTTCTGGTAACTGGTAACCATTTACTGTTCGCTTTTACCATGCGCCATGCTCTATGCACTATGCTGGTTTTTATTTTTGGATTTTTATAAAGATTGCTTCGTCCGCCTTCCCTCGGCTTCGCTCCCCTCGACTTCGCTCGGGACAGGCGGGACAGGTTGGCGGACTCGCAATGACGGGGTTGAATGAAATACGTCGAGATCATAACTAGCTTGCCGATTGACCGGACTTTTCAGTATAAGGTCACCGGGAAGGAAACCTATCCTCCTGAAGTCGGGAAACGGGTTCAGATATCTTTTGGGCCCTCTAAACGCATAGGATATATCGTCAAGATAGAGACAGAACTTAAAGTCGCGGATCCTAAACCTCTTCTGGACATTATCGATGAAGAACCTATCTTTAATGCCGATATGATAGCTTTGGCCGCGTGGATCAAAGATAACTATTTTTGTTCATGGGGAGAAGCGCTTGAGGCTATGATACCGGGACCCTTGAAACACGGAAAGATCAAGATGATGCCGCGTGTAAATGAAGAAGCGGAAAGGGTAGTGCCTACCGAACCGCATATCCCCAACATAGAACAAAGTTCTGTGCTAGGGGACATAAATAAGTGTATAGACGACAACAAACATAAAGTATTCCTTTTGCACGGTATCACCGGCAGCGGAAAGACCGAAGTTTATCTTCAAGCTATGGAAAGTGTAATGGCTAGAGGCAAAACGGGTGTGATCTTAGTTCCCGAAATATCCCTTACTCCCCAGACAGTGGAGAGATTTGTTTCTAGGTTCGGGCAAAGAGTAGCAGTCTTTCATTCTAAAATGCTGCAAAGCGTAAAATTACTTGAATGGAAAAGAATAAAAAGCGGCGAGGCAAGGATAGTAGTGGGCCCGCGTTCGGCGATATTCAGCCCTTTTGAGGATCTGGGACTGATCGTGATAGACGAAGAACATGAACCCAGCTATAAACAGGATGATGTACCCAGATATCATGCCCGGGAAGTCGCTATTGAAAGAGCCAGGATGAGCGGGGCTCCGGTAATACTCGGAACGGCAACACCGTCCCTGGAATCGTATTTTAAAGCTATTAGCGGAGAGTATAAACTGATCGAACTTACTCAGAGAATAAAAGAACAGGAACTTCCCAATGTCAAACTTGTGGATATGCGCATGGATTTTGATACCCGAGTGGGAAAAACCGTTATATCTCCCGTTATGGCGGAAGCTTTACATAAAGATCTATCAAAAAAACAACAAGCGCTTATATTCCTTAATCGCCGCGGATTTTCTACATTTGTTACTTGCCGCAGATGCGGATATTTAGTGAAATGTCCGAAATGCGATTCTCCTTTGGTCTATCACCAGACAAAAAAACAACTTATCTGTCATTATTGCAACCGACGGGAAGATCCTCACAAAATATGTCCGGAATGCAATAAAGACTACCTTATCTATCATGGAACCGGTACACAAAAAGTCGAAGACGAACTGAAACGAATATTACCCGGAGTGAGGATGGAACGCATGGATTCCGATAGTATGTCCAAAAG
>JBDRBI010000026.1:0-33232 GCA_043822885.1 Candidatus Omnitrophota bacterium
ATAAATCGGGTACGAAATTTATGGGAGAAATATCTTACGAATATACTGTTGGAAAAGATATCGTTAAAGCTACTTTAAGTAATAAGGAAATGGCTGATATTAGTGATGCCGCAGTTTTCTATAACACTTTTAGCGGGATAAAAATCAATAGAGATGTGGAGATCCTGGGAAAACTTTACAAACAAGGCGCGGAGATCAGTTCCGACGGCAAGGAGATACAGTTCAAAGGCGACGTTGTGATAAAGGCAACAGCTCAAGATGTAGATGGCGGTAAGCACGAGATATCAGCAACCCTACATAACGAAAAGATGGCAGGTATTACCGGAGACACAAAAGTCACAATGGGAAGATCCGATAGGTTTGTTCTTAAAGACGACCTGGTATTTATGGGCAAGACATATGAAGCCGGGACGTTAATAGACCTTAAAGACGGATCACTAGTCAAAACAGAATCTATGGACAAATTAAGGTTCAGTGAAATACAGGAAAGAGGTGAACGTAGCGCAGTTTCAGGCGGAAATTATTATGAAGTTGTAGAAAAAGATTCAAGCGGCAAAATTATAAAAAGTTTCAATTTAGCAGAAAGTGTAGAGGGGAAAGACATCTACGGCGACGGAATTTTTGAAGAAAAGCCAGGTATTTTTAAGAAAATATTTGCTATTACACCGCTAAAGAAAATTACGGTACAGTTAAAGGATGCGAACGGTAATGCTCTGGGTAAAGAAAGAACCGTCTATATAAAGGGGTCGAAAATAATACCACTTCAGAAGCTTAACACTAAATCATCCTTTGTGAAGGCGAGAGTGTATACGTCCTTATTTGAGTCCAAAGAGGTTTTCGTGCCCGTGAAAAGCCTGTATTCGGAACAATACGGAAAAGGCGCAGTAAATTTTCGAATGGTGGACGTAATAGATGAAAAGGGGAATGTGACCGGAAGATATTCGATGCAGATAAAAGATTTTGAGACTCTTAGCGGAACTTCGGGAAAAGAATATTATATGCAACATGGTGACGCAGTTGCTGCCGCAAGAGCCCGAGGTGATATGTCTTTTGGGGCTACAGTTAGTGATATTGCTTTTGAATTAAGATCCAGCGCACGGATAATGCTTTTGGGAGGAGAGATCCATTCAGCAAGCGTAGTCGATAACACCAAGATCGTCGGGGGATTTACTTACGGGCATCTTTTGGCAGTCAGTACAAATGTTCTGCTTCTCGGAGCCGGCGGAGGTTTTAGAATAGGAGGGAACATTTTAAAGGGGGGATGGAATCTGGTCACAACCGCTGGAAAATCTGCATGGGCCGCAGGCGCATTGAATACAGCAAAGACCATGTTGGGAAAAAGCGGGGCGATAGGAAAGCAAATATGGAAACAGGTAGCTGTACTGTCTCCGTTTAAAATGACGAAAATAAGTTTCCAAGGAATAAAATTTGCAAAGGTGGCAGGTGCCGGTAAAGCATGGGTTAATGTCAGCAAGAGCATAGGCAGAAATTTTGCATACATGAAGGTCCTGAACGCGGGTTTGTGGACGGCGGGACAACTTGTGTCAAATTACTTACCCGAAAATAACGCGGGAAGCGATGTTTACCGGTTCATACTTACCCCGTTCGCCAGAGGAGATTTTAACCTAAAAACTTTTGTTTCTGATGTTGCTATCGGGGGTTGGGATAATCTGATGTATGCCGGATTCGCCGGCGGTATGTATCTAGCGTCACCTTTAGTCTCGGCTTTCGGACGTACCGTACTCGGGGAAAAACTCGGAAGTATAGGGGAGATCTCAACAGGGAGCGGGTTTTTTGCCAGAGCTTCCAGCAAGTTCGTCAATGGAATAATAGAAGAAGGCGTAAAAGAGAGGGGAGCGGGTATGTTGCTCAATCTTATTCCGGGTCTCCGTAATTCAGAAACTGCGAAAGAATTCATAGTAGAGTTACTGTTCCCCGGAGGTCCGGTTATGATGAAAGCTAACGCTCAGACAAAAACCTCCGACATAAGCGCGTATAACGGTATTTCCGAGATAGATCTCTTGTCCAAAGCGGGTGTAGGGACTTTGGGTGACCTGAGCTTGCTTACGGGAACGAACAGTGTAGAAACCATGATAGATACTATACAAGGATCGTATCACAGCGGATTAAGCGCGGAGACTTTCAACACTTTAACCGCAGATGACAGTCTGCAGGATCTGGTACAGGAAATGGGTCTGACAGAGACTCAGATCCCTGCTTTCATAGCGAATATAGCCGGGTCAAAGATAACTCTCGGGCAGATATCCGCCCTCACAGATGTGGGGATAGATGCTGCGGCCAAAATTAAGGGAGTTTCCGAGATAGATGTCTTGTCCAATGCGGGGATAAAAACAGTAGGCGATATGGGTAATATTACGGGAACAAACAGCAGTGACGAGATCACAAGCCGCATATTGGAAAACTATAGTGACAGGTTGAGTTCTGATACGATCGATAATCTAACTGAGGACATTAGCATGGACGGCCTTATTCAAGAAATGGAGTTAACCGGAGACGAAACATCGTCTTTCATAACGGATATCGCGGGTTCTCCCATCACTCTCGGACAAATATCTCCGGATATCGGTCAAGGAATGGCGGCCGTCTCCGAGAAAGTGGGAGTGGAAAACGTGAAATCCTCGGTGAGACATGATAATACTTTGCAGGAGATCGCTTCCCTTAGCGGACGGGAGGTTGAAGGCATGGTAGAGAAAGAGATCGACCTTTCATCAGAGGAAAAAGATAAACTGTATAACGAGGGCATTTCAAGTGTTGCCGACGCTACACTTTCACAGGTGGCGGCGGTAACCGGCAGAGATATGCTGTCCCTGGCAAACAATATGGGTGCCGATTTCGTTCAGGCGAGAGTTTCCGTAAATTCCGGGATCGCGACACTAGGATCGGCTTTGGGAATGTCAGTAGAAGAAACGTTTGATGTTTTTGGAATGACAGAGAATCAGATCAGAGTAGCGAAGAACCTGTCTTATACTTCGGATGAAGCCAAAATAACGGTTGGTTCCATTTTCAGGACATTAGAACAGGATCCGTCGGTAAAGGAAGATCCGTCAAAGGTTCTTGCTGATCGGGGTATTAAAGTCAGTCCTGTAGCGGTTCTCAGCAATACCGGGGTCAATAAAGCGGCATCGGAATTGGGAGTAAGCGCGGATGTTCTTTTCGATGAGCTGGGGTTAGGGGAGACCACCGTAGGAGAACTTGCAGCAGCACGAAAAGTTGAAGTTGAAGAGATGACAAAAGGGTCCGGCTTCGAGACAGCAACTTCTGAAACCGGACTATCTGCTGAAATGTTCACTGCATTTGACGGTACATTGAATGAAGCAGTGCCGTTGATCTCGACCAGGCAGATAGAGACAGTTATTGGAAAAATGGGCGGAAAATATCATACCACCAGCGAACTTAATGTAAGTATCGACAGGAACGGGATCCTCGAATCCGCGCAAGGCGGAAAAATCAGCACTGAAGTGAAGTCTGATAAGGTGGGTGACAGTACGACTTATTCTCTTGTGCCCGCATCGATAAAAGCCGGATCCAGTTTCAGGAACAGATATCAAAAAATAAAAAACCGTATCAATTTTGAAGGATCCGCGATAACTATAAGATATGAGAATGGCACAAAACTCGCTCAGTTTACAGGTGTAGACAGAATAGAATCTACCAAAGATTCCAAGGGAAACACTATAGTCAAAGGGTTCAAAGGGAAAAACCTAGTGGATTCTTTCGCGTTTACTAAGGCTGATACTGAAAAAGGTACGGCAGAGGTCTTGGGATACAGTAAAAAAGACCTTACTCAACAAATAGCCCAGAATTTCGGCGTGGAAGGTGAGGTTGATACGGATATTTCCGACCTTTTTGATCGGGGAATGAAGCCCGAAAATTTCAAAAAAGAGGATATTGAAATAAGAACAGATACGAAAGGGAAATTTGCGGGATTTATTGCGACTGATGAGAATAACGCGGAAATGGTAGTTTTTGCCGAGAAACTTTCAAAGATCACCGCGGCATTTGTCGGAGTTAAAATGAAACAGGCCGTCAATGCCCTTACTTCCGACATCAATGAACAAATAGAGGTAAAGGACGGAACTGCGTCTATAGGTCTGGAGGGTCTACAAATGATATTGCGGGACTCCCCGATCTTAAACATAACAGAGTCCCAGATCCCCGCTTATGCTTCGGCCATGGTAGGACATATCAATACCGCCTTGAGGGAGAAAAACACCGATAAGGTCACTGCTGAAATGATAAAAGACATTATAAACAAGAGCGGAGCCGAGGACTTTGTCGGATTCATGACGCTCAGGGAGAATCAGGCGAAAAAATTCCTTGAATTTATTCAAACACCATCAATGGGACATGAGATAGGAACAGGGGAAGGAAAAACCGATTTCCTTATCCACTTTAACGCGATAGCTGGGTTAATAAACGGAAAGAACAGATCGGTCATTATCCTTTCGGATAAAGGCAAATTAACGGAAGCGTATTCCGATAACACAAAAGAGCTGTACGCAAGTCTTTTCGGAAAAGGTTCAGTTGAAGTAATAGATTCGAACACAAAAATTAACAGAGAGTTGCTGAATAAAGTGGAATCCGAACGGGCAAAATTTGTTTTCACCGAAAGTGCCGTGATGGGATTTATGACGGATTCAAAAAGGGTGAAAGGCAGCGTGGAATCAAAACTTTTCAATGCCCTTACCGATAATGTCCAGTTGGTGCAGGATGAAATACATACCATACACGGGCAGAGTTATATAAGAAGCCGGGGAGAAGACAAGAAGCTGACCAAAGAACAGATCACCGCGACAGAGGTCATGGGAGACTTTATAAAGACCAGAGCAAAAGAACTGGGGGTAGAAGTAAACGCTGAAACCGGTTATGCTGATCTTAGCGGTCTGGTAGTGACGGAAAATAAGGGCGGGGAAAAGATCTCCCCGGTATTCAATGACAAATTTTTCACGGAATTGGCGAAATATTTAACGGATACAAACTACCGGGAAAGGATGATCGTAGAGAAAGCCATGCTTAACGGGTCCGATTACCTGAAAACACCGGAACTCGTGCATATAAGGTCCGTAGCGAAAACCCTGGCGCGGTTCTACACGGAAGCCCAGGGGGTCCATTACGGAGCGGTAAATTTTAACGATGAAAAACTCTTAAGGTCCGAGCAGCTGGGTTTATCCGAGGATTTTGTCACAGAAACCCTTAAAAAAGGTAAAGGTGATCAGATAGTCCCGGTATCTTTAGGGAAAGCTGATATTACGAAACAGTTCTCGGATCCGTATGAAGCCGCTGTTAAACATTATTTCGGATTGAAAAAGATAGGTAAAGCAACCCGTCTTGATACGGTGACAACTACACCCGAATCGACCCAGGCAAATTATCTTGAATTCTTGTCCATAGCAAAAGATAACGGATCTTCCATAAGTTCCATGACAGGTACCTATAACCTGATAGTAGGGATGATGCATGCCTTGGGAGTTAATGTGGATAACAGTGAGAGAGATATGCTTCTGGGGAGGTATATAGACACTTCAAACGAACTGTTGGTAAGGGCTATCAACGCGTTTCTTGGGAACGAAACGGCGATGATATTAACGGACAATGAAAGTGTGTCGGCGAGAGCTATAAAGAAAGTTATGGGAGTTACGGGAATAGAGAAGATCTTCAGGGGAAGTGATATCGGTCCGGATGGGATAAAAGCGGCCGATAAAGGCGGTTCCCAGAATTATGTAGTAATTCCCGAAGCCGAAGGATTGCATCAAAGCGAAATACGCGACGCGCTTGAAGCCCATCTTAGAGCGCTTAACATGGACGGAGCGGATTTCAGATTCGTTTACCACGATTCCTTCAATCAGTGGACGCTTTATGAATGGGACACATCTTCTGGAGAGTTTAAGGCAGAAACACTGGATTTCGATAAAGATGTCAAACGCATGCTGGACAGCTCCTCGGGCGGGCAGCAAACCGTAATACTCGGCAATGTCGGTGATGTTTTCGGTCTGGACCTTAAAGTCAGAGGAAACACAAAATTTATTGATATACTTGACTCTAAGACCCTGTTGACCACGGCCTTGCAGGGATTTGGAAGGGTCAGAGGATACGATGACGGCGGAATGACCCTTTACAACGACCGTGAAGTATACATGGTCGGAGAAAGGACCGGGAAAATAGCCGTTAACGAGGTGTTTGATGTTCTTATAGAGAACGAAAATCAGACGGTACAAAGTATTACTCTTCAGGTTCTTGGCGACGCGATAAAACATTCCGCGGTAAGTCTGTTGAAACGGATACAGGATCAAGCTGAAGGAGCACCCTCTATCGGAGCGTACAAAAAAACCGGAATAGCCGCGTTCACTCTCGGCAGTTCGAGCGGTATCCCGGCGGGCGGCATACTTGCCAGTATCCTTGCTAAAGGATTGGCTCAGAGGGGAGATGCCTTGAGCCTGGATAAACGAACCGAATATGATGTTATAGAAGAAAAATTAGTCCGTGATTTCTGGAATGTTGTAGGACAGAACCAGGATAATAGCATGAGTTCGCCTCAAGAGACCAAAGAATATCTCGCGAAAGATTTTTATAACATGCACAAGCTTATTGAAAGCATGACGGAAGACGCTAATTTTATGGCCAGTCTTTCCGAAAGCAGCCGGGACATGTTGACAAAATACGTCGCGGAGAACGCTGACTTGTTCAATTTAAGAGGAGAGATGGAAGTACGCTTCCTGAAAGAGGGCGCTATAAAGCAAATAAGAGAGGAAAAGAACCTATTCTCTACGGAAAACACATTAAAGAGCGTAGCGGAGTTGATAGAAACAACCGTGAAAGAAAGTGATGTTCCCGAGAAAGCGATTTTCGGTAAGTCGGAAACTTCCCGCGCTGCCACACAAATGACCATGAACGACGTTAAGACCACACTTTTTGAAGGAGAAAGTTTTAAAGAGATCGGGGAACAGGAAAAGTTCATGGAAAAGAACGACATGATAAGATCTGACGGCACATTGAACAGCACCGGGAACGCTTATATCAACCAGCTTTATAGTAAGCTCAAGAACATGACAGACGAAGACTTAGCATCTTTCATGAGTATCGGGCTCCGGATAGGACTACCTCCCGAAGAAGCCAGAGATAATATCGGAAAGCTGTCCCGCGGTTTGATAAATGAGAAATACATAGACCTGGGGACTCTTAATGAACGTACGGTAGATCATCTCATGAACCTTTCATACGCGCTGGAAGGATTCAAGAGCATGCTTCCGGAGGAAGCGTTAGAGAATCTCCGTCAGAGCGGGATCATAAGCACGATTCTTTCGCAAAAGGCTCCCGGCACAGCGCTGCAGGTATACATCGCGCAACATATTGAAATAGCAAACAAAAAAACCGCGCTTCAGAACATGATCTCCGAGATCCTTCTGGAGAACAAGGCCTCCGCATCCATGGAAAGGGTGGGAGACAAGATGAGGGCGGAGAGAGCAACGGGGAACGAAACTCTCCTTGAAAAAGGCATACTCGCATTGAGAACCGGCAGCGCCCCGGATCTCATATCGGCGGCGGCAAATAGGTGGCGTCTCAATAGCATGCAGAAAAATGCCCCATTACGTCTTTCTTCCTTCAGGGAGATGGCGGAAAATATTGCCGCCGAAACCAAAGCGGGACAGTTTGAAGATAGGACCGTTTATCAATTGACGAGAATATTTTTTGCTCCGTTCATAACAGAGACCATGTTCACGAGATCCCTGAAGACACAGGAGATACTGGATAAACATTTTTACGAAGAATCCGGGAAATTTCCATTAGAAGGGACTTTAAGTTTTGATAACTTGATAGAAGGGCAGAAAATATTAATACTCAAACTGCTGGGGATAGAGGAGGAACAGGCTAAAAAGATCAGCGCTGCTAACAGGAGATTGGAACTATTCAAGGAAATGGCGGGCGGACCTGAAGATGATAAGATGGGAAAAATGTTAGCATATGCCGAAGAAAGTATGCTTACACTTGTTATAGGCACGCTTAAAAAGATGCCGGACAAACTTAACCTGGCTGAAAAGATCGGCCTCATCAACTGGGTTGCGCAAATGGATATAACCGAGGGAAAAGTGGCAGAGGTAATGGAAAGTATGGAAAAGGCCTCTCAGGTCGAAGAACTTAATGTGCTTCTTCCTAAGAACATGTCTACCGGAGAAAAAGCCAAACTGATGGAAGCGATAATCGCCTCAAGCGAGGGTATCGTGAAAAAAGGAAATACGGTTACCGTTAAGTTCGGCGGCAAAGAATATGTTATTACCGGTGACGATGCATCGATACTAGAGCTACTGGAAAAAGAGATGACCCCGGCAGAATTCGCCAGAGTCAAAGAAACCGCGGATAAAGAGTTCGGCGGAAGTTTGCCGTATGAAGTTACCTATACCGTCATGGCAGACGGTACGGTAGAGGTCTCCGAAAAATCCGCGATAGTGTTTAACGCGAACGGTGAGATAGAGTTCATGAGTTCCACGGAAACGGTCTCTACGGATGACGATGTTGTCTTCCGCGGGCATACACATCCGCATGTCGCGACAAAAACGGCCGAGTTCATGGCGGATGCCGTCTCCATGATGATAAGAGAAGCCGTATATGGCAAACCGATGATAGAATTCATGGTAGAACGCTCGGGACCGGGAACATTCCAGATGAAGGCGTTGACGAGGACCGGGGATGAGTTCACGGTATCGACGATAGTTAACGGAGAAGTCACGCAAACCGAAGCGATCGTTCTGGATGTAACTGCGATAGCCGCTTTACAGAAAGGGATAAGCCGGATGGACACATCGCAGCTTGGCGCGTTAAGCGCAATGCTCAAACTTCAGCAGGATGAACTTATTAATGTGACACCTAGGAATACGGAGCTTTTAATTAACGCGATATCGTTGGCATCGCGCAAAGCCTGGACGAACGACGATTTCATGAAGATGTTCTCGCGTCAGATAAGTTTACAGGGGACCGTGCGGATGGAAGACATGCTCAGCTATCTCGATCATCAGATAGGCGTGCTTAACCAGGGTACTTATGTCCTTGCTTTTGACGCGGGCGCTATAGACGCTTCCGTTGAACAGCTGGCGCGTACCATCGAGGCCTCGGGGAGTAAAGTGCGGATAGCGGTCATAGGCGACGCCGCGCGCGCCGCGGAACTCAAGGGCATATACGTGCCGGAGGACCTGACCGACGCGAAGACCTTATCTGACAGGATAGCCGAAAGTACAGGAGGCGAGACGGTAGCTAAATCCGCGATAATATTGAGTAATAGAGACGCTCAAAACGTTACGGGCGCGGTGTATGACGATCTTAAGAGCCATCAATCGGAGCCGCATAAGATGCCGAGTTACGTGCTTCTCCGCAACAAGATAGAGGGTAATCTTTCGGCTGAGACCAACATGGCGAATCTCGTGCATAGCGTTATCAGAAGCCAGCCCTGTGTCGTGGCTGTCGGATACGATGACAGAGATGATTTTAGCAGCATACAGGCTCTCTTGAAAAATATCGGGTACTTCGCGGTGATCGAAAGAATAACCGAGACTATCGGGCAGATAATGAACGCGATAAACGCGACAATAACATCGCTGTAATAGACTATAGACCCGTCATTGCGCCTGTCCGCCATAGCCAAATAATCTGCGAATAGATTGGCGAAGGCGGGAACCCCGAAGGGGTGAAGCAATCTCCATAGATATAATTTTCACAGAGATTGCTTCGTCGCTTTGCTCCTCGCAATGACGCACGTGGGTAGCCTGTCCATGGGGACATCCCATTTGGTACCACCCCATAAGAGTAAGTGGGCAGCGAAGACCGAGGAATGTGGGACAAAAGACGAAGAAGAGGGTTTCTGCTTATGAATATGCCACGTTCTGGGGACACCCTTCCTATGGGGGTACAATCCAAGTTGAAGGATGTCCCCAGAATATATTTCCATATATTTCCATTAAAAGGAAGCAATAGACACCCCATCATCCCACCCGGGCTAGATATGGCCTCAGGAGCACAACAAGCTCTACAAACCCGATAAACTCAATAAATGCGTTGCCGCTTGTGTTTTTATTATGAATGTGATATATTTATACGTTCGTAAAATTATCTTATTACCTACATCGTAAATTATGCAGAATTCTATCGTATATCAAAGCGCTTTATTTGCCCAATCCGGCTTGATGCGGTCTTTTCTTTGGCCCTTTTCGAGAAGCATGTCCCCATGGTTTTATTTTAATGTTTTGTGCACTATCATTATCGTTTCGGTAGCAGTATACATGTGGCCGAAAGAGTTTAAGGAAAAACGGATCGATATCTTCATCGCATTGATGATAGGCATATATTTCTCACTTATGGGGTCAAAGTTCTTTTACTTCATAATAATGAGCAGCCATTATTTGTTGACTAAAGAGGCGTTTGATATATCCGCGGGTCATCTGGGAAAGGCTTCTTTGGGTATGTTTTTTTCACAATTATTGGTTACATGGGGGCTAACCAGGATCAGAAAAAATGGTATAACTTTTCTTGAAGCTTTGGATTATTTTGTGGCTGTTACATTTGCGGGATTAGCGCTTACGCGCATAGAGTGTCTTAGTGTAGGATGTTGTTATGGCAGGCCTCTTTTGGGTCCTATTGGGATGTGGTTCAATGGAAATCACCCGACACAGATATATTCGTTTATGAACCTTTGCTTTTCTCTTGTTATTTCGCGTATTTTATACAGCAAAAGAGGGAAGTTCCCCGCAGGAACCACGTATTTCGGGAGCATGGCCGTGTATTGCGCGTTGCGAGTTATCATAGAAGGTTTCAGGGCCGACAGTGTGCCTGTTTTGGGAAGTATAACCCTGGCTCAAATGACATTTTCACTATTAACAGCCGGAGCCATATTTGCCCTTGTGCGTATAAACAAAAGGAGTGCGATATGATCAGTCGTATCTGTTCAAGTCTTTTAGTTGTAATGGTCGGTATAGTTCTTTGTGCGGGAAATATGTTTGCACAAGATGCTGCCTCTGATTCCGGGGGACAGGCGCCTACAAGGATCACAAAAGATGAAATGATGGAACGCATAAAGGGTGTTTTTCAGCATAGACTTGATGTGCTTGCGCTTATGACGGATATTGAACAAGAAAAAAGTTCGTCAGGAGTGATCTATAAATACAAAGGTGTAAACATTGACGACCTTGATGACGAAGCCCTGTTCGGTCTTTTAAAAGTAGTTAATAGCCAAATATCTCTGCGTAACATGCAGAAACTTCAGAAACAGATGGATGGCATCAAAAAGATAGAAGAGATCAATAAGGCGCAGAAAGCGGGAAAATAGATAAAACAGTTTAAAAGTTTAAAGGTCAAACAGTTTAAAAGTGAGGAGCTGAGTGATGTGCAAATGCGCTCTCCATTTAAAACTAAGTGCAGCAAAGAAAGAATAGGAAAATGGCAACGGATGTGAATGATTTTTGCGCGATAATACCGGCATATAACGAAGAGAAATACATAGGCTCCGTTATAAAAGCCGTTAGGAACAAGGGTGTCGATGTTATTGTCGTGGATGATGGATCCAGCGATAATACCGCGAATTATGGGCGGGAAGCAGGAGCCCACCTGCTTAAGAACGAGCGAAATGAGGGGAAAGGTCGTGCGTTACGCAAAGGTTTTGAATATGTCAGAGAAAAAGGGTATAACTATATTTTTACCCTCGATGCCGATGGACAACACGATCCCGAAGATATCCCAAAATTCATAGAAAAGATGAGAGTGTCCGGCTCGGATATTGTTGCCGGCAACAGGCTTGCGAATCCCCGAAATATGCCGGATGACAGGTTAACCATTAACAGATGGTCTTCATCTTTAATATCTAAAATGAGCGGTCAATATGTTCCCGATCCGTTGTGCGGATTCAGGCTTATCCCTGCCAGAGTTTTGGAAAAATTGGATCTTGTAGGGGTAAAATTTGAGATAGTGCCGGAAATACTTATAAAAGCAGCTAAAAAAGGATTTATTATAGACCACGTCGATATAGCGACTATTTATGGTGACGAAACGAGTTATATACGTCCCGGGCGGGACGGGTATATGTTCTTATCATTCCTTATAAAAGAATGGATAAAGCGTTGATATGGCAAAGAAAAAGAGAGTGGTTATCACAGGGGTAGGAGTGGTGTCCCCGTACGGCGTCGGTAATAAGGTCTTTTGGGACGGGATAAAGAACGGCAAGTCGGGTCTATCTAATATCACTCAGTTCGACGTGTCCGGATTTCGAAGCAAGAAGGGCGGAGAGGTCAGAGGGTTTGACATTAAAAAGCATTTAAAAATGAAGGGTTTGAGGCATTTGGTCAAAAGTGCGGAGTTCGCTATTGTCGCCTCAAAGCTGGCTCTAGCTGACGGAAAGATATCCGTCCCCTTAAAGAGAGGTATATCGGAATCCTGCGGTGTGGTTCTCGGGACGCTGAACGGAACAATGAAAAGCATTCTGTCCCTGCATGAAGAAATATTACTGCATGGGCCGAGAGGGATAAATCCGTTCGCTTTCCCCAATATAAGCCCTAATGCCATTCCGAGTCACATATCCATACAATTCAACATAAAAGGCTTCAATGCATGTATTATATCCGATGCAGCGACAGGGATGGATGCGTTGTCTTACACGGCAAACATGATCAAAGAGCACGGCTATAAACTGGGTCTAGCCGGCAGTTCTGATAGTCTTAGCGAAGAGATGTTTGCGGGTTCATACCTATTGCGAGTGCTTGCCGGATCGATTTTGGGAAAAAGGGAGATAAGCTGTCCGTATGACAGCCGGAGGAACGGTATTATCTTAAGCGAAGGATGTGCCGTGTTCCTGGTAGAGGATATGGAAAATGCCGTTAAACGGAAAGCCAAGATATATGCGGAGATCAAAGGATTTGGTTCTTCTTTTGATCCAAAGACCCATAAAGGGTACAGTCCTGACGCTAAAGGAGCGATATCGTCCATGCGCATAGCCCTGGACGATGCGGAATGTGATCCCGAAAATATAGACTGTATAATTGGCAGCGCGAATTCTCTGCGGGGAGGGGATAGGACTGAGGCTGTCGCGGTCAACCGTGTTTTTAAGGGAAAGACCGGATCCATACCCATAACGTCAATAAAGGGCTCTTTGGGCTACACTTTCGGGGCCAGCAGTTCTCTTGACATAGCTTCGGCGCTCTTTTCTTTGAGAGAGTCAGTGATCCCCCCAACCATCAACTATCGTAAACCCGATACGGGGTGCCGCAGATTGAATGTTGTAGCCAATAAACCGATTAAAAAAAAGATGAACAGAATAATGATAAACTCCTTTACGACCGGAGGGTTTAATTCTGCTATGATAGTCGAAAGGGTCAGAGGCAAATAGATGAAGAGATTTTTTATAACAGGCGGTACGGGGTTTTTAGGAAAAGCGCTTATAAAAAAAATCATCGCGGAAAAAGGAAGTGAGGTATATGCGCTGACCCGAGGCAAAGGGATGTCTCTTTCTTCCAGAAAGAACGCTTTGATCAGGGCATCCTTCCCTGAAAGCAAGAGAAAGTCTGCCGCTAAACGTATACACTTAGTAAAAGGAGATGTTTCCTTGAAGAACATGGGAATGTCCGGAAAGGATCTGAAATGTCTCCGAGGAAAAATCACCCACGCGTATCATTCCGCCGGGATAGTGGGTTTTAATGAAAACCTTTCCGACATAAGAAAGACCAATGTAGAAGGGGCAAAGAATTTCTTTTCGGTCATGGAAGATTGGTCGGGATCAGGGAATCTTACCAGTATTAACCATATCAGCACCGCTTATGTTCGCGGAACATACAAGGGAAAGTTCAGAGAAGACCAGCTTGAAGTCTCACAAAAGTTCAATAATACTTACGAGAAAAGTAAGTTTGAGGCGGAACAGGTGGTTGAAACATACAGAAAAAAAGGTATGAGAATAAATGTTTTTCGCCCCAGCCTTATAACGCGTCTTTCTCAGGGAAAAATGGAAGAAGACGACCTCGGACAGAGGATAACTAAAATGATAATGTTCGGTTTTTTAAAGACGCTTCCCCTGGATAAAAAAGCTACCGTAAATATGGTGCCGGTAGAGATGGTATCCGGGGCAGTCTATTTTCTATCTGTCTTACCTGATAGAACATTGAACAAGAATTTTCATCTCGTTAACCCGCGTCCCGTGAAGTTTTCGACATTCCTGACCGTGTTTTCAAGTGTATGGGGGTTTACCCTGCCGGAATTTGTGCCGGCAGACAAATTCAAAACCCGGGATCTTGCGCCCGTCCAGCAAAAACTTATAGGCGCCTTTCTTCCCTATATGACGCAGGCTCATTCGTTCGACATGAAGAACACTGTCTCTGCTATCAAGGGTTATGGGATCCAAAACGCTTATTTTTTTATCAAAAAAACAAGGAGAAAAAATGCTTCTTAAAAACAAGACGGCCATTATAACGGGAGGAACCAGGGGGATAGGAAAGGCTTTTGTTGAAAAATTCGCTAAGGAGGGGTGCAAGGTAGCTTTCACATATAAAAGCAATAAAAAAATGGCCGACTCTTTGAGCAAAAAGACCCGAGCCAGAGCCATCGGATACAAGGTGGATATCAGGGACCTGGATAAAACCAGGAAATTCGTCAAGGAAGTGAAAAAAAAGTTCGGACACATAGATATCCTTATCAATAATGCCGGGGTGGTCCAGGATAAACCGCTCATGCTGATGGAGAAAGAAGATTGGGATGAAGTTCTGGATACCAATCTCACAGGAGCATTCAACTGCGTAAGAGTATGCCTGCTTGACTTCATCAAGAGAAAGTCCGGGAATATAATAAATATCTCTTCCGTAGCCGGCTTAAGAGGCGTTCCGGGGCAGACAAACTATTGCGCCAGCAAGGCCGGGCTTGTCGGGCTAACAAGAGCTCTCGCGAAAGAAGGAGGACCTCACAATATAAGGGTGAACGCTATCTCGCCTGGATTCACGAATACGGATATGACCAAAAAGATCAGCGGCGCTCTTAAGAAGAGAATATTAGAGGAGACACCTTTGGGGCGTTTTGGGTCCCCTGAGGAAATATCAGAACTAGCGTTATTTCTTGCCAGCGATAAAGCAAGTTTTATTACAGGACAGAACATTATAATAGACGGGGGTGTATCAGCATGAGCAAAGGATCGACATCTAAAGAAGGAACAAAAACGCCGAAAGCAGCGGCCAAAAAGAAAACAACCAAGGTCAAGGGAAAGAAAAAAGCCGTTCCGGTACAGGTGAAAAAAAAGGTCAAAGGAAAGAAAAAAACCGCGCCTATGATGGCTAAAAAAAAGGCGGCTAAAAAGAATACCGTGAAAAGATCAGTTAAAAAGAATGTCACAAAGAAAGAAACCAAGGTCAAGGGAAAGAAAAAGGGCGCGTCCATACCGGTAAAATATCTAAATAAGAAGGAAGTTGAGAAGAAAATAAGGGCTATAATCGCGGAAGTCCTGGAAATAGACGAAAAAAAGATCACAAGAAAAACGCGGTTTTTTGAAGACCTGGGGATGGATTCCATGATGGCACTGGAAATATTAGCGATGATAGAGAAGGAGTTCAAAGTAGAAATAAAGGAGGAAGACCTCCCTAAAATAGTGAGTTATGACGGAGCCATTAAGCTTACGATGGATCTTTTTAACAAAAGGACAAAAAAATAAAACAGAGGTGCAGATCATGACGAATATTTCCAGAGCAAAAACTATGAAGAAATCATCTAAAAGTTCACGAAAACAAGTTTCTATAAGTACAAAAAAAAAGAATAGTGGGGCAAAAAATTTTGGGGTCGATATCAAGAAAGGGAATTTCCTTTTGGTAACCGAGCCGTTTCTTTTTGTCGACAGGATAACATATCGCGTTCCCGGGAAAAAAGTGATAATTGAAACGGATATCACCGGTGAGGAATGGTTCTTTAAAGGACATTTTCCCGGGAATCCTATCCTCCCGGGGCACATACTCGCCGAAGCAATGATACAAGCGGGTACCTTTCTTTTTGAGAAAAGGGATCAGTCTAAAACAGTCAACTATCTTACCTCTACAAAGATCAGGTTCTTCAAAATAACAAGGCCCGGGACAACTATCACTATGACAGCGACACCCGTCAAAATAATATCCACCGCGGCGATAATACATGTTGATGCCCATGTTGACGGGGAGCTTATATCCCGAGGGGATTTTATAGTTGCTACCAGAGACAAGGATAAAGAATAAATGGATACAAGAGTAGTGGTAACCGGAATAGGAGTAGTCTCCTCTATAGGTATAGGAAAAAATATCTTTTGGAAAAACCTAATAAGAGGCAAATCCGGGATACGGAAGGTTTCGATCTTTGATACAAAACTTTCAAGAACACATCATGCGGGAGAAATAAAAGAGAACGTTTTGGAGGACGAACACCCGGAAAAAAGACGCACTACCCGTTTTCTTCTGAAATCCGTTAGCCTGGCCCAAAAAGACGCGAAACTGGATCTCTCGTTATACGAAAGTCTTCAGGTAGGGATGATAACCGGAAGCGGAAAGGCTGACATGCGTTTTATAGAGGAAATTAACGAACGAAAGGTGCTTCTGGGCAGAGAAAAACTGGATCCCAAAGATCTATCCGATGTTGTTACAAAGAATCCGCCGATCATTGTAGGCAGAAAACTAGGTCTAACCGGTATAAATTTGGCCATAATCACGGCATGTTCAGCCGGAAATTATGCTATAGGCTACGGGTTCGATCTTATCCGTCAGGGCAGGGCGAAAGTCCTCTTTTGCAGCGGAGTTGATGTTCTTATGCAGAGCATGTTTGAAGGTTTCAATCGCCTTTTCGCGACAACCACGGATAAGATACGCCCCTTTGATAAGAATAGAAGCGGAACCACTCTTGGCGAGGGTGCCGCGACACTTGTCCTGGAAAGACTGGAAGATGCTTTAGCCCGCGGCGCGTACATATACGCTGAAGTGCGGGGATACGGGCTCAGCTGTGACGCGTTCAGTCTGACTATCCCTTCTAAAAATGGCATGAAGATGGTGATGAAGAGGGCCTTAAAAAATTCCGGTATTAAAAAAGATGAAGTAGATTATATAAACGCGCATGGAACAGGAACATATAACAATGACAAATTTGAAGCCCAAGCGATGCGTGAGATATTTAAAGAGAAGACCGATGATATCTATGTGACGTCCATAAAATCCATGCTGGGCCATACTGTAGGCGCGGCTAGCGCGATAGAAGCCGCAAGCTGCTGCCTTTCGATACGCGATGGGATAATTCCACCCACAATAAACTACGAGACCCCGGATCCTGGATGCAAACTGCGTCTAGTTGTGAACAAGGCTAAAAAAGCTAAAGTTACAATTGTGTTGAATAATTCTTTCGCGTTCGGCGGAAATAACGCCTGCGTTGTCTTTAAAAAGCCCGAAAGATCCTGGAACACATGAAAACCCTGGCGATCATTTCGAACAAAAAGCGATTTCCCCGAAAAGCGCGGATCATTAATTTTCTAAAAAAATACCAGAGGGCGGAAGTCCGTTTCATAGAAAACTTTTCGGATATTCCGGGTATAATTCGGGATAACAAGGACGCGGAGTCGGTAATATGCTGCGGGGGAGACGGGACCATATCAGAAGTAATAAACAATATGGATCTTGAAACTCAAAATCTGGGAGTGATACCCTACGGCAGAGGCAACGGGTTCGCGCGTACGTTATGGGCAAACAGCCCCTCAAGGGCTTTGAAGGCGATAAAAAAAGGCAGCACCCGAGTGGTCGATCTTATCGCCTGTGAGTATGTTCAGAAAGGGGAAACCTTTGCCAGGTACGCGGTTTCCACTGCAGGGTTAGGACGAATAGCCTTAAGCGCGCAGGATGCGAATAAAAATGCGAGAAAAAGCTATATTTTTACGAGTATACGCGCGGCATTAAATAAAAATGAGCTTGAAGGGGAGCTGCTCATAGGGGAAAATACCTCAAAAACTCTTCAATTCTCCAATCTTATAGTAAATAACACTCCCTATATTGGTAATTTCTACGCGTTCCCAAAGGGGGACATCCATGATTCGTTGATGGATTTTAATATAACTCGCATCAACAGTTTAGAACAGGTATTGGTTACTTTTATAGTTCTCTGCAAACTTCATCTTTATACAAAAAAGCACCATCCTCTGACAGTCCACGGACAAACTCACAAGCTGGGCCTAAAATTAAAAAAGCCCGCAATGCTCATGCTAGACGGCGAAGTTTTCGGACCGGTCGAAGAAGTAAAATTCTCGATATTGCCCGGAGCTCTAAAAGTATACGCTATATACAAAAACTCCGATAAAGACCTGTTTTGACCGTGAAATAGAGGGACTCATTTATGAAAATTTTACTTGTATACCCCAAACATTTATCCGGATTTCTGAGCTATAAAGAGTCTTTACGGTTTATAGGGAAAAAAGCTGTAGAACCCCCCGCCGGGTTATTAACAGCAGCATCCTTACTTCCAAAAAATTGGGAGAAAAAGTTCATTGATATGAATGTGAATACTTTAAGTGACACCGAGATATTGTGGGCGGATTATGTTTTTGTTGGCGCACCAATGGGGGATGTACAAAAAGAAACAACCAGACAATTGATAGAGCGATGCAAACAGTTAAAAGCAAAGGTCGTAGGCGGAGGATCTTTCTTTATGGAAGAACATGATTGGTTCAAGGACATAGATCACATTATATTAAATGAGGCGGAGGTTACCTTGCCGCTCTTTCTTGAAGATTTAAAAAAGGGAGAGGCTAAACATATTTATAGGTCAAACGAGAAGGCGGATATGACGTTAAGCCCGATCCCGGCATGGGATCTCGTCAATTTAAAAGATTATTGTTCTATAGGAGTGCAGTATTCACGTGGATGCCTTTATAACTGCGAGTTTTGCTCTGTGATCAATCTTGATGGGCGGTCGGTCAGGTCTAAAACATCTCAGCAAGTGTTGAGTGAACTGGAATTTTTGATCTCTTTGGGATGGTCCGGATATATAACGATCCTCGATGATAATATTTTGGGCAACAAAAAGGAACTGAAGGAGGATCTGCTGCCCTTGTTGATCGAGTGGCAGAAAAATACCGGAAACACCGTCCGGTTTTATTTCCAGACATCGATGGATATTGTGAAAGATCAAGAACTTCTTGATCTGCTCAATAAGGCAGGTTTTCGTGAAACATTTGTCGGATTTGAAACTACATCACAAGAAAGTCTTGCCGCTTGCGGAAAAACGCAGAACTTGAACACAAGTATCACCGATGTGGTAAAAACTTTATATAAGCACGGAATGATAGTAATAGGCGGGTTAGTGATCGGCTTTGACACTGATACCCCTGATGTATACGACAACATTATCGAAGCGATCCAAAACTCCGGAATTCCCCGATTTGCGCTCCATGTTTTAAAGCCAATTTATGGGACAAGACTTTATGTCCGCCTTAAGAAAGAGGGCAGGCTCCAGCTGGCTGGATCTGAAAAGGGGAGATATGAAGACCGGATAAAATATGAACCGACAATGGGAAGAGCCGCGCTTTCTGAGGGGTTTCTCAAAATAATCAATACTCTCTACAGGACAGAAACTTTTTACAAACGTGTTAAAATCTTTCTTAAACTGTACAAGCCAGGCCCCGCGATTCCTGTGAAAATAAGCGCAATACCAAGAGCAATAGCAGTTCTAATCCATATTATTTACACCCTTGGAATAAAAGACGCTGGGAGAAGGGAATTTTGGAGATCATTAAACTGGTGCCGCTGTAATTACCCTAAAAAACTCCCGTACGTGATCTATTATGCATCGTTGGGCTACGAGGCAAGAAAGTACTATGGAATACCATCCAAATAGAATCGCAAAATTTCCCGGCCTTTTGGCCTGTAAAAACCAAATATCTTGACACTACTCTTCCAGAGGCGTATAAGATAGAGATAACGGAGGCATATCTGCCTAAAATAGTGAATTATGGATCAGCCTTTAAACTTACAATGGACCTTTTGAGGAAAAAGAAAAATGAAAATTGATGAAGCTGTTAGGAACAGACGCACTGTAAGGCAGTATGTACCGAAAAAAGTCCCCAAAAAGAGCATCATGAAGATACTTGACGCTGCCAGATGGGCACCGTCCGCGCACAATTCCCAACCCTGGCGCTTTATTGTGGCCGAAGGGGAAGCGAAAAAGAACCTCGCGGATATCGTGGGTCACAGAAAAAGGAAAGATGTACTGCCGGTAAAGATACTTTTGGGACAAAGTGCGGAGATGATATCTTCCGCATCCGCGGCTATAATCGTCTATAACACTGTGCCGGTACACCGAGTTACAGTTCCTCTGTACGTTAAAGAAAAAAAGATGGCCCGTGTATTTTGCATACAAAGCACGGCCGCGAGTATCCAGAATATGCTTCTCACAGCGCATTCTTTAGGTTTCGGGACGGCATGGCTGGGTGTGCCGCTGTTTCGGCAGGAAGAGATCAAAACAGCCTTCGATATTGCTGGAGAGCTAATGGCGGTGATCACTATAGGGTATCCTAAAGCGCATGAGGGCAAAGGGGTCTCGTTCCGCAGACCCATCACGGAAATAATTTCGTTCAAGGAGTAAAAAGAAAAGAACGCTCAAAGCACAAATAACGTAACATGCTTCTGCTATTTGCATTGTTCGTTTTTATGTGATACATTTTACCGTATAAGAAAGAAGTGAGAAGCGAGAGGGAAGAAGCGAGAAGCGTTTACTCTGTCATTGCGAGTGAACGTAGTGAGCGAAGCAATCCTTTTGGTAACAGATTGCTTCCCCCCGTCGTTTTGCTCCGCAAAGCGGAGCAAAAGGGGTCGCAATGACGGAGAAATACTTATGATAAATGAATTGTTCTACAATACTCCTTTTTCTATGTCAAGCTGGTATTTTTTTGTCCTGGTCGGGATGATATTTGCGGTGACCTTGTCCGTTATCAAAACTCCGAGAGAGAACTTTCCTATTACACGGTGGGGTGTGTTAGCGTGTTCTTTGCTGATGATCTACGGAGGAATGGTAGGGGGGAAGCTGCTTTATATCGCGCTCAATCGTGAGGAATTAGCGCAGTTTGGAGATATCCCTTTAAATTCTCTTTTGGCTACTGCCGGGTACTCATCCTTGGGGGCTTTTGCTTTCTATATCCTGACTATATTCCTCTTCGCAAAATTACGAAAAAAAAGGATAAGTTTTTTGACGCTGGCGGATTATGGTATGCCTTTCACTTTTTTAGTTCAGGCATTTGTCAGGGTGGGCTGCTTTCTGAACGGGTGTTGTTACGGAAAGCCGACGGGTCTGCCATGGGGGGTTATTTTCCCGGGAGAAACAACGGTTCCGGTCCATCCCGCGCAGATCTACTCGATGCTCTATCTCGTTTTTATATTCGTAGCCATGAGGTTTATTTATAAAAAAGGACCGTTTGTCGGAACAACTTTTTTCGGCAGTATTTTCCTTTACAGCATTTTCAGGTTTTTTAACGAATATCTGCGTGTGGACAGTTTTCCCGTATGGGGGGCGCTGACATTAGCTCAAGTGACTATGGGCGTAATTTTCTGTATAAGCGGTGTGTCTTTAATTATCGTTCTTTTAACAAGGAGAAACCCATGAAAAATTTTTGTATCATGATCCTGGCTCTATGTTTTTTAGGGAACGTGTGTTCGCTTGAGAGCGTTGCGCAGCCCGCGAACAGCGGGGGAGCGGCTTCTCAGATAAACGTTACAGAGCTTACCAGGGACGACATTATAACGCGCATAAATGTCGTTCTGGACCAGAATCTGGATATAAGGGCTTTTACTCCGGGTCTGGAAGAAAGAACCCTGGATAATGATGTAGTCTATTACGAGTACGAAACGGAAAAAATAGAGGACCTGAATGAAGAAGCGCTTCTCAAACTACTACGCAACGTTAATCAACAGATTGCCTGGAAAGACTTCAGACGTCTGCAGAAACAGCAAAAAAGACTGGATGAGCTAAAAAAACTCAGCCAGCTGCCAAGATCTTTTCAGAGGGCTAGGTAACATATCGTAAATGATGAGAAAATACCGGTTTCCTTGTCATTCTGTACCAGGGGAAGAGGTGGCCAGTCATGAAGATCACAAGAAAACTGGATCGTGATATTCTTACAGTTGCGTTAGAAGGATCTTTGGACCAGGATTGTTCCGAACTCAGCAAAAAACTTGAGATCTTTCTGGACGAAGATATTAAAGTCCTCGAACTCGACATGGAGAAGGTCAGTTACATCTCAAGCGTGGGTCTTGTAGTTCTCATATCAGCTTACAAAAAATCTCTCAAACTAACCAAAAAAGTCCTCATAATAAACCCGTCAAAACAGGTCAAAGAAGTCCTGGACGTAGTAAGAATGTCCCGACTTTTCGGCCTGGATTCGAATATGTATTAAGTAATTTCAGAGTGTGGGCACTTTCAGTCGGTCATTGCGAACCTTTTTCTCTGTCATTGCGAGCCCCGAAGGGGCGCGGCAATCTCTTATAGACATAGTGCGGGCACTTTCCACACAGTCATTACGAGGAGGCCACCGGAGGCGAATGACGAAGCAATCTCGATAAGGATAAGTTCCAAATTTGACCGAGCGCCGCATATGTGATATACTATAAGTGGTCATAAAAATGACCATTTTAGCTAAGGAGGATATTATGACGACCCTAACGGTAACAGAGGCAAAAGCCCATCTTTTAGAAATAATCAGAAAAGCGGATAAAACTACAGAACGGTTTATCGTGTCAAAAAACGGAAAACCCAAAGTGATAATAATGGGTGTAGATGAATACGAGGGTTGGTTGGAAACATTAGAGATCATGTCAGAAAAAGGCGCGTTAAAAGACATTCAGGAGGCTCAAAAAGAGCTTGCTGAGGGTAAAGGTTATACAATGAATGAAGTTTTTCCTAAAAATAAAAAGAAAAAACAATGAAATACACCATAATAATCGCTCCAAAAGCCAAACGGCAAATAGACCAACTCACCGAAAAAGCAAAAAATAAACTCGCAAATGCACTAAACGAACTCACTAATGATCCACATTTAGGAAAGCCATTAAAAGCTCAATTAAAAGGATTGTTTTCATACCGGATCGGAGACTACCGTATTATCTATAACATTGTAAAAAAACAATTGATAATCCAAGTCATAAAAGTCATGCATCGGAAAGATGTCTACAGATAAGACGCAGTTTAAAGTCAAAAGTCCAACGTTCGAGGTCCAAAGCTTAGAAAAGTTTATCGGACGTTTTAACACGCCGGATTTCAGTTGTTATTTAAAACGTCGGATAAACTTTTAACATTATCGGATGATCGTGGGAAACAAGAACATCCTGCAGTATCACCACTAAATACACAAAGAACCCCTGATATAGACACGTTTATCATGCTAAACACGCCCACTCCACGAACGTCCGATAATGTATCTTATGTTAACTTGCGCATAAGGAAAGAGCTCCCCGACCGTCCACACCCGTCATTGCGAGGCGCGTCAGCGCCGAAGCAATCTCTGTACGACTTCTCCGCTTTACGAGTACCTAAATAAGCACGAAATTATTTATGAGTACATACTATTAAAGCATATTTGTGCTTAGAAAACAAAAATCCAAAATTCAAAAGCCAAAACTGTGGATGATTGTGAATAGCAAAATATCGTCATCCCGGAAAAACCCAAAGGGTTTTATCCGGGACCCAATAAAAGTGGTATTCCTATAAACCTTCATTAAACCACAAAAAACGTGTCATATCGGCTCGCTTAAATCTGACCCACATCTCTCCCGCCAAGATACCTCATCTTTCCCCAAAAACTCCCATAATAAGTCATAGAAAAGGGTCAATTTCGTACAAAAAAGCCCCTTAGAGAGGCGTTCTTGACACTGGCGGGGATTTGGTCGTTTTTGGCAAAATAGGGGCTAAAAAGGCGGCGTGCAATACCCTTTACTTCGGACATCAGACTTTCTCTTTTTTGTTGGATATAGTAAAAATTGCAGGTTAAACTTCGGCGAGTTTATGAAGAACTTCTGAAACGAAGGTCTGATATTTGACACCTAATTTTTTTGCTTTCTTTTTGATATTTTTAAGATCATGGCTATTTATGCGAATGTTCAATACGGCATCTTTTTTTCGTAACATCAGAGATTGGGCAATTGAATCGAACTCTTTTTTTGACACATCAATATACTCATAATTGATCAAGGCATCTTCAACAGCATTTTCTTGCTTTGTCAGTTTAACTTTTCTCATTTAGCGAAGCCTCCTTATAAAGCTTGGTGTATTTTCGGCTGGGAAATATTGTTTTTAAAAATATACATCTTTTGTCATTTACAAACGGCACTACCCATATCTGGTTTTTATGCCAAAAAAGCATAATGTCTTGATCTTTTCTTTTTGGATGTCTCTTGATCTCGATCAATTCTGTTCCGAGAATCTCTTCAAAGGTGATTCCCCTTGTTCTTTTTAGGCGACTGCTTTTTAAATGATCCCATCTAATATCGCGCATGACCAACCTTAGTTGTATATACAAAAGTATATACTATTTTTCTTAAATATTCAAGTTTTTAAAGTTAATTTCCCTTCTCCCCTACTATAATAGACACAGAAAGTCGCAAAATTATCTCAATTATTTTGTTTTATCCGAAAGTCTAAAGTCAATGGATGACCGTGGATAGCGTCCTCTCTCGTCATTGCAAGAAGGCCTGAAAAGGCCGACGCGGCAATCTCATAAAAAGCCAAGTAGGATCTTCAAAGATAATTGAGATAATTTTCGTGAAAAATGTGTCTACTATAGTAGGCCATTAATTTAATCAGAAAGGAGAAGAAATGAAAAAGATACCAACTCAGCGAAAATGATTTCGACCAAAATAATTCAACTCCGAGGAAAAAGTGTGATGGTAGACAAGGACCTAGCGGAACTTTATGGTGTTACCACAGGAAATCTGAATAAAGCGGTAAAGAGAAATATAGAAAGATTTCCAGATGATTTTATGTTTCAACTTACAAAGAATGAGGTGGATTCTTTAAGATTCCAATTTGGAAGCTTAAAGAGGGGTCAACATTCAAAATATTTGCCACTTGTATTTACTGAGCAAGGAATCGCAATGCTTTCAACTGTTCTAAATAGCAAGCAGGCAATCCAAGTAAACATACAGATCATGCGGGCATTTGTTTCCCTAAGGAGAATGGTTATAACGTACGAAGGGTTAAAACGTAAGATCGAGTCGATCGAGCAAAAGTACGACTCTCAATTCAAGGTAGTTTTCACAGCCATAAAACAGCTCATCTCCCCTGCTCCATCCAAGAAAAAACGGAGAATAGGGTTTCACGATTCATAACTGATGACTCAAATGTGGGAGAAACAGTCTAAAGTCTAAAGTCTGACCCCTATTACTTTCTCGTTGATTTTCTAGGTTTAATTTTGGACTTAGTTTTCTTAGGTCTGGCTTTGACCGTTGATCTCTTTGGTTTAACTTTGGGCGTAGCTGTTTTTGTTATATCTACATTCAACGCTCTGGAAATTTCAGCTACGATCTTGTCTGTATCAGGAAAACTATTTGCGCTAGTCCTGTTTCTACGACTTATGAAACATGGTTTACAATAAACGGGTCTACCTGCTCGCGGCATAAAAGGTACTTCACACTCTTGTTTACATTGCTCACAAACAACTTTATACACCTTTCGATCTTTCGGGTACTTATCTTGAGGTATAGTATACTTTTTTGTATCAGTAGCCCGGGTTTTAAAGTCAGCGTCATGTTCAACACTAACCTTATGGGATATCTCGGATAATCTTGCTATCACCGCATCAAGCTTATCGTCAATAATAGCAAACTTAGACTGTATTTCATCCATTAGATCTTCTACCCCGATCTTACTCTTTACCGGTTTTGTCTTTTTAGTTTTAGTTTTCGTCACTTTCTTAGTTGTCGCTTTTTTCTTTGTTACCATTTATCCACCTCTCTCTCTTTGAGAAACAGTCTAAAGTCTAAGGTCTGAAAGTCTAAAGTCGATGGATGATTGTGGATAGCATCTTTCTCTACACAAAGCACCCGGTCATAGGAGTGAAAACAAACGCCCTCCTCGGAGATTTCGTCCTCGGCGCCTACCCCTCTTCTTTTATAGCTATGATGATCTTGAATAACGGTAACAATTGTTTTGTATGCTTAGTCTTTGTTAAGTTTTCGGTTAAGATCATATTAGTGATCAGCTTATTCATTTCTTCAACATAATAATCTGTGGGCTTATTAACCTCGAAATTCTCTTTGGAATAAGCCTTTTTAAGGTTATCAATAACAGCGGCTTTATCTTTGCGTGAGAAGACTATCCATAATAAAACATCATCTTTTGAGTGTTTGTCAAAGAAATCTTTATCCAGTTTTGAAGGGACCAAGCCTTTTTGTATGGACAAGGCAAGAAGTTCTACGTCTGTAGCGCTTTGTTTTTGAGCTGAGGCGTTTTGGGGCATAAAAGAGAGTCCTGCTACGATGATAAAGGTTATAATAGACGAATACTTCGTGTATCTTTTAAGCAACATAGTAAAGCTCCTTTTTGTTGTCTTTTATGTTATTCTGAGGGGGAAAATCGACTTCTAACCAGGTTAGCTAGCTAACCTGGTTAAATCTGTCAGGTTAAAAAGACTAAGGGGTCAGCCCCCGAAATTCGAAATAACTAATATACTTCCATGTCTGGTTCGCGATTGTGTGTTTACTAACGTCAAGCGCCTTGGTCTCTGTATGGTGTACAAAACTACTTCTAACCAGGTTAGCTAGCTAACCTGGTTAAATCTGTCAGGTTAAGATTATATGTCTTAAACTTCCAAAACAATTCCGTCTCGGTGGCCTCTAAACGGCTTCCATTGTTGACGGCGGCTTGGATGTCACGTTATAAGTAACACTTACCACTCCGGGAACTGTATTGACTATCCTGTCTGCCAATTTGCAAAGAACATCATAAGGTATTTGTGTAGGGTTCGCCTTTCTCGCATCAATACTGTCCCAGCACCTTATTTCTATTTGTGAACCAAAATCCCGTTTCCCGTCACGCATACCCGTAACTTTATCATCATGCAGGATCGCCATATACTGAAACGCTCCGGAAGAAGCCAATTCTTCTTCCACAATAGAAGTCGCGTTCCTGACTCTGTTTATTTTTTCCTCGGTTACTTCTCCGATCACTCTTGCTGCCAGTGCCGGTCCAGGGAAAGGGATCCGGTTATAAATAGATTCCGGCAAACCCAGAGCTTCGGCAACTTTCCGTACTCCGTCTTTGCGGAGCTGGATCAATGGTTCCATGATCTTATATCCGAAAGTCTCCTGCGGATCAATACCCAACTGTTCAAAAACATTATGTTGTCTTTTGATGCCGGCAATAGTCTCGTCAACATCGGTTAGGATCGTGCCCTGCAAAAGATATTTTGCCCCGCTGTTTCTTACAAGATCACCGAAAATGTCTTTATAAAAAGACTGTGTTATTGCCTCTCTTTTTTCTTCCGGATCAGTTATATTTTTTAACGCGTTGAAAAAATGTTCTTTGGCATCAATTATCTCAACATGAACACCCAGTTCCTTAAATAATGTTGCTATCCTCTGCGGTTCACCTTCCCTCATTATCCCATTATCAACAAAACATGTTTTAAGCCTCTCTCCTAAAGCTTTATGACCCAGCATAGTAACTGCGGAAGAATCAACTCCTCCCGAAAGAGCGTTAATTGCCAAGCCATCACCAACTAAATCTGATATTTCCCGTGTTCTTTCCTTGATGAAAGTCTCTGTGTTCAATTCACTTGCCTTGATTTCATTAATGCTTCCCATTTTCGTCTCCTTTAACAATTTTGTTATATCCCGGGCGCTGTATCTAACCCATTATGGACGCTATTTGTTTCTTCGCGCGGCCCGATCCTGACGCTGCTGTTTAGCCCTTTGTGCGGCTTGTTTTTGTTGGCGCAATTGTCTTCTTATTTGCTCGGCTTGTTTTTGTTGTTGCTGCTGCCGGTTAGCCTTTTGTGTAGCCTGTTCCAATTGGCGCTGCTTTGCTTCTTGTAGGAGTTCTTTCAGTTGGCTCTGCTTTGTATCTTGCACGACTTTTTGGTTACGGCGCTGATACGCCAATTCCCCCCTGGTACGTTCCCCAAACGCACTGGAGGAAGAAAAAAGCATGGCTAAAACTATAAATGAGATTACTATTTTCATACATGACCTGCACCGTTTAAGGCTGGTTCAATCGACTTCTAACCAGGTTAGCTAGCTAACCTGGTTAAATCTGTCAGGTTAGAAAAGTTTGTGTGTTCCACGGGGACGTTTTCTGTTTTAAGCACAGACTTGTCCTAATTTTGTTCTTAGGTCTGTCCCCTGCTCTAAAAACCCCTCATTTTGCTATCTTCTTTATAACCCCGGCCGCTATAAAGCAGGCTATCCCGATAAATATTAGGACATTGTCCCCTGCGGGGATTATGTCAAAGGCACTCATTAGGATAAGGATGATCCCTGTGCCCGTCAATGGTGCGGTTATGAGTGTTATCTTTTTTTTGTCCATATTTTATCCTTTTGTTTGTGTGGCATATAGGGCGATTCGCAAATCGCCCCTACACTTTTACCACCCTGTGCTCGTTTGCATAAACATCACGTCATTGTGATGAAGTAGTACTGTATAAAAATATCTAACCCGCAGTCATGCCGAACACAACGTTCAGGGCGTCTTGGCAATTTTTGCAATGGGATATGTGGTGATCTATGGCTTCTTTTTTCTTTCCTTTTATTTTTCCTTCCGTGTAGTCCATGAAGGTTTTTGGGGATGGGCAGGAACTTTTAGGAAACACTATATCCGTGCCAAGATCATTAACTTTAGATCCTATTTGAGTATTTTTTGTTTTTTGATAAAAAGCGTACACAACGTAAAATATCAGTAAAAAAAGTATAAAACGTATCATTCTTTAATTGCCATCCTTTCAATGTTCCGCTCTGAGAAAAATTTGTCGGTCGGGATATATTATCCCTCTATTCCTTAAATATCTCAATATCTAAATGATAAACAGTGTATTCGGCTGACTCTAACCGGGTTAGCTAGCTAACCTGGTTAGATCTGTCAGGTTAGAAAAGTTTGCTTGTAGCGGGTGTTTGGAGAAAACCTCCAGCGGCGACAAAACTATGTTTGTGCCGCGTGGAGGTCTTTCCTTTTTGATCTTTATGCCGCGTATTTGATCTGACGCTGTTTCTCGATCTCTTCAGAAGGATCAAGGGTCTGCATCGGCATATTAAGGAGCAATGCCTTTATGAATTGTTTAAGCCATGCGATGGGAGAATCCGTTTTGATCTCCGCCGGGATCCCTTCTGTTGCGTACGGCAGCATGTAGTATAAATCGTTAAGGGTTATGTCTCTTCCTGTAAGCTGTGATAGAACCTTCCGGGTATCAATAGCTATATTTTCTTTCTGTTCTATAGTTTTGGGCGTAAGCGCTGCCTGGAGAAGCGCCAGGCCTTCCAGTTCTCTTGTGAAGAACCATTCTTCTCCGTCTTTCAGGTCCGTTCCCGTATCCGGGATGGCCATTATACGCGTTTTCTTGAAGATCTCGGGGAAAGAGGTTTCTGTAATGGCGCTGATCCTCGAGTTTGAAGCGACAAATACGGGGATGCGTTCCCTTGTCAGACTATTTTCTATAATTTTGAACAGATTCTCGTCATTGGTGCTGAGAGCGTTCGTGTCAGGTGACTCCTGATAAGTAGTGATCTTGACCCTCTCATTTCCGTTGAAAAGTTTATCGTTCAAAAACTTTTCTTCCCGAGCGGCGCCGTCCTTTTCATAAAGATGTTCGGGAGCGAAGATCTCGACTTCATTTTCAGATAGCTCATTTATGTTTTGTTTCAGGGAAGCGTAAACAACGTCGACTATTTTCTCTTCCTCTGTTCGCATGTAGGATATCTCTATCTCAGCGGGTTCAGCACTGACGGCTTTAAAGAAAACCTCATCGATCGTGCCCCGTATGACGGAGAAAATTGAAGTTTCGTCGTTTTTCCCGATCTTACTTATTATCTCGTCGGAAACGATTACCCTCGCAACGTTTGATATTCCAGGTATTTTCGGGTTGTTGGGAACTCTTAGTGTAACAGCCCCCGCGGTTACCCTGATATCCGGCAGAGAAAAAGGCGGTGTCCTGACCGCAGTTTCGGTATGCGTGAGAAGCGTTCTTCTTTCCGTCAGTTTGGATACGTCGCCGCCGGGAACGATGAAATTAGAGATCACGGGGCTGACACCAAGAACATTGCTTTCATCAGAACCGCTTGTTCTGGCGGCATTGCTTCCCGGGCTTTCATTTACAGGAAGAGGTGCTTCCCTTCTGTTGCGTTCATTTATCAATTGCACCCTCATTATTTCCAGAAAAGCTTCTTTTCCCATAGGAATGTTTGCCCATGATTGTCTTATGCCCTGATTTCCTTCTTCATCTTTTTCCAACAACATCGTATTAGGGTTATCCACAATGTTCTTAAAATAAGGATTCTCAAAACCTCTAAGTTTCACTCCGTCACGGTTCACTAAGACATACCCTCCGGTATCCCTGAATTTTTCCCAGCTCATGCCTTTATCCACGGAAAAATGAACAAAGGAGTTTTGCTTGACCATGAACCCTATGCCTCTGGACTGAAGTTTATTGATCGGATTGTGACAAGTAAACCAGCATTTAATACCGAGTTTCGGGTAAATTTTTTCCAGACCGACATTAAAAACGTATTGTTCAATGTATTCCGGTTTGATCTTGGTGGTTTTATCGGCATACCAAGAATTTACAAGGTCAAGGGCTTCATGTAATTCCGCTAGAGGCGTGTTGAGATCGCGTACATCGCTCTGTATTCTTTCAAGACCTTTCCATACGTCGATATTTCTATAAACCGTTCCTTTATATTTGAATCCGACCTCACCTGTATTTACATCTATCGGTAGCCAGCCGTGAGTATAGACGTTACCATATACATCTCTTAAAAAGAGAGTGAAATGCTTTCTATAAAAACTTGCGATCTCTTTTATGTGCCGGTTGGATATATAATTAGACTGTGTCCAATGATCCGTATCGTCGATCTCATTTATTTCCTGAATAACGCTTGTTCCCCAGTCTTTATGTGACGACCAGTCCTTTCCCCACCATTCTACGGAGTCATAATTTTGGCGGTTAATGCTGCTCAATACCTGCCACCACCATTTCCCCTGAGCATTCGCTTCTCTAACTTGTTTATCAACCGCACTTTTTGCGAATTTGGTATATTGCAAAAGATCTTTCCATGTCTGTTTTTCCAGAGAATCTCCGTCCCGAACTTTATCGTAAATCTTTTTCACTTCATTATATTTGCCCTGCCACCACGCTAAAGACATTTTGCCCACACCGTTGAACCCGGTATAGACATCCGTTGAACCAAAATATACTCCCGCAAGGTCCTCCCAAAGCGCCTTTTCCTCCGGAGAAAGAAGGCCTTTTATGTCTAAGAATGTTTTTTTCACGATCTTTCTTATGTCCACAAAAGAAGAAGCCAGTTCGTCTTTTTCCACGGTGAAGAGAGTGCTTTGCAATTCGTTCTGAGCGTCATTGAATTCTGCTAATTTTTCTGTCCACCAGGCGAACCTGTTTGCGGCTATATTAGGATCGTTCCAATGAGCTTTAACCAGTTTTTCGGCTTCCAAATCGCCGTAGAAATTATAGCCCTCATATGTAGGAAGGTGGTATCCTGAAACGTTCAAGAAGGCCCACAGATCATGATTTCCTGTAATATAGTTGGCTAGTCCGAGACCAACCAGTTCTTCCGCTGCCCTGAAACATTTTATTCCGTATTTACCTCTATCCAGAAAATCTCCTAATAAGTTGAATTTTAAACTAATATCTTTCAGATCCAGTTCCTGTTTTTCCAGTTGGGTTTTTATAGATGTTTTTGGGAATGTAGTATGATCAAGAGTGACTTCTCTCCCAATATTTTTAGAGATCGTGTCAGCAATATACCTGAGGAAAAGGTTTATCTCTCCATGAAAATCTGCGATAACGGAATATTCGGGGAGATCCCCAGATCCTGCCTCCTGCCTCTCTTTATCAATCTCTAAAAGTAAAGCGTCGATTTCAAGAAGCCTGTGTGACTCGGGATTTTGGCGTTCGATTATGGGTGTTATGTCCCAACCAGACTGTTCGCGTATTTCGTTAAAAGCCTTTATAATGAAGGGGCTAATACCGTTAAACGTTTTCCTTGCGAGAGCATTTATCTTGTCTGCTGTCGCGTCCGTACTTCGACTTTGTCCCTGAAGAGTGAAATACTCGACTATGCCCTTCCAGACCTCTCCCAGATATACGCTCTGCACTTGATCCCACGACTCAGCATTACCCGGATAGTTGCCGGGGTCGCGAGTGACAAGCCAGGATACGATTCCCCTTTTCAGCATTTCTTTGGAAAGATACTCGGTTTTCATTTCCAGAGTATCTCCCTCCGCAGTAGTCTTGCCGATAGCGTCTGAAAGTTCTTTCAGAGCGTCATTATCCTCAGCTGTAAGCAGCATTCTGATAGACTCAAATACAGATGGAATTGCGGCTATATTATCGCCGGTTGATCGTATAGTTTTAGCGTTGTATGGTGCAGCAAAGCCGAGGTTATAACATGAAAAAGTCAAGGAGAGAACGAGCGAAATACTTTTTAGAAGAGTAGATCTTGTCTGTAAACGATGAAACATTTTACCTCTGTGTAACGGAAATGCCGCTTTTAAAAACTAGCTTTTTTATGTTTAATTATAACATATTAACGTAAATCGTAAAGAAAGTCAAAAACAAAAGCGCTAACTTTTTCATGCATAACAAATATAATCACCTTAGCTTCTTACCTCTTGACTTCTTTGCGTGCTTTTTGAATAATAGGTCTATGAAGAACTATCTAAAAACGGCAATTTTCTTTGTTTTTACTACGGTTTTACTTAATGTCGGACCGGGACAAGCGGAGGAGTATTATTCCGACAGTCCGTATTTTTCGTATGAAAGGTTTTTTCCCGCTATGCTTTTGCTTGAGAGCATCCCTGAAAAAGGCGGACCTCAAGGTGAGCTCAACAAATTCGCGAAAGACTTTAGCGACGGTCTTTATGCCCTCTCAGCTGAAAACTATACACGCGCCTTACGAAAACTTCTCAGGGCGCGAAGGATCTGGCCGGAATATTTTGGTACGGATTTTCTTATAGCGCTTGTTTATGAAGGTCAAGGAGATTACAATACGGCAGCCCGTTATTA
>JBDRBI010000027.1:0-9591 GCA_043822885.1 Candidatus Omnitrophota bacterium
TTATCCCAGAACTCGTTCAAAAGCTTTTCTATCTCGGGGGCACATTTTCCGCACCCTCCCCCGGCCTTTGTATAATGGGTCACTCCTTCTACTGTTTTAATATTGTTCTCTCTTATGGCCCGGATTATCTTTCCGTCGGTCACGCTGAAACATTTGCAGATGATCTTCTCTTCTCCGATCACCTTTTTTTCGGCGGGCGCGCCTCTGTAATTAGCTATGGCTTTCTCCAAAGCTTCCATGCCCATAACCGAACAATGAAGTTTTTCTTCGGGAAGTCCGCCTAATTTTTCGGCGATATCTTTATTGGTCACTTTTGCGGCTTCGGTTACCGTCATCCCTTTTATTATCTCGGTGAGAACGGAGGACGATGCTATAGCACTCGCGCAGCCGAAAGTCTTGAATTTCGCGTCTAATATCTTTTCTGTCTTTTTATCTATACGTAATGTCAGCCGCAAAGCATCGCCGCATACAATACTGCCGACTTCACCGATAGCATCGGGCTTTTCTATTTCTCCGACATTTTGCGGATCTCTAAAATGTTCCATCACCTTATCCGTATAATCCCACATATTTTTCTCCTTTTCTGCAACTTGTTATTCTAGCACCCCCGGATAAAACGTTCAAGCGACATTCGCTATGCCTAGTCACCAGGTCACCCCCGGCTGCCTTCTTTTTGGACATATGCCCGGGGCAGGCAGTCACCTAGTCACCGGAAAGAGAAGCTAGAAGATAGAGGTTAGATTAAGCTTAACAAGCCCTGTCTAGCATCCTCTAAATCACTGGTGACTCGGTGACTGGTGACTTGTTGACTACTTAGCTATAACGTGACTTAAAACTACATCCGCTTGTTTTGCCGCCGCGACATTCACTCTGGGTGATATGGGAAAGCTGTTTTTTACGTCCGAAGTCAGGTCACCTATAATAATAAGATTTTTCTTTGCCCGATGTACTTTTATGTCATCCGAATTTCCGATACCGGCAAGACCTGACGCGGAGACAATAAATTTCTTCAGAACAAGCATTTTCTCGACAAGCATACTTTTATATTCGGCCTTGTCGAAAGCTTCGACGATCACATCACAGTCATTAAATATCCGATCGGCATTACTTCTTTCCACCTTCTCCGAACACGTTTCTATTTCGATAACGGGATTTATACGCTTAAGATTTACCTCAAGCGCTTCAGTCTTAAGTCTGCCCATCTGATCCTCAAAATAAAATTGGCGATTAAGATTTGCCGTCTCCACCCTGTCAAAATCCACTAGTAAGAACTTCCGAAATCCGCTTCTTACAAGATTCATGGCGGAGTTCGATCCCAGGCCCCCAAGCCCGGCAATGCCGACCTTCACCCTCTGAACTTTATCAAAGCTTTCTTTACCCAATTGCTCACATAATTTCGTTTCGAATGCATTCATAATACCTAATTCGCGCATCAGTCAATCTTCTGGTGACGGGTGACTGGTGACTGCCTGCCCCCGCCACATGTTCTCAAAGAAGGCAGCGGGGGTGACCCTTCTATCCCCGATACGCTATATCCCCATCCAATCCTTAAGCACCGGCTGATATTGTTTTTTTCTCAGCATATCTTTTATTTCCCGCACATTCCTTGTATCCGCTATCTCAAACTGTTCATCTTTATGCCCTTCATACATTATTGTATGACCACCTACCGCGGTAGTAGATCCGGCTGAGATACGTGTTATTCCGAGTGGCAGGAGATGTTCCCTCAGACGGGAAGTCTCTCTTGTCGATAAAGTAATGCCTATACGCGGGAGAAAAATACGTAGAGCTAAAATGATCTGCGCGAGATCCTTATCCGTTACCGGATATATCTCCGTAAACTTTCCCTGGTGCGGCCTTATTCTAGGAACGGATACGCTTATCTCGGCTCCAGGGAATTTGTCCTGAAGATATTTCGCGTGAAGGCCCAGAAATAACGTTTCTTTCCGCCAATCGTTCAAGCCGAGCAATGACCCGATATTTGCCGTGCGTATCCCGGCTTTGAGCGCCCGCTCAGCCGCGTCCAATCTAAAATCATAATCTCTTTTCGGTCCGGACAAATGTACTTTTTTATAGATCTCTTTATTATAAACTTCTTGGTATATCGTTACCCCGTCCACCCCCGCATCTATCAATTCTCCGTATTCATCTCCCGTAAGAGCGTATGTTTCTATAGATATGGAACTGAAATTATCTTTCAGCACGTTCACGCAATCTTTTATGTACGAGACCGGGCTCTCGTCCCTGGATTCCCCTGTCAGAATAAGGATATGTTTTAGTCCGGTACGGGAAATGTATTCGGCCTCTTTTTTTACTTCTTCCGGAGTAAGCTTTTTTCTCGCGGTATCGTTCTTTACATTAAACCCGCAATAGATACATTCATTTACGCAGTAGTTCGATAAATATAAGGGTGTATAAAGCTGTATAGCTTTCCCGAAATACTGCAACGTAAGTTTATGCGCTTTCCGCGCCATAGATTCAAGCTCATCATCTTCTTTTGGAGATAGAAGTTCTGCTAACTCCTGTTTCGAATGCCTGTCCATAATATCGTTAAAACCCATAATATCTTTTGCCGTCAGCCTTTCAACTCCGTCATTGTGAAGCCGCAAAGTGGCTGAAGCAATCCCTCATAACGGTACAAGTGGATATCTTCGCTTGTGCACAATTTCTTAACGCTTTTTTTCTATCTTTTTGGGGTGTTAAATGAACTCGCCCTCACTGGTTTTATAGGTGTTCGGGCTCGAACAGCATTTAACAATGTTCCCCAAAAAGTTATAAAAAAAGCTAAAATTGTGATGCTCTCAGATATCCACTTGCACCTTTCTCATCACACATTACACATAACACTTTACACATTACACTACTTCGGATCGTTAGACTTATTCTCCCTAGTTTCTAAGAAATCCTGTCAGGGGCGAGGACGCTTCGGCGATATCTCTATGCGACCCTACTCCGGCCAGAAAAGCTTTTCTTCCCGCTTTTACGGCATCGCTAAAGGCGAGCGCCATGTTAACAGGATCTTTTGATATAGCTATAGCCGTATTTACAAGCACGGCGCCGCATCCGATCTCCATGCACTTCGCCGCGTCGGAAGGAACGCCTAGACCCGCGTCTACTACTATAGGTATATCTATCTCGTCGACCATTATTTTCACTAATTCTTCCGTTCTTAATCCCCGGTTGGTCCCGATAGGAGATCCTAACGGCATGATCGCGGCCGCTCCGGCTTTGGCCATTCTTCTGGCCATATCAAGATCCGGGCTCATATACGGTAAGACCACAAAACCCTCTTTTGCAAGCACTTCTACCGCGCGTAATGTCTCCAAATTATCCGGGAGAAGATATTTATTATCATTAATGACCTCTATCTTTATCCAATTACCGCATCCCGAGGCCTTCGCGAGACGCGCTATTCTTACCGCCTCATCGGCATTTCTCGCCCCGGAAGTATTCGCCATCACGATACATCTATCGGGAATATGATCCAAGATATTCTCGTCATCGGAATCCGTGTCCACTCTGCGGAGCGCCACGGTCACGACCTCCGACCCCGACTCTTCCAATACATCCCGAATAATACTTTTATCAGAGAACTTTCCGGTGCCTAAAAAAAGTCTGTTCCTTATTTCTTTCCCGCCTATTTTGAGCGTGTCTTCCATTTTATCCTCCGCCTACGAAACTTATTATTTCCACATTATCGTTCTCTTTCAATCTAATTCCCGCCCAATTATCTTTAGGAATAATTTCATGGTTGTGTTCGACAACGATATTTCCGCGGTCCAGCCCCCTTGACTCGACCAATTCGGCCAAATTCCCCGCCTTCTCGATCACCTGTTCTTTCCCGTTTATCTTTAACTGCATTCTTCACCTTTCATTAACTATACATTCCTAATTTTCAGTCATTGCTCACAATATCACTACCGTCATTGCGAGGAGCGGAGCGACGAAGCAATCTCATACACTCACGGGATTGCCACGTTGCTCGGCCTAGGCCTCGCTCCTCGCAATGACGGTAAAGAGCGTATTTTTGTAAACTTTTAAACCTTTAAACTTTTGAACTGTTAAACCATTCTATCCTTAATTTCCCTCGCCGCGCGTTCCGCGTCATCCGCCCGCATTATCGCTCTGATGACCGCTATGTTCTTCCCGCCTTTTTCCAGTATTTCACTCACATTATCCGGGGTTATGCCACCGATAAAGACAACAGGTTTGGATGTAGCCGCAAGAACTTGGGGTATACTCTCCGTCCCTATGGAATAATCCTTGGTCTCTGTATCAAAGATGGGGCCGAACGCTATATAGTCTACATCCATGCTATCCGCGTGTTTAAATTGTTCGGGAGAATGGGTGGAAACACCGATGATCTTATTTTTCCCCAGCAGATCTCTTACTTTATCTACGGACCACTTTTTTATATCCTCCTGCCCGAGATGAACCCCGTCGGCGTTCACTTCCGCGGCGAGAGTCGGGTCATCATTGACTATAAAGGTCACTCCGCTCCCCACACAAATAATGGACAATATATTACCCAGGTCTATCAGATCCTCCCGCAGAAGATCTTTTTCCCTCATCTGAATAATATCCACCCCGCCCAGAATAGCCTTTTCAGCTATTTCTAAAATGTTTTTTTCTTTGTTATATTCCCGGCTTAAAACCAAGTACAAACTATTATTTTTCATTGTTCTCCGTAAAAATGAAAATAGCTAACCTGGTTAAAGAGCTGCCAGGTTAGAATAATATCTAAATAATTTACCTGGCACGGTTAACCAGGTTAGAAAATAGTTGTCCCCGTAGCGTAAAACAAAAAACCTTTTGCGCGAGCAAAAGGTTTTTCTATCTCCCTTCGCTGGCATTATCCAGACCAACCGAATGACTCTCATCATCCCATTAGCTCCGCCAAAACGGTCCACCGAAACCAAATAACATTCATTTGGTTCGGCGAAGGCGGATCAGGTAAAACGGATAATCTGCTTCGCACGCAGAACTCTCAGAGGGCAACACCCCCTCTCCGGCTATGTCTTACAAGTAAAATTACAACATATGGTCAGCCTTATGTCAAGGCAATATTCGAAACCAATCCAGGCCGGAAACCAATCCAGGCCGGGACAGTTACTAGGCCGGGACAGTTACTAGGCCCGGCCTGGAACGTCTGAAACATCAAAAATCCGTGTACATTAAACAATTTTTAGGCAAAAAATGAATTTTTTTGAGATAAAATCCCCATTTTTTGTGTCTACTATAGTAGACACAAATTACAGGCCGGGAGAGTACATGAACCGGGACAGTTACTAGGTTCGGCCTAGAATATTAAAAAAAAGGAGGATAAAATGCCAAGAAGAAAATTGCCACTAGTCGAATCCGAGATATATCATGTTTATAACAAAAGCATAGCAGGGTTTGAAATATTCAAAAATCCGCTGGAATATGAGAGAATGCTAAGATGTATTATTTTCTATAATTTGCTGAGGCAACCGTGCAAATTTTTTATGTTTGAGAAGATGATAAAAAAATCTTTAAAAGATATAACCCCTTTGATAAATATATATTCTGCTTCTAAAAAAGTGGATATTATCGCTTTTTGTCTTATGCCTACACATATACATCTAATCCTTAAACAATTGTCAGAAAACGGTATTTCTGATTTTCTTTCATTAATACAGCAAAGCCATAGCCAATATTTCAACAAGAAATATGAAAGAAAGGGTCCATTATGGGAAGGGCGCTTTAAAAATGTACTGATAGAAACCGATGAACAGTTCCTACATACGACAAGATATATACACCTCAATCCCACAAGTGATAATTTAGTTAAAAAGCCCGAAGACTGGAAATATTCGTCATATAAAGCATATTTAGACCCATCTATCTGCAAAGATAATCCTATACTTTATTCTAATGACAAATACCTAGAGATAGACCCGTCTGATTATGTTGATTTTATTAATGAACGGATAGAATACCAAAAAATACTAAATAGGATCAAACATACACCATAATTCCAGGCCGGGACAGTTACCAGTCCCGGCCTGCGTACTGTCCCGGCCTGGAATTATGGTGAGGAGAAACAAACTACTTTTTGCGATATGACGTCGGACATTATCTTCAAATGCGCGTCATCCACGTCATATACACCGATGACATCTTTGTATTTCGCGTTCTCAGGGAGCATTTCTCCAAGTACGTTCTTTCGGGACAGGAACCATTTATCGTTAAATATCACGTTCTCTTTATCGGGGAAAAGCGCTACATAAAAAATGTTCGTTTCAACCAGGTCTAGAAAAAAATGCGTACCGAAAGAAAGTTCCGGCATGAGATTACCTTCAGGAAATGCTATCTCACCCATTACCACGATATTATTTATTTCCGCAAAACTTACAGGAACACCCAAAGACGGCATTTTGGTTCCCCATCTACCCGGCCCCAAGAGAAGAGTAGGTATATTTTCCGCGTTACCGGTATTCTTATTTATCTTTCCCATTATACGGGCAATATCATATTTTGCCGAAATGGGTAAAGCGATATACCCTTCGGGGTTTACATAGATTATTCTCCGTATTACTTTGGCGATATTCCCTCCCAAAAAATATCCTTCGGACCTGAAAAGCAGGTCCTCCTCACTTATTTTTTGCGGTATCTCTACTTTTTTACCTATACCCCTTGTCTGTAAGGGTCTGCACTGCAGGAGATTTATTTTAAAATTTTTATCTTCCGTGAAATTCACCGTGAATTCTATCTCAACGGGGTACTTATAGTTTTCTTCGAGTATCTTTAATACTCTTTTCATAACGGTCGAAAAGCTGTCATCCGAAAACAGGTTATCAAAAGTTATTATAAAACTATCCTTGTTTATACCCTTCTCTTTCATCCAGCGCACCGCTTCCTCATCCCTTATCGCGATCTTATCAAGATCCAGGCCAAGATCTTCGTTCAATAATCCTTCAAATAGGACCGTAACGAATCTATTCTCCCTCACGTCTATAACATCCACGTTATGTTGTGAGAACCTTTTCATATCGGACATATCGGCATGCGGTTTTAACAACGGTGTATCCAAGGCCACTATCCTGGGATAATCTCCTTCCACTCTATTGACCGCCCTTGTTCCGAGCCCAAAAACCAGGCGTAAAACACCGGCCTCCGAACTCATCTTTTTATTCCAAACATAAGTATTGTGTGAAACCCCTACTCCCCCTATATCCGGAAAAAAATAATTTCCGTGATACGCTCCCGATACTCTTTGCACCAAAAGCGCCATCTGTTCATCCAGGTCATCCAGCCCCCGCTGATGGCGGTATACAAGAGCGTCTTCACTCATCGTACTTGCGTATATTGTCCTGACAGCTTCCGCGAACTGCATATATCTCTGTTCCGGGGTCCCTTGATTCGGGCAGAAAACGCTCTCATATTTCCCGGCAAAGGCATTACCGAAACCGTCCTCTAATAAGCTGCTGGAGCGGACTATAAAAGGGGATGTACCGAAATACTCTATGATCTGCTGAAATTCTTCCATTATTTCATCGGGGAACTTTCCATGGAGCATTCTCTCTTTTAACACATGCGCCGCGTCAAAATACCCTTTCTTGGTCTTTTGTTCCATGCGTAATTTCCACCATTTATTCTGGACTATGTACGAATAAAAAACGTCCGAACCGATATAAAAAGAATCATGCGCCTCTGAAACATCCTGCCATTTTAACGCATTATCTCTTTCGAGTATTTTTCTGGCTAAAAGCATACCCGCGGCTTTTCCGCCGATATAACCCGTTCCTATAAGTCTGGCTTTGATATTGATAAGCTCCGAAAGTGATAAGGTCTCCGTTGCCAAAGAAAGCATCTTTTCGTCCCTTCCTATCATTATTTCGCAAAGCCTCTTTATCATATTCCGTTTTTCTTCCGTTTTGGACGGATCTTTGTCTATATCCTCCGCCTGAAAAAAAAGTCTGTCCCAATAATCTATGTACCTTTTTACGTTCTCCGATTCCTTTTGTTTTATGTACAATAATACCTTCGACGCGTTTATGCTGTCGGTTATGGGAATGAACTTTTTGTCTTCTTTCAGATGTGGAAGGAACATCGTTGGAGAATATCTGTTCCACACCTTAAGGGGATGAATATAATAATTGTCATCACAGCGATAAACGTCCAATAACAGCTGAGTGGTTTCCCGTATGCGCGCTATGGTCTTAAAAGAATGATTGTTACGCATTATGGCGAAGTACGTTACGGTATCAAGTTCATAAAGATACGGGCAGGTGATCATGAAAAAATTGCTTATCATAAGATCCGTAGCCCATGCGGGAAGAAGGTCTGATAAGGAGTCAAAAACATAATAAGCTCCGACCCCTTCCTTTGTTATGATCTGGTTTACCTCGGTAGAGAATGACTCAAATCCACTCGCGGCATCAAGTTCGTAAACCTTAATACCTTCTGAAGCTTCAAGAAGCGCTTCATGCGCGGCAAATCTCATATAGATGACGTTTTTATTATCTTTTAAGGCCTGTTCGACAAAAGGACGGACAAAATCATTGTATTCTTTTATTTCGTCTATCTGCCAGACAACATTGTCTCCCGCTCTTAACCCGCTCAATATGTCGTCTAGACCTTTTAATCCTGTGGTAATCATAAATATCCTCCTCATTTCCAGGCCGGGACAGTTACTAGGCCCGGCCTAGTAACTGTCCCGGCCTGGAAAATTAGGGTTACATGTCGGGGAGAGCGGTTTTGCCCATTAGGTACTTGTCTATGGCATGGGCGGCGCGGCGGCCTTCGGATATAGCCCACACTATGAGCGACTGTCCCCGCCTCATGTCTCCGGCTGAAAAAACTTTTTCTTTGGAAGTCTCAAAATGTTCATTCGTTCTTACATTACCTTGAGCGTCCAAATCAACACCCAGTTCCTCAATAAGTCCTTCGTGTTTAGGATGAATAAATCCGACGGCAAGGATAACAATATCGGCCTCTATTTCGAATTCGCTGCCGGGGATTTCTTTCATTACCGGGCAGGTATTATTTCCGGTCTTCTCAAACTCCACATATACGCCGTCCACTTTTTTTATATGCCCTTTTTCTCCGATAAATCTTTTCGTAAGCACCGACCACTGCCGGTCTCCTCCCTCTTCATGACTCGAAGAAGTCTTTAATAACAAGGGATATGACGGCCATGCGTATTCTTCCGTTCGGCACGCCTCGGGTTTAGGCATAACTTCTATTTGAACTACACATGACGCTCCTTGCCTATTAGCCGTGCCCACGCAATCCGCTCCGGTATCCCCTCCGCCTATGATCAGGACTTTTTTGCCTTTCGCATCAACCTGTTTTTCGGACAATATTTTTTCACCTGATATTTTCCGGTTGGATTGGGTAAGATAATCCATCGCGAAATATATGCCCTTAAGATCCCGTCCTTCTATATTAAGATCTCTCGGAACTCCGGACCCGCCCGACAAACAAACCGCGTCATATTCTTTTAAGATATTCCCGGCGTCTATATCTACCCCGACATTTACGCCTGTCCTAAAATTTATACCCTCGTCCTTCATCAGCTTTATGCGCCTGTCAACAATATGTTTCTCCAGTTTAAAATCCGGTATA
>JBDRBI010000028.1:0-24668 GCA_043822885.1 Candidatus Omnitrophota bacterium
ATTATCTCGGGGCCGAAGACCCTCGCTCCTACCGCTTTAAGTATTCTTTTGGCGGTATCAATTTCCTTCTCCGGATCACCGGTCAGAGATACTCTTATCGTATCTCCTATCCCGTCTAAAAGTAAAGATCCTATTCCTATACTGGATTTGACCACGCCTTCTTCCGGGAGTCCGGCGGCGGTCACTCCTACGTGAAAGGGATGATCACATCTACTTGACATTATTTTGTATGCGTCCCTCGTAACAAGGGTTTTAGAAGATTTTAGGGATATAACTATGTTATCGAACTTTCTTTTGTTGAAATGTTTAAGATATTTCCCAACCGCATCCGCCATTTTCGAAGCGGTATCACCAGAGGAAGAGGACATCTCCGTTAAGGAACCGGAATTTACTCCGATCCTTATAGGCACATTTTTATCCGTTGCGGCATCTATGATCTTATCAAGATCTTCCTCTCGTTTAATGTTTCCCGGATTTACTCTTATTTTGTCCGCCCCGCGCTTTATCGATTCGATCGCCAATTTATGATCAAAATGTATATCAGCGACTAAAGGTATATTGATACTTTTTTTGATATCCGAGATGGCTTTTGCCGCTTCATCGTCCTTGACAGCTACACGTATGATCTCACAGCCCGCTTTTTGAAGACGGTTTATCTCTTTGACAGTAGACTCTATATCCCGTGTATCGGTCTTGGTCATAGATTGCATGGCAATAGGATGATCCGATCCTATTTTGACATCGCCTATCTGTACAGTTTTGGTTTTTCTGCGCTTGATCATGATTCGTGACTCGCCTGCCCCCGTAGGGGGGTGAACAGTGAACAGTGAACGGTGAACAGTAAAAATAAAAATGCTAATTGGTTAACTTGAGATTGCTTCGTCACTTCGTTCCTCGCAATGACGGAGAGTTATTATCCTTAATCTCTGCCGTCTTTGCTCCTATCGGCGTAAATTTCACGATGTCGTTCCAGCTAACCATAACGGCGAAAGTTACAAGTATGACCACAGCTACCTGCGTAATGATCTCTTGTACTTTCACGCTAACGGGACTTCCTTTGATCTTTTCTATCAAAAGAAAAATTATATGTCCCCCGTCTAAAACCGGGAACGGTAAGAGATTAAATATAGCGAGCGCCATACTTACATGCGCTGTTATTAATAGAAGCGGTACAATGCCCAATTTAGCGGCCTGCCCCATGAGATGAGCTATCCCTATCGGTCCCGAGACGGAAGTCTTCATCGGCATGCCTCCCGTAATAAGAAGCCATATACCTTTGTATGTCATCCCGCTTAAAGAGATAAGTCTTCTGCCTCCGTAATATATTGCCCGGAACGGATCGTAAGAAACCGATGATATTTGATTTTTCGGAGCGATGCCTATCATCGGCCGTGATATTTCCTGACCGAAGATGTTCGTTATCTTGGATATATCAGGAACGATATTGATCATGAGATCTCTTTTGCCGCGCTCTATGTTGAGGTTCAGACCTTTTTCCGAAGCGGCATCTCTCTTTATTATATCGACTATATCGTCCCAATATTTCGTTTCTGTCTTGTTTATAGATATTATCTTATCCCCCACTCTTAACCCTGATCTCTCAGCCGGATACCCCTTAAGTATTTCACCCACTTCATTGGAAAGAGTCGGAACACCTATCATAAAAACTATACTGAAAAGTATGAACGCGAAAATATAGTTTACACATGCCCCTGCGGCTATAACAATGAACCTTTTTCCTGCGGGCTGAGAAGCCAGCTCATCCGCCTCACCCCGCGCTTCCGACGGTTCTTCTCCCGCCATCTTTACATAACCCCCGAAAGGAAGCATTGATATTCTGTAATCGGTACCGCCTATCTCCCTGCCAAAAAGACGTTTACCGAATCCTAAAGAAAAAGCTTCTACTCTTACACCTGCCCTTTTAGCGGCTATAAGATGTCCCGCTTCATGGATAAGTATCAATACACTGAAAACTAGTATTACAATAATGGCTGTTAACAAGACCTCAACACCTCCTCAGATGCCCACTTTTCTGAATCTACGATCTCTTCCAACGATGGATCGCTGATCCTATTATGTTTTCTCAATACTTCTTCGACTAATTTCATTATGCGTGTAAATTTTATTTTTCTATCCAAAAATAATCCGACTGCCGTCTCGTTTGAGGCGTTAAGAACACAGGGAGAAGTTCCGCCTTTTTTAAGCGCGTTATAAGCGATATCTAAAGCCGGAAATTTTGTTCTGTCGGGCTCGGCAAAAGACAGTATATTTTCTACAGAAAAATCCACTTTGGGAAAATTGTTCTTTATAATGTCAGGATAGGAAAGCGCTTTTAGTATGGGAAACTTCATATCCGGGTAGAATAAGGACGCGGATATCGTGCCATCCACGAATTCTACCATAGAATGCACTATCGCTTCGGGATGTATGACAAGTTTTATTTTTTCAGGCGCAACGTCAAAGAGCCATCTTGCCTCTATCATTTCCAAACCTTTGTTCATTAATGTAGCGGAATCGACTGTTATCTTACGTCCCATATTCCATTTAGGATGATCCAGCACTTCTTCGACGGATAAAAGGTCAAATTCGTCCTTTTCCTTATTCCAAAGAGATCCTCCGCTGCCTGTAATATACAATTTTTCTATTGCCTTAGTGTCTATTTCCCTCAAACACTGCATTATCGCGCTGTGTTCGCTGTCTACCGGCAGTATGCGGGCTGAATGTTCCCTCACCATGTTCATTATTATTTTTCCAGCCGAAACTATCGGTTCCTTACTGGCAAGCGCTATTATTTTCCCGGCCTTGACCGCCTCTACCAAAGGACCGAGAGAAGCTGTTCCCGATATTGAAATAAAAACCACATCCGAGCCCGAGCCCGCGGCGATCTTCTTAAGGCTTTCTTCCCCCGAAAGGACCTCTATATTACTCGGAATATTTTTCCTAAGTTCTGAATACTTAGAATCATCGCTTATCACAACCTGGGACGGTGAAAATTCTTCAACCTGACTGATGAGCGAAGCAATATCATCTTTTGCTGTTATAGCTTTAACTCTAAATTTATCCGGGTGATTCCGTATAACATCCATAACATTTTTGCCTACGGACCCCGTTGATCCAAGAATGGTTATATTCTTCATATTCAGCTCGCTAAATTGGTCACCAAGTCACCAGTTACCAGTCACCAGTTACCAGTCACTAGGTCACCTAGTCACCCCCCGCTGCTTCCCTTGAAAACATGTGGCGGGGGCAGGCAGGTCACCAAGTCACCAGGAAAAAGAAGGTTATCAGTTGGCCTTTGCCCCTACTTTATTTGCATATCAATCATTGTGCCATGCTCTATGCTCTCTGCCAAATGATCCCTAGAACGTCTTTACATAAAAATAAAAGACGGGGGCGGTAAACAAAAGACTGTCTATTAGGTCGAGAACGCCTCCAATGCCCGCAAGATACCCTCCGGAATCTTTTACATTGCAGTCTCTTTTTATCAGGCTTTCCGCCAGATCTCCTACCTGTCCCAATGTGGAGACCAAAAGTCCCATCACAAAAAGATGCGGCATGGAAAATCCCGTTAAAGCTTTTCCCGCAAAAAGAGCTATGGCTAGACTTATCAATATACCGCCTATTGTGCCCTCTTTGGTCTTTTTAGGACTTATTCTCGGCAAGAGTTCGGTTTTACCGATAAGGTTACCTACAACATACGCGCCCATATCAGCGCTTTTTGTGATTATTATGAGAAATGCCACAAGATTCGCGCCGTTATCAAGAGCTCTGAGTTTTACGAAAAACGAGAAGAACCATCCTATGTAAAACAGCGAAAATAATGTAAGCGCCATACTTACCAAATGGTCACGAGCGTTATCGCGTCTTGTAAACTGCAGAGTAAAAGCTAAAAGGCTGGCTACTACTATGAGTAAAGGTTCCAGGTTTTTAAGTTCAGGAAAACTTCCTCCCATAAAAATAACTATAGGCAAAAGAGCTCCTACCGCCGTTCCGAAATATTTGTATACGAATATGCCCCTATTCTCTACAAGTTTAAAAAATTCGAATTGCCCTACTCCGACTAAGAACGCTATTACCAGACAAAACATCCAATAAGGCAGAAGGTATACCACCGCGGCTACAATTGCTATAAGGATCAAGCTTACCATGGTCCTTTTGAAAAATTTACTCACCGAATCTCCTGTCGCGTTTCGCGTACTCACTTACAGCTTTCTTCAGTTCGTCTCCATTGAAATCCGGCCATAATGTATCCGTTACATAAAATTCGGAATACGCTGTCTGCCATATTAAAAAATTACTTAACCGTAATTCTCCGCTAGTACGTATAACCAGATCCGGATCCGGCATGTTATCCGAGTAAAGAAATTTCCTGAACACATCTTCATTCAGACCGGATATATCGATATCTCCTCTTTTGTCGGATGCACATATCTTTTTTACCGCATCTAAGATCTCTTGTCTCCCGCCGTAATTAACCGCGAGGTTGAGCTTTATCCCGGAATTATTTAAAGTCTTTTCTACGCACCTATCTATTATTTTTAATAAGCTTTCGGGAAGGACATCAAGTTTCCCTATAACGTTGAAGACTACATTGTTCTCTACAATGCGGGACAGATTACGGCTAAGAGCTTTCTCAAACAGATTCATGAGTCCGTTTACCTCAGCTTGCGGCCTCTTCCAATTCTCGGATGAAAAGGTGTATAAGGTAAGTTCCTCGACTCCCAATGCGGCGCATGCTTCTGTTATCTTAGACGCCGTTTCGGAGCCTCTTCGATGGCCTTCTATTTTCGGCAGGCCTCTCTTTTTTGCCCACCTTCCGTTCCCGTCCATTATTATTGCTATATGTTTAAGCGCTCCCATCTATAACATCCCCTATAAACAGAAAGTAGAGAGTTTCTTTTTACTCTCTACTTTCTGTTAAACATCAGTATCGATCCTTTTTTGTGCCGTATATCGGTATTATTTTATGAGGTCCCCTTCTTTCCCGCTATCGGAAAGATCTGTTTTCTTTTCCTGGAATTCGGGCAGTATGACTATTTCTACGCGCCTATTTTTTGATCTTCCTTCTTCGGTATCATTAGAAGCTCTGGGCCGATGTTCCCCGTATCCTGTCGCGGATAGTTTTTTCGGCAATACCCCTCTTTCTACAAGAGAATGAAGAACATTAGTGGCTCTTGTAGTAGAAAGTTCCCAGTTAGATTTCCATTTAGAATGAGTGATAGGGACATTATCCGTATGACCGCTCACTCCTATGTTCTTGTCCGGGACTTTCTCTGTTATGATCTTAGAGACCTTATCAAACATCGGATCCGCTTCGTCCTTAACTTCGGCTTTTCCCGAATCGAACAAGATCTCGTCGGACAGTATTATGACCAGACCATATTCGTCCATTTCAAGAGAAATACTCTCATCATCTATTTCAGATTTCAGTTTCTTTTCCAGCATACGCTTAACTTCTTCGAACTTTTCCCGTTCCATTTCCTGCTGCTCTTTAAGATCGTTTATTTCGGCCGTAAGATCCTTGATCTTCTCTTTGTTTTTAGGGTTTTGCTTATAAAAATTTACCGCGCACCCTGTTGACATAAAACTGAATATAACGACGGCCAGAACACAAACATAAAAATAAAACCTATTCTTCATAGCACCCTCCTTATTTAGGGCTTTAGCCTCAATATAACACCAACTCTACTTCAAGTCAAGAAGCTGTCAGGCAACGCTCCAAGATATCCCCTTACTTGTATATCAAAGTCTGTTTTCGGCTTTTTCCGACAGAAACGAGCAGAATATCCGTATCTATAAGCTCTTTTATCCTTCCCAAATATTTGCGGGCATTTTCGGGAAGCTCTTCATAAGAAGTCGCTCCCGAGGTATCCGCAAGCCATCCGGGATGTTCTTCGTATACCGGTTCACATTCGCTCAAAAATCTTGGGTCTCCGGGAATATCGGTATGAAGTTCTCCCTTATACTTGTATGCCGTGCATATACTGATAGTCTCGAGTTCATCAAGTACGTCAAGTTTAGTAATAACCACTTTATCTATACCGTTTATTTGGACCGAATTTTGCACTAATACGCTGTCGAACCATCCGCATCTACGCGCTCTTCCGGTAGTAGCGCCGAATTCTCCGCCTTTTTCCCTGATCTTCTTCATAAGAGCCGGTCCGAATTCCGTAGGGAACGGTCCTTCTCCCACACGCGTTGTATACGCTTTTACTACACCTATCACCTCGTCTATGTGTGATGGTCCTATCCCCGCTCCCGTGCATGCTCCTCCTGCCGTAGAATTCGAAGAAGTCACATAAGGATATGTCCCATAATCTACATCCAAAAAAGTCCCTTGAGCGCCTTCAAAAAGTACGGAATCTCCGTTCTTTTGCGCTTCGGTCAGAACAGTCGTGGTATTGCACATAAATTCTTTGAGATATTTCGCGTATTCCAAATATTCCGGAAATATATCTTCGGCTGAAAAACCCTCAAAATCATAAAGGTTTTTGAATATGGTGTTTTTCTCTTCGATATTGGCCTCGAGCCTTTCCTTGAAATACTCCGCGTCAAACAACTCTCCCATCCTGATGCCTATTCTATTCACTTTATCCGCGTAACAGGGGCCGATGCCTCTTTTCGTTGTACCGATCCTCCCTTTCTTCCTTCTCATCTCTCTCAGTTCATCTATCTTATTGTGATAAGGAAATATCACATGCGCCTTATCGCTTACTTTCAATCTGCCTTTACAATCTATCCCCTCGTCTTTCAGCATCTTTATTTCTTCTATAAGAGCCTTAGGATCTATAACAACGCCGTGCCCTATCACGCATATTTTCCCATCATGCAGGATACCGGAAGGAATAAGATGCAGTACGTACTTCTTCTCTCCTATAACAACGGTATGTCCGGCATTGTTCCCGCCCTGATACCTTACGATATACTGAACGTCTTCGGTGAGTATGTCTATTACTTTGCCCTTAGCTTCATCTCCCCATTGTGCGCCTACTAAAACGGTTATTTTTCCCATCAGTTTACCTTTCTCTTTTCCCTTTAAGGGAAGTAATTGCTTTTCTTTTTCTAACTTCTCTTCTCCCTCGTCCCTCGTCCCTCTCTACACCCCCGCTATATAACCACTCTTACCTGTTTTACATCATTTATATCTTTGTACTTTTTAAGTTCTCTGATCACTTCTTTAGGGATCTCTGAATCGGCATTAAGTAAGCTTATTGCTTCTCCAGTTTTTTTATCCCGTCCGAAACTCATCTCAGCTATATTTATGCCGTGTTTTCCCAGTAACGTTCCAAGTTTGCCTACAACACCGGGAACATCGTTATTGGAGACTACAAGCATATACCCATCCGGAATAGCTTCTACATAGTACTTATCCATTTTCACTATACGGGGTTCTTTATTAGCAAAAAGCGTTCCCATAATGAAATGTTTTTTTCTTCCCGTGTCAAATTCAATACTTATGAGATTAGCAAAGTCCGTTATCTTTGATGTTTTTTTCTCCGTTATTTTTATGCCTCGCTCTTTCGCTATCAAAAGAGCATTGACATAGTTCACTTCTTCTTCCAGTATAGGGTTAAATATCCCTTTAATAAGCGCGCGGGTCACAGCGGCCGTATCCAATTCGGCTACTTCACCTATATACTGCACCGTTATTCCCCTTATCGGTTCTTCTATAAGCTGGGTCTGGATAGACCCCAATCGTTCGGCAAGGTTCACATATGGCTGGATATTCTTCAAGGTCGCTTCATCCATAGAAGGCATATTGACCGCGTTTCGGAACCCTCTTCCCAAAAGCGCGTCCGAAACGGATCTTGCCATATCTATCGCGACATTTACCTGAGCCTCGGCGGTCGACGCGCCCAGATGAGGCGTAGTTATCACCTTATCCATGTTCACAACAGGGCTGTCTTGAGGAGGTTTGGCCGAGGTCTCAAAAACATCTAAAGCGGCGCCGGCTACTTTTCCGGAATTAATGTTATCGGCCAAAGCTTTTTCGTCCACAATACCGCCTCTTGCGGCATTGATGATACGCACACCCTTTTTCATCTTCTTGAAAGCTTTATCATCTAAAAGATGTTTAGTCTCTTCGGTAAGCGGTGTATGTATAGTTATAAAATCCGAATTTTTTAACAATGTATCCAGATCTACCGGTTCTATTTTAAGCGCTTTAGCTTTCTCTTCGGACAAAAACGGATCAAAAGCCATTATTTTCATACCGAAACTTAGCGCGCGTTTAGCGAATTCGGTGCCGATACGTCCCATCCCGATTATGCCCAGGGTCTTGCTATACAATTCTACGCCTTCGAACTTCTTTCTGTCCCATTTTCCGGACTTGACCGATTGATTCGCCTGAGGTATGTTCCTGGAAAGAGAAAGCATAAGACTAAAAGCATGTTCGGCCGTAGAAATAGTGTTGCCGGCAGGCGCGTTCATTACCACGATACCTTTTTTTGACGCCGCTTCCACATCCACATTATCAAGACCCACGCCGGCTCTGCCTATAACCTTTAATTTATCGGAGGCTTCTATGATCTTTTTTGTAACAGTGGTGCCTGACCTTATCACCAGAGCATCGTACCCTTTTATTTTTTTTACCAACTCGCTTTCAGAAAGTTTGAATACTTCATCGGTCTTTATTTTGTTGTCTTTAAATATTTTTACCCCCTCTTCCGAGAGAGGATCACTTATAAGTACCTTAATAGTCATATTTCTCTCCTCATTTAGTTCATAGTTATGAGTTCGTAGTTCGTAGTTTCTAGGGTATAGCGTTTAGGGTTCAGGGTTTAGTAAAGGTGAGCTAGCCCTCTTCCCTATACCCTCAACGCTGAACCCTATATCCTCATTTTCTTCCTTCTCCCCTCTACCTTCTACTTTCTACCCTCTATCTTCTTTTACTGGTGACTAGGTGACTAGGTGACCTAGTGACTATTTCTTCTTTCTACCTTCTACCCTCTACCCTCTATCTTCTATACTAACCTATCCCAAAAGCTCCTGCGCTTTGGCTACACCTTTTCCGAGTTCTACATCAAAACCTAATTGCTTGAGAACTATCTCGATCCCGGCTATAGCCGATATGGCATCATAACCGTCCATATACCCTAAATGAGCTACTCTGAATATCTTACCTTTAAGCTCAGACTGACCGCCGGCTATTGTGATACCCTGTTCATCCCGCATCTTTTTAACCAGAGCGTTCCCGTCCACTCCGTCAGGAACTTTCACCGACGTTACGGCATTCGACGGTCTTTTCGCGAATATCTCAAGCCCCATGGCTTTTATCGCTTCGCGCGTCGCATTCGCCAATCGGGCATGCCGCGCTAAAACATTCTCCAGACCTTCTTCGAGCACCATATCAAGAACGCTGTCAAGCCCCATGATAAGGGATACCGCCGGTGTCCAGGCCGTATCATTTTTAAGATAAGCTTTTTGCGCGGCCTTAAGATCGAAATAGTATTTCGGGAGATCGGATCTTTCTATAAGCTTACAGGCTTTATCGCTTAAACTTAAAAACGCCAAGCCCGGTGGGAGCATAAAGCCTTTCTGTGAACCTGATACCACAACATCAACGCCCCACTCATCTTGTTTAAGTTCATCGGCCATCAGACCGCTTATAGCGTCCACGACAAGTACCGCGTCGGTTTTCGATACGACATCGGCGATACCCTTTATGTCATTGGCGACACCGGTAGAAGTTTCGCATAAAGTGGCGTATACTGCTTTTATCCCGGGCTCTTTTTTAAGGAACGCCGCCACTTTTGACGGTTCAGCGCTTTCGCCCCATGTGACATCGTATTCTACCGCTTCCACCCCGTATGCCCCGCATATTTCACCGAAACGTTCTCCGAATTTACCGCCTTTAATGACCAAAGCCTTATCTCCTTTGGAAAGAAGGTTTATGACCGAGGTTTCCATAGCCCCGGTTCCGCTGGAAGCGAAAATAAGCACGGGATTCTTGGTCTTAAAAACTTCTTTCAGTTTTCCGTTTACTTTCTTCAAAACGCTTTGGAACTGAGGGGTCCGATGATGTATGATCGTATCCGCCATCTTCAAAAGAACTTTTTCGGGCACCGGGGTCGGCCCCGGCGACATCAATCTATATTTGTTCATATTACACTTCCTTTCCTTGTCCTTGTTTCAATATCTTTTTTTTGTAATAAATCAGCTCACATAAATTGCATAGTGCAAAGAGCATGGCGCATAGCATTATTTGTGACCCGCCTGCCCTGTACCCTATGCCCTGTGCCCTCTGCCCTATGCGCTTATTAAGCAAGCTAAACTACTACATCATTTCCCGGCGGTCTCGACAACATGATCCACCAAACCGTACTCTTTCGCTTCTTTTGCGCTCATGAAATAATCTCTATCAGTATCGGTCTTTATGCGCTCCAAAGATTGCCCGGTATGTTTTACAAGAATACTTTCAAGCTGTTCTTTCATCCTCGATATTTCTTTGGCCTGGATATTTATATCCGTAGCCGCGCCCTGTGCCCCGCCCCATGGCTGATGCACCATTATACGGGAGTAAGGAAGCGCGTAGCGTTTCCCTTTAGTGCCGGCCGCGAGAAGCACCGCTCCCATGCTTGAAGCCTGTCCGACGCAATAAGTATTAACATTGGGTTTTACGAACTGCATTGTATCGTATATTGATAAACCGCTGGTAACATTTCCGCCGGGCGTATTTATATAAACATTGATGTCCTTTTCGGGATCTTCCATCTGCAAGTATAAAAGTTCCGCGACGACTATATTAGCGACATTGTCGTCTATGGCGCACCCTATAAAAATGATCCTGTCCTTTAACAGACGGGAATATATGTCATATGCTCTTTCATTCCTGCCGTCTTTTTCGATAACCATGGGTATTATGTTCATCCCCACCCTCCTTGTTGTTATAATTTAACTTGCATAGTCAGCATAGCGCATGACAAGACTCGTAAAGAGTCGAAAGTCTAAAGTCTTAAAGTCAAAGGTCTAAAGTTCAGAGTTCGGAGTTCGGAGTGATTGACCGATACGCTATTTTTCACTTTTAATTCGTGCGTCAGTCAATCTTAAAACCTTTCAACTTTTTAACTTTTTAACTTTTAAACTGCCCTCCCCTCTACCTTCTAACTTCTATTATGCCTATGTCCCATGCTCTATGCCCTGCCTGCCCCGGCGATCAGATTTCGAAGAAATCTGCTGGGGTGCGCTTTCTCCGCAAGCTATTCTTTCACACTAATAACAGCTTCTTTAACCAGAAAATCCAGAGTTTTATCTTCTCTCAACTGCTCTTTAAGTCCTTCGGTAAGGTCGTTCTCGTTATAATATTTTTTTACGCTTTCGACGTCCTGGTTATACGATAAGGCCAGATTTTTCAGCCAATCGTTCAGTTCTTCTTCTTCCGTCTCTATCTTTTCTTTTTTCGCTATTTCATTCAGAATAAAGTACACTCTTACTTTATTCTCCGCTTCTTTCCGCAGAGTCTCTTTTAGATCGTTCTTATGCTTGTCTATTTCGCCTTTTCCTACGCCTTTTTGTATAAGTTCGTTCTCGGCCCTATCCAAAAGCACTTTGAGCTGTCTCGTTACCATAGAATGAGGCAGGTCAAATTTATGCTTTTCTATAAGTTGTTTCATTATCTGATTTTTCATGCCGACTTTCTCGTTGGCATTTTTTCTATCTCTGAGCTGGGTGCCGATCTCGTCCTTTACTTCTTTCATTGTCTCTTTCCCCAGCTTTTTAGCGAACTCGTCATTGACTTCAGGCAGTTTTTTCTCTTTGACCTTTTTTACCTTTACATGAAAGACGGCTTTTTTGCCGGCATATTTTGTGTCAGGATAATTTTCGGGAAGGTCAGCTTCTATATCTTTCTCATCCAGCGGTTTAAGACCGCATAACTCTTCTCCTATACCCAGTAAAGAAACCTCTTTGTCTACTTCTATCCACATATTCTCGCGTTTTTTAGATATTATTTCCCCGTTTATGGAGGTCTCTACGTCACATATTCCGAAATCTCCTTTTTTTAGTTCTCTGTCTACCTCCGCGAATTCGGCGTGTATATTGATCACGGACTTTAGCGCTTCCTCTATTTCCTTGTCAGAAACTTCGATCTTTTTAGTTTCTACCTTGATCCCTTTGTATTTGCGAAGATCTATTTCGGGATGTATGTCGACTCTTGCTTTGAAAGTCATTTTTCCGCTTAAACTCAAATTGATGTCAAAAAGCTCAGGATAACTTAGAGGGTCCATATCATGTTCTTTTAACGCTTCTTGATACGCCTCAGGGACCAGACTGCGTTTTACTTCTTCCATCGCGTCGTTATTGTACCTCTTTTTTATCATATCAAGCGGAGCTTTTCCCGCTCGAAATCCCGGGATCTGAGCTGTTTTTTTTATATCCTCGATCACCTCATTGTAGACGTTCTCAACGGCTTCCTTAGACACCTCGATATCCAACTCCCTGGCTGTACCTTCTAGTTTTTTTACTTTAATCTTCATTTCTTATCGTTACCTTTCGCTTTATAAGTTGGGAGTCAGAAGTTCAGAGTCGAGAGAAATAATATAAAAATGGTCACCCAACTCCCAACTCCTAACTCATAACTCAATACTACAATTAAAAATTGGGTTCTATAACGCCGTAATTCCCGTCTTTTCTCTTGTATATGACGTTAGCTTCACCCGTATCGGCATTTTTGAACATTATGAACTGTTTATCCGTAAGTTCCATCTTAAGTTTCGCTTCGGATGGAAGCATAGGTTTCTCGGCAAAGAGGTCAGTTTTTATGATCTCCCCGGAAAATTCCAAAGGTTCAAGCTCCATCTCCGCTTTTCTAAAACGATTTACAGGTGAAAATACTCTGTCCATTACGCTCTTTCTTCTCTGGGAAAGAGCTCTTCCTCTTAATCTGTTCAACTGCTTCTTTACGCTATCCGCGGCGTTATCTATCGAAGCGTACATATCGGGAGTGCTTTCTTTGGCAATAACCCTATTCCTTTTAAGATGAAGTATTATCTCCGCTATCTTTCTTGTCTTTTCTTCCCCCAGAATTACTTCACATCTGTATATCCTCTTATAAAGGCGTTCTAATTTTTCCGCTTTCTTTCTCATATAATTTTTCAAAGAATCATCAAGCTCCATATTTCTGCCGGTAATGGTTATATTCACTTTGAGATCACCTCTTTCTGTGTTGTCTAATTCCACTATATACTAAAAACAAAGGCATAGAAGAACATTCAATATACCACTAAGCCTACCCTTTTTCAACTATTTTGGAGATCCTCGAAACCCCTCCCCTAATCATACATTACACATCACACATTACACATTTTTACATCGAGAACCTTTCCCCTAGATATATTTCCTTTGCTTTCGGATCGTTTATTAATTCTTCCTTTTTCCCGGATATAAGCACCTTGCCTTCGTACATTATATAGGACCTATCCGTTATAGTAAGGGTTTCTCTTACGTTATGATCCGTAAGCAATATCCCCAGGCCCATATCTTTCAATTCCCTGATAACTTCCTGACAATCATATACCGCTATAGGGTCTATTCCGCTGAACGGCTCATCCAGAAGGATGAACATAGGGTTCGTGACCAAAGTTCTGGTTATCTCAAGCCGTCTTCTCTCCCCTCCGGATAATGTATAAGCTTTATTTTTTCGGAGATGCGATATCTTCAGCTGATTAAGAAGATTATCCAGCTGACATTGTCTTTCTTTTTTTGAAAAACCCAATGTCTCCATAATGGCCATGATATTTTCTTCTACCGTCAATTGCCGGAATATAGAAGGTTCCTGCGAAAGGTATCCTATCCCGGAACGCGCCCTCTGGTGTATAGGAAGTTTAGTGATGTCTTTTTTATCAAAAATAACATGACCGGAATCGGGTCTTATTATTCCCGTTACCATATAGAAAGTAGTGGTTTTTCCCGCCCCGTTAGGGCCAAGAAGCCCTACGACTTCGCCTCTTCTTACGTTTATGCTTACGCCCTTTACTACGCTTCTACCGCCGTATTGTTTAACCAGGTCCCGAGTTTCCAGTAAATGCATCCTCTATCATCTCCTTTTATAGGGGAATTCCAGTCTGAGCCCAACTCACCGGCTCATCCGCCAAGCCCTTCCAGTTTCTCTATTTCCTCAGGATCTATTATGATCCTTGGTCTTCCTAAAAGTTTGGCGCTTTTTGTGCTTTCTGTGTATATCGCTTTCTCACTTATAGTGTAACTTCTTCCTTTTTTAGTTTTGACATTACCTTCAGCTACAACACGTGTGAGCTTTTCGGTATCAGCGTCAAATTCAACGGTAAGCATATCCGAAAAAAGCTTACCGTCTTTGTCTTCCACTTTCACATTGTTTTTGAATACCGCTACATGAGCGTTATAGTCTATTTCTAGGGGGCCGTCACATATTATCGTTGTATCCGGTTTCATCTCCACCGTAACATCTTTCCTTAAGATCGCGTACATGGTGTCAGAATTTGCCATACCGCCCTTACCTACGGCATTTAGTCCGTCTCTGTTTATGTTGACCATATCATCCGTGGATATTTCTTTCGTGTTCTGCGACCATTTTGCTTTCTCTGTAGTTAAAGTGAGGCCATCATCCGAACTCACATTAACGTTTCCGACAAGCTCTACTTCTCCTCTGCCTTTGCTGTATATTCCTTTGTCGGAAGTCAGCACGACCACAGTGTTGTCGCCATACGCGACCGCGCCCATGTCATCGAGATATATGTCGTCCCCCACGATATCCGCCGATTTGCCTTCCAAATGCCATTGTCTCACACCGTTAGGATTGCGTCCGTCTATAGAAAAAGATAAAACTTTTTGTTCCAGATCGGTGCCCGTTTTTTTCTTTTCTTCTGCTTGTGCTTTTTCTTCTATATTTTCTTCTTTATGAGAATCCGTCCTAAAAAAAATTATGACAGTTAAACACAAGAACAAAAATATTCCCACTATCTTCTTCACCATTATTTCTCCCGAAACTATTGATCTGCCTGCCCGCTGGTTTTCCATCTGGGATGCATCCATACCCATTGATCCGGATATTTTCTTATGTATTTCTCTAATGTATCGGTCCAGCCTTGAGTATACTTTCTGACCAGTTCTTCTTTATTTTTTCCCGTTTCTAAACCTACGGGTTTTTCTACCACAAGTTTATATTTATTATCGGGCTTGCGTACCATAAAAGCAGGCACAAGATTCGCGCCTACGGTCATTCCTAACTTAACGGGCGCGACGGGTGTATACGCGGGTTTTCCGAAAAAATCCACAAAAATACCTTCAACGCTGTCAACATCCTGATCCGCCAGGATACCCAGCATACCGCCTTTTTTAAGTATCCTGAGAAGTTTCTTGGGAGACTCGTCCCGGTATACTATGTCCGCTCCGAATCTTTTTCTCAAGCGGCTTATCAACTTGTCGTATTTATGAAAATAAATGCGCTTGGCTATTATCGCGCCGGTATATCCATTGGAGTATAGATACATGGATAAGAGTTCCCAGTTGCCGAAATGGGAAGCAAGTAAGATGACTCCCTTTCCTTGTTTAATAGCCCAGTCCAAATTTTCCAGGCCTTCTATTTCCGTAACTAACTTATTTATTTCGCTTTTTCTGTAAAACAGGAATTTTATCCAATCCGCTCCGTTTTTCGCGACATTTCTGAATACATCTTTCGCGATCTCTTTGCTGTTTTCATTATCCTCCCCGAAAACCGCGTCAAGGTTTGATACGGTAACATCCCGGTGCTTTTTTAATATTCTGAAAGCCCCCCTGCCTAAAATATCAGCTAACGCTAAACTGATACCGCGCGGTAAAAGGCCTATGATGTAAAACAGAATTTTAGCAACATAATAAATATAATAACGTCTCGTCTTTATTTTCATGTTCTGCTAACCCAATAACCCCGAAGGCACAGCGCATAGAGCATAGCGCATGGCATAAACAGTTTAAAATTCAATTGAGATTGCTTCACCCCTTCGGGGTTCCCGCCTTCGCCAATCTAATCATAGATTATTTGGCTATGGCGGACAGGCGCAATGACAGGCGGTCTCAGTACGTCATTGCGAGGAAACCGCCGTAGGCGGACGACGCAGCAATCTCATCCACAATCTTTCCTAAATTCCGCTTCGACTGTCGTAGTTATTCCGCCTCGGGTATTAAACACCCCTTTAACGGCGGCCCATTTTGGCCTGCAGCTTTTTACAAGATCATCCAGCATACGGTTCACCGCATGTTCGTGGAATATTCCGACATCTCTGTAAGATACGATGTATTCTTTGAAAGATTTTAGTTCCAGACAACTTTCCTTCGGCCCATATTCTATGTTTATTCGCCCAAAATCGGGAAGCCCCGTTTTTGGGCATATACAAGTAAATTCCGAAGTTTCGATCTTTACCACATAGTCCTTTTCCTTGTATTCGTTCTCCCACACATCTATTTTCGGCAATTTAAGTTTCTTGATATTACCCTGAAGCCCTCTATACGTCTTTTTCATAACTCTCCTATTGCTAACAACCCCGTCATTGCGAACGAACGTAGTGAGTGAAGCAATCTCATACATTTGAGCGAGATTGCTTCGCTTCGCTCGCAATGACAGTCGGGACCTTAGACTTTAGACCTTTAAGCTTTTCACCTATCCCCGTGTTAGTTTTCGAAGAAAACTACGGGGACTACCTTATTCCCAAGCACTTATGTATCTGCCCTATCACACTGGTCTGACGTCCGACTTCTTTCTCCAGGTATCTTTTAAAAAATGATAACATCTCTTCATCCGCTTCTCCCTGAGATCCTTCGCCCGGAGTTACCGGCTGTAACACAACAGCCGCGCTTTTATCAAGGCAAGACAGTATCCTACCCATTTCTTTAATATCATCTATGGTGGTCGAATCGGTTATAACAGCTTTTATTATAGTTTCTTCTTTTGATAGAAGCTTAATGAATTCCTCATGTTCTGCCCAATGATCCTTAGTGTTCCGATCGGAAGACGGGAGTTTGATATCCATCGCTACAATGTCTATCAGATCTTTTATTTTCAAAAATTCTTTGGGCAAAGTCCCGTTAGTTTCGAGATATACTTTCTTTTTATCGTTGTATTTTTTGAACATCGGCAGAAATACACGCAAAAAGTCGGCATATAGGAGCGGTTCGCCGCCGGTAACCGAAAGTTCGTTATAATCTTCTTCAAAATCCAATATCTTTCCCAAAAGACCTTCCGGAGAAAATGTTTTATAACTTGTCAGATCTGTATCGCAATACACACAATTAAGGTTGCATCCGTAGAACCTCACGAAAAGCTGACGGCTTCCGGCAAAAGGTCCTTCTCCCTGATGCGATGTAAATATCTCAGATATTTTTGCTTCCATAATTTTTAGGGTTTAGGGTTTAGCGTTCAGTTTTTGATTTTGCCTTTTTGATTTTTGATTTTTAATCTATCCCCTGGATACCCTAGCCGGATCCTGTATTCCCGATCTTTCAAACGCTTCGATCCTGAATACACAGGATTCACATTTTCCGCAAGGAATTTCCTCGCCTTCATAACAAGACCATGTATGTTCGAACGGAACTCCTAATTCCATGCCGATCCTTATTATTTCATCTTTCTTTCTGTTTATAATGGGCGTCTTTATCTCTATGTGATTTCCGCCGACCCCTTCTCTCGTCCCTTTCCGCACTACCTGTCGGAACGATTCAAAAAATGTATCTCTGCAATCAGGATAATTCGAAAAATCCATTTGATGAGCTCCTATGAAGACAGCTTTTGCGGATACGGCTTCCGCGAAGGATACCCCGAAGCTTAAAAATATCATATTTCTTGCGGGGACATATGTATTCGGTATTTCATCCCTCGAACTGTCGTCATTCTTGGGTATTGCCATGTCTTTATCTAAAAGCGAGCTTCCCTGCCAGGGCATGGAGATATCCAAAACCTCATAAGGGACTCCCGCCTTGTCGGCCGTTCGTTTCGCGAATTCCGTTTCTTTGAGAGCTTTTTGTCCGTAATTAAAAATAAGCGCGTGACAGTCATACTCTTCCCTCGCGATATATAACGTAACCGCGGAATCCATCCCCCCCGACAAAAGCACGATCGCCTTTTCCATAATTTGGTCCTGTAGGGGCAATTCATGAATTGCCCCTACATTTTTGCATTTTAACATTCGCGCATCGGTCAATATACCATGCTCTGTGCCCTATGCGCTTTGCGTTTCTTACGCAAGCTAAACTACTACCCATACGTAGCCGAAGACGTATCCGTTTCCCATACTGTCACGGACTTTATTTTCAATTCGGGTGACCGTTTTGAAATTCTATCATAAATATATTTAGCCAGATTTTCTGAAGTGGGATTATCTTTTTTGAAATACTTCAGCTCATTCAGATATTTATGGTCCAGATCGGATATAACATCCTCTAGCCTGGTTTTTAACTCTTTAAAATCCAATACCATGCCGATATCATCAAGTTTTTCCGCGCAAACTTTTACTTCTATTTTCCAATTATGCCCATGCAGATCCTCACACTTACCCTTATACCCTCTAAGGTTATGCGCCCCGCTAAAATTTAATATTACTTTAATTGTATACATGGTTAAAATCCAAAATTTAAAATCAAAAGGTAATCATGTAGGGGCAATTCATGAATTGCCCCTACATTTTGATTTCATTCAAAATATTTTTCCGTAACCTTATCCCATATTCCTTGCGCTTTAAGCAGCATATCACAGATCTCTCTGACCGCTCCTTGTCCGCCTTCTTTTTTCGTCATATAGTGAGCATATCCTTTTACCGATTCTCTGGCGTTAGGGACGGTAATGGCCAATCCCACGCGTCTGAGTATGGGTATGTCAATAACATCATCCCCTATGAAGCATATCTCTTCGTTTTTAACCCTGAATTTTTTCATTATCTTGGCATAGGCATTGATCTTATAATGAAAATTCTGATAGACCTTATCAATCTTAAGTTCTTTAGCGCGTTTTTTTACAACTCTCGAAGCTTTGGCGGTGAGTATTACGCATTTAAGCCCCGCTCTTTTTAAGAGGATTATCCCTAACCCGTCGCTGACATGAAAATTCTTCAGCTCATCCCCGTACGTACCATAGATTATTCTTCCGTCCGTCAGCACTCCGTCTACATCCAGAACAAGTACCTTGATCTTCTTTGCTCTCTCAATTATATCCGGAGAATAATTGTTCATAGCGTTTTCCTTTCGTCAATGGTCAATAGTCAATAGTCTATGGTCTATATGGTCTCTGGTCCCATGCTCTGTGCCCCATGCGCTTTGCGTTTCTTACGCAAGCTAAACTACTACCTCTATACTAATCCCGCTTTCAAGATATCCTGAACATCAAGAATTCCAACGGGTTTGCCGTTCTTGTCCACTACGGGTATTTCATCTATATTTTTATCGGACAATATCTTGAACGCTTCCGCGGCAAGACGTTCTCCGGTTATGGATACCGGAGATCTTGTCATAACATCGGATATTTTGGAATTAAGAAGATCCGTCCCTGCCTCAAAATGCCTTCTCAGATCTCCATCCGTGAATATTCCGATAAGTTTGCCGTTCTCATCGACTACACTGGCCGAACCGGCGCGCAGTTCGGTGATCCTCAAAAGCACATCTTTAACAATAACGTCTCCGCTCACTATGGGTGTCTCTTTTTGCGGCCGCATTATGTCTTCCACTTTCAAAAGCAGCCTTTTCCCTAAAGACCCGCCGGGATGATATAAAGCAAAATCTTTAGGCTTTATGTTCTTTTTTTCCAAAAGAGCTATAGCCAGCGCGTCACCCAGAGCAAGCATGACCGTGGTAGAAGTAGTAGGAGCAAGCCCCATAGGACACGCTTCTTTTTCTATGGAACTATCCATACGGAAATCACTGTTAACGGCCAGTGTGGACTTCATGTTTCCCGTAATAGCGATAAGTTTTGCCCCGATCTTTTTGATTATAGGTATCAGTCTTATTACTTCTTCGGTCTCCCCGCTGTTCGAAAAAGCGATTATCATGTCTTCTGAGGTAACTCTGCCCAGGTCCCCATGCAGCGCTTCGGCAGGATGAAGGTACAGAGACGCTGTTCCGGTCGACGATAAAGTTGCCGAGACTTTTTGTGCGATAAATCCCGGTTTTCCCATTCCGGTCACGATTATGCGTCCCCTGTTATCTGCCAATGCCTCTATTATCTTATCAAAATTCCCGTCTATCCTGTCTATAAGGGCCGCGATAGCCTTACTTTCATTCTCTAATACTTTTTTAGCTATGGAAATGCTCATATTTTTCTTCCTATTTTTTCTAAGATCTTTATTTCTCTAAGATAATCCTCGAGATCATCCAGTTTTAACATATTCGGCCCGTCACTCATGGCCTTCTCGGGTGACTTATGTACTTCGACGAATAAAGCGTCACATCCCACGGCGACAGCTGCTTTTGACAAGGGAAGCACATATTTAGCATCTCCTCCGCTTGAGGTGCCTTGCCCTCCCGGCATCTGCACGGAATGCGTAGCATCATATATCACGGGATATCCTGTCTCTCTCATTATGGGTATAGCCCTAAAATCATTGATAAGCATATTGTATCCGAAAGTAGTCCCTCTTTCCGTGAGCATGATATTGTTGTTCCCGCATTCTTCGATCTTAGCCGTTACATTGAACATCTCTCTAGGGGACATAAATTGCCCCTTTTTAACATTTACCGCTTTTCCGGTTTTAGCCGCTTCGACCAAGAGATCCGTTTGCCGGCACAGAAAAGCGGGTATCTGCAGCACATCTAGGACTTCCGCCGCGGGTCCGACTTCCTCTGTCGTATGCACATCGCTAAGAACGGGTATATCCAGTTCTTCTCGTATGCCCTTGAGTATTCTTAAGCCCTCTTTTATCCCGGGGCCTCTGAAAGACCCAGATGAACTTCTATTGGCCTTATCATAACTGGCCTTAAAGATGAACGGTATCCCTATTTTCCCCGTTATTTCCTTCAGCTTCTCGGCGTGTTCCCGGGCGCTTTTCTCCGACTCTATTACACAAGGCCCCGCGATAAGAACCAGCGGATTCCACGCGCCTATGAGAACATTTTTAACTTTTACGGTATGCGTAACTATATCTTCTTTATTCATATTGCCTCTTTTTGTAACAATTTGACCTATATAATCTGCATAGGGCATAGCGCATAGCGCTATGTATATAAAAATCGCTAGCTCGAACCCTTGCTGCTACGCTTTGCGCGGTATCATTCACCCATGCTTACGTTAACGCTGTGCTCTGTGCTCTATGCCCTGTGCCCTATGCTCTGCGCTTTCCATCCCCGGGATATGATCTTTCTTACCTTTTCGAGATCTTCCTCGGTATCAACCCCCAAGGTATCATGTCTGGTCTCGATGGTCCTTATCTTATACCCGTGCTCCAACACCCTTAGCTGTTCCAGTTTTTCATCATGTTCGAGCGTGGATTTCGGCAGACCGGTAAATGTAAACAAAAAATCTTTAGTGTATGAGTACAGCCCGATATGTTTAAAATATCTGCCCGCTATGTCTTCCCCTTCCTCCGCGTCTCTGACATAAGGAATGGGGCTTCTCGAAAAATACAGGGCAAATCCTTTTCTGTCGACTACCACTTTTACAACATTCGGATCTTGTATTTCCCCGCTATGCGCCCGTTTGATCAGTGTCGCCATTTCAATATTTTGTTCGTACTTAAATACCCGGACCAGTTCATCTATCATATCGGGATGGATCAGAGGTTCATCCGCCTGTACGTTAACAAATATATCCGCGTCGATCTTTCCGGCTACCTCGGCTACTCTATCCGTTCCGGAAAGAAGTTCTCTAGAAGTAAGCATAGCCTTTCCCCCGAATTTCTCAACCGCCCTTAATACTTTTTCTTTATCCACCGCTACGATAACATCATCGACTTCCCGCGCTTTTTTAGCCCTCTCCCACACGTGTTGTATCATGGGCTTTCCGTTTATATCCGATAGGACTTTTCCTTTAAGCCTCGTGGATTGCCATCTTGCGGGTATGACCGCTACTACTTTCATTGACCGCCTCTTCCCGCTTCTCTCTTTAATCTGTCCAAAAGCTCTTTCTCTCCGACCACGGCAATTCCTACTTTACCTACGACTATTCCCGCGGCGCAATTAGCGATATGAGCCGCCAGCATCGGAGAAGCTTTACTTGCCGCGCACAAAGTGTATACCGCGACGACCGTGTCTCCCGCTCCGGACACATCAAAAACTTCCTGGGCAAGTGTAGGTATTTTTTTTGGGGATCTTCCTTTCTCGAACACCATCATACCGTTTTCACCCAATGTAATGAGAATAACATTAGCTTTAAGTTTTTTAAGCAGTTTTTCTCCGGCTCTGTGCAGAGTTTCCCTGCTGTTTATCTGAAAACCCACGGCTTTCGCGGCTTCATGATGATTCGGAGTAATAACATTCACCCCTTTATAGTACGAAAAATGATTCTCTTTGGGGTCAACAGCGATTATTTTTCCGTATTTTTTAGCCTCTTTTACTACCATGCGCAGAAGAGAAGGTGTTATCAATCCTTTCCCATAATCTTCTATGATAAGCCCATCGGTATGTTTTATCTGTGTTTTCAGATAATCTTGTATTTTGCTAAGGTATTTGTTCGAGATCTGTTCTATGTCTTCGCGATCTATACGTACCACTTGCTGATGATGAGCTATTACCCTTGTTTTTAGAATAGTAGGCCTATTTTTATCGGATATTATGCCTTCCGTGGATATATTGTCTTTTTCAAGCTGTTTTTTTAAGATATCCGCTTTTTCGTCCTCTCCGACTATTCCGACAAGAGATACCTCTCCCCCAAGTTTAGCGATATTGTTTGCTACGTTACACGCTCCCCCCGGCATAAATCCTTCGTTCTTGACCCAAACAACAGGTACAGGCGCTTCCGGAGAGATGCGTGATACTTCGCCCCATATGAACTGATCCAGCAAGAGATCTCCTAGAACAATGATCTTCTTGTTTTTGAATTTCTTTACGACATTGGCTAGAGTAGAATATTTATATTTTTTCACCTATTCCTCCGTGAACCCTATCCTAGATGAGGGATTATTTTTGAGATAATATCGTTTTTCGGTATCGCACCCGTGACTTTGTCCGCGACTTTACCGTTCTTGAACAGTATAAGAGTAGGTATATTCATAATACCGTAGTCCGCTGATGTCTTAGGCGCTTCTTCGATGTTGACTTTACAAACTTTTAATTTACCTTGAAATTCTTCCGCGATCTCTTCGATGACCGGAGCGATCATCTTGCATGGCCCGCACCATTCGGCCCAAAAATCTACCAATACCGGAAAAGGGGATTCAATCACCTCTTTTTTAAAATTACTGTCATTTACAGAGATCTCGAGTTTTTCTTCCATTCCGGACTCCTTTGTTCCTTGTGATAATAAGCGTCCCTACCAAGGGATTATTATATTATTTTAATATAGAACAAGCAAGGAACAATTGTTTAGCGAGGTGAAGGAAGAAGGAAGAAGGAAGAAAAGTAACCAGTTGCCAGTTGCCGATTACCAAAAGATTGACTGAAGTGCTGTTTAGGAATTTGCGGGTTAAAACCCGCATTACATTACTAGTCACCAGTCACCTAGTCACCGGGTCACCAGTGTTTTCGAAGAAAATAGCTGGGGTCAACTGGTGACTGGTGACTTCTTCTCTCTCTTTCCTCTCGCTTCTCTCTTCTTTTACATCTATGGTCTGCTTTTATTTGCCCAGGATAGCATCCGCGGCGCTGACAACATCATCAGTTGTAACTGCTTGTAAACATTGCAGTTGGTTATTGCACAGATGGGCCAGGCACCGATCACAATCCGCCGGTTTGTGCAAGATAATGTCTCTATCCCCTAGAGGCCCCCATCGTCTGGGTGAAAGTCCGGGGTCATTGCGGCCGAAAATAGTTATGACCGGGGTCCCCACGGCAACGGCTATGTGGACCGGTCCGGAATCGTTGGATATGAACAGCCGGCATCCGGATAAAAATTCCGCGAGTTCCCCTACTAAGAGATCACCCGTAAGGTCCAGTGCTTTATTGCGCATATGTGAGACAATAGACGCGCTATATTCCGAAGTCTCATCTCCTCCCACCAGCACAATATCACATCCATACCTGTCTTTAAGGATATCCGCTGTTTCGGCAAATCTCTTGGGGTCCCACCTCTTGGAAACACAGCTGGCCCCGGCATGTATAGCTATTATTTCTTTCCCGATAGATTCGTCTTTTTTAAGAGACTCTATTAATTTTTTATCAGCATCCGTCGTAGCCATATAAGGTTTTCTGTCATATCCGGAAACATCAAAACCCGCTTCAACCAGGAGATCCCTGTTATAATCCGTCTCATGCATATCTCCTTCATGTTTCCTATGACCGACCTTTTCACTTAAAAGAAACCCCATATTTCTGTCATATCCTATACGCCGGGGTATACCCGCCAAAAACATTATCATATGTACGCGATTCGTAGGATGAAGAGCTATGGCGGTATCAAATTTTTCATTTCTAAGCTTTAAAGCAAATTTTACGGTATCTATAAGACTTTTCTCCTGTCCGTACTTATCGTATACGATAACCTTATCCAGATGCGGATTATTTTTAACTACATCCTTGTTCTCCGGTCTTACCAGAAAAGCAATATACGCGTCGGGATATTTGCCGCGCAAAAGACGGATGATCGG